>CAZJYM010000235.1:0-5244 GCA_964550245.1 uncultured Blautia sp. | reverse complement strand
GGCGCCTATATCACCCTGGGCAAAAATAAAAGACTGGTGTTAAACCGCAACCGCACCATGACACTGGAGGGCACAAAGTGGAAAGTCTTTGAATGTGCGGTCTGTGATGACTGCGGCCGGATGGCCGTGGTGGGCCGGGAGTCGGCGGGCCGCCTGGAATTTGCCAGCAGCTCTGTCGATCCGGATACCGAATACTTTCTTCTGCGGGACAGCCGCGACACCGACTTTGACGATGAGGAGGAAGAGGAGGAAAGTGTTCAGATCGGAAAGAACGACTATCTTCTGTGTGCAAAGTGCGGGGCCCTGATCCATGAGAGCTTAAAAGACGATCCGCCCTGTACCTGCGGAATGGACAACTATGTGAGAGTCCGCAGGGCCAGAAAGACCCACATCCGGGGTGCGGGCCGGTGCCCCAGCTGCAACTCCGGCAGTCTCAACACCTTCTATCTCAGCTACGACGCGGCCACGGCCGTTCTGGGAACCTCTCTTTTTGAGGAGCTTCCGGAGACGGAAAGGGTGTTGAAGAGCAAAAAGATCCTGCCCCGGGGAAAGAAGAGTCTGTTTGGCTCCTCCCGTCAGACTCCCCAGGTGGAGGTTGTAAAGAAAAAGAGACAGTTCCTGTCCTTTTCCGACAGCCGCGGGGAGGCGGCCTTCTTTGCCTCCTACATGACCGCATCCTATAAGGAATTCCTGCGCCGCCGGGGGATCTGGCACGTGGTGGAAAAAAACCGCCGGAACATGGCCGCCCATCCCTGGGAGATCCAGGACTTTGTGGAGGCCCTGACCTCCTACTTTGATTCCTGCCGGACCTTTGCCGAGCCGGGGGACAAGGGCATGGAAAACCTGACCGCCGTCAGCCGGAAGAATGCCTGGATCGCGGTACTTAACGAGATGGTCAATGCCCGCAGAAGCACCAGCCTGGTCTCCCTGGGCATCATTAAGTTTGAATACAGGGGAAACACGGAGGATGTGATGGCCGGCGTGGCTGAAGCTTACGGCCAGAGCGTTTCTGACGTAAAGGCCCTGTTTGACCTGCTGGTCATGGACATCGTGTATCACGGGGCCCTGGAGGGAGACTGTGATCTGACGGATGACGAGAGGGAATACATCTTTTACACTGCCAGACCCGCCAGGGTGAAGCGCTTAAAGGATCTGGACAAGGACAAAAAGAAACCCCATCTGGCCGGCTGGTCGGCAGCCTGCAGAAAAAACGGCAGTCTCCTGATGAACGGCAGGCTTCTAAGAGTCATGCAGGTGCTGGACCTGGATAAATTTTCCGCCAATGAGCTGCTGCAGATGTACTGGGATGAGGTGCTTTTGGGGCAGGAAAGCCTGACCATGGCCGGCAACGAACAGTTTTACTTTTCAACCGACCGCTTTACCATCGGGGCCGGAACGGAGGATGTGCCCATTTACGTCTGTGATGTCTGCGGCAGAACCAGCATGATCAACTGTAAGAATCTGTGCACCACCCTCAAGTGCAGCGGTCATTTAAAGAGGGTATCCCATGAGGAGGTTCTGGAGAACAACCACTATGCCAGGCTCTACAGTTCCACCCTGATGGAGCCCCTTCACATCCGGGAGCACACGGCCCAGCTGGGAAGGGAAGAACAGCAGAAGTACCAGGAGATGTTTGTAGACAAGAAGATCAATGCCCTGAGCTGCTCCACAACCTTTGAGCTGGGTGTGGATGTGGGGGATCTGGAGACCATTTATCTTCGGAACATGCCCCCTTCCCCGGCCAACTACGTACAGAGAGCCGGCCGTGCGGGACGGGGCAGAAATGCGGCGGCCTTTTCGCTGACCTATTCCCGGCTGGGTTCCCATGACTTTACCTACTACCGGAACCCGGAGGACATGATCACCGGCAGGATCGGGGTGCCCCTCTTTACGGTGAGAAACGAAAAGGTGATTCTGCGCCATATCTTTGCGGTGGCCTTAAGTGACTTCTTTTCCCGGCAGGAGGATGTCTATAATTCCAACAATGCGGATGTGCTGCTAAACGGAGACGGCTGGGAGAGACTGTGCGCCTATCTGGAGAGCAGACCGGGGCATCTAAGGGAGATCCTCAAGGCTTCCGTACCGGAAGAGATGCAGGAAATCATGGGCATCAACGATTACTCCTGGACTGAGAAGCTAATCGGCCCAGACGGGGTATTAAAGCTCGCGGTGGATGAGTTCCGGGGCACGGTGAAATACTACCAGGATGAGATGGACCGGCTTTTGCGGGAAGGACGCACCCAGGAAGCGGCAGCCGTGGAAAAGAAGCTCTGGTCCTGCCGTCGGGGAAAGGATGACAACAGGGGAAAAAATGAGCTGATCGAGTTTCTGGTACGAAACAATGTGCTGCCCAAGTATGGATTCCCGGTTGACACGGTGGAACTCTATCAATACGCCGGTTCGGCCACGGAGAGGAAGGTTCAGATGGTACGGGATCTGCAGCTGGCCGTCTCCGAGTACGCTCCGGATGCCCAGGTGGTGGCGGACGGCAAACTCTATACCAGCCGCTATATC
Source organism: uncultured Blautia sp. (assembly GCA_964550245.1). Taxonomy (GTDB): domain Bacteria; phylum Bacillota; class Clostridia; order Lachnospirales; family Lachnospiraceae; genus Blautia_A. The sequence goes on along the minus strand of CAZJYM010000235.1, from coordinate 2,730 downwards.
CGCAAGCTTCCCCTGACCACCGGTCAGGACTGGGAGACCGCCTGGATCGCCCAGTGCGGCAATCCCTCCTGCCTGACCTGGAACCACAAAACCGTGGAACCGGATTCCTCCGGGGAGATCTGTGTATCCTGCCAGGAGAAGATCGAGCACTTCCGCTGGAAGAGGGCCATCGAGCCGAGAAAGGGATTTGTGGCGGATGCCAGGCCCAAGGATGTGCCCATGCGCAAGCCCGACCGGGTATTTCGAAGCGAGGACTGCTACATCGGGGATCAGCAGCGTCAGGTCATGCAGAAATCTGCCTTCAGGATGCCGGACGGAAACAGCTTTCAGATGGAGACATCGGTCAACGATTCCCTGATGGTGGTCTGCAACGAGGACTTCTTTGTCTGTCCCCACTGCGGCTACGCCGTGAGCACCTCTGAAAACACGGACGGTGCCGGCTTTAACTCTTATCAGAAAACCCTGGAGAGGAAGCACATCACGCCCTGGGGCCGGAAATGTGAGACGAGACTGGTCAGGAACAAACTCTGTCATGTCTTTAAGACGGATGTGGTCCGGCTGATCTTTTCCACACCCCAGGCCGGAAAACAGGATGTGATGCTCTCTGTGATGTATGCGCTCCTGGAGGCGCTCTCGGCCGTGCTGGACATCGAGCGCAGCGATATCAAGGGGTGTCTGCACAAGGTGGTCTATAACGGGAGCCTGCTCTACTCCATCGTCCTCTACGATGCGGTGGCCGGAGGTGCGGGGCATGTGAGCCGTCTGGTTACGGAGGACGGAAAACAGTTCAGGAGAGTGGTTGAAAAGGCCATCTCCATCACCCGGGGCTGCAACTGTTCCCCATCCTGTTACAGCTGCCTGAGAAACTACTACAACCAGAAGATTCATGACAGGTTAAACAGAAGGTACGCTTACGAGTTCCTGGAAAACTTCTCGGGAGAGCTGGAGGCCATAACCAGTGAGGAGTTTGAAACCGGGACAGTACAAAAAATCCTAAAGGAGGAGAAAGACGATGTACGGAGCAATACTGGGAGATATGATCGGAGCCCCCTATGAGTTTGACAGGGGATCCAAGACAAAGGACTTTCCGCTTTTTATCAGGGGGTCGCAGTTCACGGATGATTCGGTGATGACGGTGGCGGTGGCCCAGGCCCTGATGGACAGTTTTGGAAAAGAGGATGAGGCGGTACGCTCGGAGCTTGTAAGTTCCATGCAAAGCTGGGGGAGAAAGTACCCGTATGCGGGGTACGGGGGGAGATTTTCAGGGTGGCTCTTTGAGTCCAATCCCCGGCCGTATGGAAGTTTCGGAAACGGATCCGCCATGCGGGTATCTGCTGCGGGCTGGATGTATGATAGCCTCCAGAAGACCCGGCACATGGCCGCCCTCACCGCCGAAGTGACGCACAACCATCCGGAGGGAATCAAGGGGGCGGAGGCCACGGCATCAGCCATCTACCTGGCCCGTACCGGAAGCACCAAAGAAGAGATCCGGGACTACATCACCTCTGAATTTGACTACGACCTGTCCCGGACCTGCGATCAGATCCGTCCCTCTTATCACCACGTGGAGTCCTGTCAGGAAACCGTGCCGGAGGCCATCACCGCCTTCCTGGAAGGGGAGGATTTCGAGGATGTGATCCGGACTGCCGTATCCCTGGGAGGGGACTGTGACACACTGACCTGTATCGCCGGGGGAATCGGGGAGGCATTCTTTGGTGTGCCGGAGGAGATGAAGGCGGAGTGCCGCCGGAGACTGACGGAGGATCTTCTGGAGGTGCTGGACCGCTTTGAGGCTTACAGGCTATAATCCGTCATGAATACGATCATCACCTGGGAGATCATGCACGGATCCGTGAAAACGGCCCGGATCAACGCCCGGGGAGAGGCTCAGATCTTTCATGAATCCCTGTGTCCTTACGACCTTTATCTGGAAGAAGGCCCTGACTTTGACACTTGGACCAACAACCTTACCTGCTTTTATCACTGGTGTGCCTCCCGGATGCTGTCCCCGGACAGAATGTATGCGAAGGAGATGCTGAACAGCATCGGCGCGGCCCAGGCGACTACGGATGCAGAGAGAGCGGAAATAGCCCTTTCTTATCACTGCCTGTCCCTGACAGATGTATACTGGGTGAGGGAAATGGGGGAGGATGTAACCTTCGAACAGATCAGTCTGTACAGACGCACTCTGAATGAAGCGGCTGTGGATCTCTCTTTGCGGGGAAGACAGATGACGGTTGCCAGTGGGGAACTGGCGGCGGATCTGTCCACCGGAGGCTGTTTTCCCAAGGCCTGGATCCAAAGGGGAGAAGGGCTTTTTCTCCTGAAGGGCGGGGGAGAGGATGCGGTAAGGCGGGAACTCACAGCCAGCCGCATCAGCCGCTGTTTTGATTTCAGACAGGTTCTGTACGAGGAAGACTTTTATGCAGGCGAAAGAGTGACCAGGAGCCGGATCTTCACCTCGGAGAAGTATTCCATCGTCACCAGGATGGCCTTTGAGATCTACGCCTGCAATCATGATCTGGATACGGAGAAAGTGTGTCTGGAGACAGATCCCCTGACCTACTACGGGATGAACATCATCGACTACCTGGTTGGGAACACGGACCGGCATCCGGAGAACTGGGGCTTTCTGGTTGACAATGAAACCAGTAAGATCATTTCCCTGCATCCCATCATGGATTTGAACAGGAGCTTTAACCGCTATGATACCCTGGAGGGAGCCGGCTG
>CAZJYM010000234.1:2334-5246 GCA_964550245.1 uncultured Blautia sp. | reverse complement strand
AAACATCAACCGGGGAGGCAGCTCATGAAGTCAGAAACCAGGAAAATAAACCGGAATTTCATCCTGAATTTTGTTGTGATCGGCGCACTGCTGATCTTTATCGTCTATTCCTTCATCACCTTCATGCGGGACAACCGGCGGAGGGTGATGGAACAGAATAACAGCATCATCGAGACCTCCACCCAGGAGAGTGCGGACCGTCTCAACGATCTCATCACCCTCTCCCACCAGAACCTGTCCATGATGTCCAGGCTTTACGGCTCCGTGATGACCGAGGAGGAAATCACCATCTCCACCCTGCAGGACATGATGGAGAATTCCTCCTTTGACTACGTGGAATTCATCTCTCCGGACGGCACGGTGATCAATTCGGAGGGGAAAAGCGGCAACCTGGCCCATCAGGACTACTTTCAGAAGGGCATGGAGGGAGAAAGCGGCAAGTGTGTGGTCTATAACGATGAAACCCTGCTGGTCTTCTACACCCCCTTCTACTATCAGGGAGAGATCTCCGGGGTTCTGTGCGGAATCCTGCGGGATGAAACCCTGGATTCCATCCTCTCCTCCAACTTTTTCGGGGTTCAGGGCACCAACTACCTGCTGGAGAGAAACGGCAACGTGATCTATTCCGCCGGGGATCTGTCCAGCTCCGACAACATCATCGACCGGTTCAACGTGGACAACCGGATCTCTTCTGAAGATCAGAAGAAACTGGAGGATGCCCTGAAGGAAGGAAGTTCCACCTCCTTTAACTACAAGGGCTCCTACGGGGACGGCATCGCCTATGTAACCACCTTAAAGGAAGGGGAATGGGTCCTTCTCCAGAACTTCCCCTCCTCCCTGAACAGTTCCATGACCAGTGAGGCCATATCCGCCGGCATCGTGCTGGAGATCAAGCTTTTCATCGCCTTTATGGTCTACATCATCTATCTGATCATCCGCAACACCCTGCAGAGGAAAAAACTGGAATCGGAGAACCAGGAGATCACCAATGTCATCAACACCGCTACCCAGCTTTTTGCCCGTTTTGCCATGGTGGACTTTGACCGGAATACCTATGAGTACCTGGAAGGCGACAAGGACTTTAATGTTCCCGAAAAAGGCACCTATACGGATCTGGTTTCCTACCTCTCCTCCCGCTACATCCCGGAGGAAGGGGAGGAAAAGATGAGTGAGATCATCACCAAAGAATACATCCAGACTCACCTCACCGAGGATGTGCCCTATCTCCAGTATGAGTATCAGATTGACATGGAGGGAAGAAGGTGGGAGAACCTCTCCGCCATCTGCCTGAAGAGAAAGGACGGGGTTCCCTCCCAGGTTCTCTTTGCCATCCAGGATGTGACGGCCTTAAAGGAACAGGAACAGGAGATCCGTCTGGCCTTAAAGAACGCCTTTGAAGCAGCTGAAGCCGCCAACCGGGCCAAGTCCGACTTCCTGGCCCGTATGTCCCACGACATCCGTACCCCCATGAATGCCATCATGGGCATGACCTCCGTGGCGGCCATGCATCTGGACGATCCGGACCGGGTCATGGACTGCCTGAACAAGATCACCATCTCCAACCGCCATCTGCTGGCTTTAATCAACGATGTGCTGGACATGTCCAAGATCGAAAGCGGCAAGGTGGTGCTCCAGGAAGAACCCTTCGACATGGCGGAGATGGTGGAGAGCATCCTCACCATCATTCAGGCTCAGGTAAACGACAAGAAACAGCAGTTAAAAGTCCACATCCTGGACATCCAGCACGAGAAGGTGCTGGGAGATATCCTGCGGCTGCGCCAGGTCTTTGTAAACATTCTGGGAAATGCGGTGAAGTTCACCCCGGAGGGGGGAACCATCACCTTCTCCATCCGGGAATGTCCCTCCCTGGTTCACGGCATCGGCTGCTACGAGTTTGTCTGTGAGGATACCGGCATCGGCATGAGCGAGGAGTTTATCAAGACCATCTTTGATCCCTTTACCCGCTCCCAGGCTTCTGTCAGCCAGAACATTGAAGGCACGGGCCTTGGCATGTCCATCACCAAAAACATTGTGCGCATGATGGACGGAGACATCCAGGTGGAAAGCACCGTGGGAAAGGGATCCAAATTTACGGTGCAGGTTCATCTGAAGCTTCAGGAACAGGAAGCGGAAAACATTGAGGATCTGAAAGGTCTGAACATTCTGGTGGCGGATGATGATCGGGATTCCTGCATCAGTACCTGTGAGATCCTGGATGAGATCGGCATGAACGCCAAATGGGTGTTAAGCGGAGAAGAAGCCGTTCAGGAGACCATCAGGGCTCAGGAATCAGGCAACAGCTATGCCGCCGTGATTCTGGACTGGCAGATGCCTGGAGGAATGGACGGCATTGACGCCGCCAGACAGATCCGGGAAAAGATCGGAGCCCATGTCCCCATCATCATTCTCTCCGCCTTTGACTGGTCCGAAGCGGAATCCAGAGCCAGAGACGCGGGGATCCAGACCTTTATCGAAAAGCCTCTCTTCCGCTCCCGTCTCATCTACGCTCTGAAATCCGTTCTGGCTGAAAACAGCGGATCCGCAGAGCTGGAGATGGAGGAACTGGAGGAAGCCAGCTACAAGGGGAAACGGGTGCTGCTGGTGGAGGACAATGAGCTGAACCGGGAAATCGCCGGGGAACTGCTGTCCTTTATCGGTGTGACCGTGGAAGAAGCCTGGGACGGCCAGATGGCCGTGGAGATGTTCGAAAAGAGCTCCCCGGGCTACTACGATCTGATCTTCATGGACATCCAGATGCCGGTCTTAAACGGCTATGAGGCTACCCGGGCCATCCGGGCTCTGGACCGGGAGGATGCCAGAAAGATCCCCATCGTGGCCATGAGCGCCAATGCCTTCTCCGATGACATCCGGGAAGCCATGGAAGCGGGAATGAACGACCATGTGGCCAAGCC
>CAZJYM010000234.1:0-2234 GCA_964550245.1 uncultured Blautia sp. | reverse complement strand
GGTTTTAGCTTGTATTTTCAGAGTATTGGCGATATAATGGCACGAAAAGAGGCGCAGGAGAGTCAAAGGAGGATCTGTCATGAAGTTGTCTAATGAAGACAGTCAGCTGTTTTACAAACTTTGGATGCCGCTGTTGAATTATGTAAATGAACAGAAGAAAATTAAACCGAATCTCCATAACATGCATCTGGCTACATCTCTGGATCCAAATGATGTCAAGGAAGTGGCGGATGCCCTGTGGAGTGAAACAGACCTTATAGATGATTATCTGAGTGAACATAAAGAAATCCAGGGTGAAAATAAGGAGTTAATACAGTCCTGGAAGCGCTGCGTGAGTGGGGGATTCATCCTTGAGCGCATCCTTAAGAGGGGAGCAATCCTGATCTCAGAAGACTATGAGGATGTATATCAGGTTTCAGGCATTATATCTTCCTGGGAAGAGATGTTTGGATATGCGAGACTCCCGCTTATATTAAAAGCGACATTGATCCCGTTCCGGGATGTCATTATCTCAGACGGACTTGTACGGTCCTTCAACAATGTCATCCTTGGCGGAGGTGTGGCCAGGGAACTGAAGGATGTCTATATGGAGGAAAAGAAAAAAGGAACCATCCATACGAAGCTTTGAGGGCTGATTTTTTCATGAAGTAAAAATTGATCCTGTTTTATCAAAAACGCTCTGCCCGGTTCGGGCAGAGCGTTTTGTTTATAGTTTATGAATCCCTCAAAGATACTCAATCAGTACGCCGCTTCCCGGACCTCCTCCGTCTCCAGCTGCACACTGTTGATTCCCTTTACGATGCACCGGCGCTTCCCGGTATGATCTTCTCTGGGAAGTGAAAACATGGGCTCCCGCAGAGTTCCCTCGATGATGGAGCGCAGGCCTCTGGCACCTGTTTTCTTCTTCAGTGTCTCCCGGGCAATCTCCCGCAGAGCATTGTCCGTGAACTCCAGGTCCACCCCGTCGTACTTCATCAGTTCCCGGTACTGATTGACCAGGGAGTTCCTGGGCTTGACCAGGATGTCCACCATGGTATCCTCGTTCAGATCATCCAGGGTGACGATGACGGGCAGACGGCCTGTAAGTTCGGGAATGATCCCGTACTTTGCCAGATCCTCCGGTTCAACCTTCTTCATCGTTTCCGCGCTGCTCTCCTCACGCTTTTCCACGTTGGCTCCGAAGCCGATGGACTTATCCTGTGCGGATGTTCTGCGGGCTACGATCTTTTCAAGACCGGGGAATGCCCCGCCGCAGATGAAGAGGATCTTCTCGGTATTCATTTCTACACCTGGTTCCAGGGGATTTTTTCTGGAGCCGTGAAGGGGAACGCTGGCCGTTGTTCCTTCAATCAGCTTGAGAAGGGCATGCTGTACGCCGGTACCGGAGGGATCCTTGGTAAGGCCTCTCCCCAGGTCGGACGCCGCCAGCTTGTCGATTTCATCGAGAAAGACGATGCCGTGTTCGGCACTTCTGAGATTTCCGCCGGCCGCTCTGAGCAGTTTTCCCAGTACGGATTCCACATCGTCTCCCACATACCCCGCTTCCGTCAGGCTGGTGCAGTCGGCAATGGCGAAGGGAACATCCAGAATCCTGGCGATTGTCTGAGCAAGAAGGGTTTTGCCGGATCCCGTGGGACCGATCATCAGAACGTTGCTCTTGGAAATCTTCACATCGGACTTGATGTCCAGCATTTTGTAGTGGTTGTAGACGGCAATGGACAGTGCAATCTTTGCATCGTCCTGCCCGATCACATATTTGTCAAGTTCCTCCTTGATCTGCGTGGGAACCATCATGGTGTGGTCGTCGAGCTCGAAATAAGCGGGTAAAGCGGAAAAGACGGCTCTATCCAGACTTTTTCTGCACGAGGCGACGCAGTCCTCGCAGATGATCATGTTGGTCGATTTGGACTTTACTCCCTTTTTAGGTGGAATAATGGCCTGATTGCAGAAGCTGCATACCAGAGCTGATTTTGTCATTCTCTCATCCTCCTCTTTTAAACATGTGATAATTGTGGCTGCCGTGAACAGATACTAATTATAACACGCCTGTCAAGTCCCTTCTCTCTCCTCCTTTCCTTCTCCATGAATCATGTGGTTGACAGTTGCTCCTGTCCCCACTGGGAACAGATACTATTATAACACCCTTGTCAAGCCCCCCTGTCTCCTCCTCTCCTTCTCCCTGGAATGCCCATGAGGGAACAGATACTATTATATCATACTTGTCAAGTCCCCCT
>CAZJYM010000233.1:3536-5251 GCA_964550245.1 uncultured Blautia sp. | reverse complement strand
CTGATCAGATCCGGAAGGGCTTTTTCAAATTTCACACTGTACCAGTGGCTCTCATCCCCCAGGGTTCTCTTAATGCAGTCCAGGGTGAAGTCCGCAGCGATACAGGCCGAGTCATACACGGAGTTTCCCTGCATCAGGGATCCGGTAAAGGCGGAGGCATACACATCCCCTGTACCGTGGTAACTTCTCTCCACTCTCTCATGGAAGTAATACCGGGTCTGTCCTTCCCTGCGGATGGCTACGCCAAGCACTTCCGGCTTAAAGCTGATTCCCTTTAAGATCACACACCTGGCACCCAGGTCAGAAACCCTGTCAAGCAAAGCCTCCACCCAGGACTGATCCTTCGGTCCCTCCTCACAGGGAGTACCGGTCATCATGCAGGCTTCGGTGATGTTGGGAAGGGTAATGTCTGCAATCTGACACAGGCTTCCCATACGGGAGGCATACTCGGGGGTAAATCCTCTGTAGAGTTTCCCGTGATCCGCCATGGCCGGATCCACAATGCGAAGACCTCCCGGAGTCAGGTTGTCATCCATGATCTTCTTCACATACTCAATCTGATCCATGCTTCCCAGATACCCGGTATAGACCGCATCAAAGAAGATGCCCTCCCTCTTCCAGTGAGCGCTGATGTCCAGCATGTCCCCGCTTAAGTCCCGGAAGGTATTTCCCTTAAAGCCTCCCGTGTGAGTAGAAAGGACAGCGGAGGGAAGGATGGCCGTCTCAATGCCGCAGGCGGAGATGATGGGCAGGGCTACCGTCAGGGAGCACTGGCCCACACAGGAAATATCCTGGATTGTCAGTATCTTTTTGTCTCTCATATGGGGTAATTCCTCCAGTAAATTCCAACCGGACAGTGTCCGGAGCGTTTTTTAATAGGTGATGAATACAGGATCATCTCCACCGCGCAAGTGTATCATACCTCTGTCCTCATTAAAATGTCCAGTTGGAAACATTTTTAAGATGCCAGTTTTTCCGGTCGGAAAGCAGAGGCAGGTTCATTGCCTCCGCCTTTACATCATGAGGCATTCAACCTTACCAGGCTTCTTCCCGGCCGGAGCAGTCCCTGGAGGAATAGCATTATAATAGGAAGGAAAACAGTCCAGTCTCTCCCCGAATGACACCCATCACAGGGAGGGGACAGAAGTGATGAACGTTTTGAAGAAAAGCAGAGGAATTCAAAGAAAGGAATCCCTGTCTGTCCCTGTATCCGGGACAGACAGGGGGTAAGGTTTGATATTCCGGATGAAAGCACACACTCATTCAGGGCCATCATAATTCTTCCAGACCGTTTTGCAGCAGAAACTCATTCACTTCCTGCATGTTGCCGCATCCCCGGTTCAGGCAGATGATCAGAGCCGCATCCAGGGGGCTTTTGGGATACAGTCTGGCCTGTCCGGCAAGAAACAGGGCCCTGTCCGTTTCCTTCACGCTCATGCGCATGGCAATGCATACGGGAATCAGCTTATATTTATCCGGATTTTTGGCATGTCCGTTAAAGAACTGATACACATAGTTTTTGCTCAAATTGGAGTCAAAAATAATCTGGGAAAGTGTCAGGTCCTGGTGCTTCGCCATGTATTCGTTCAGGTAATCCTGCAGTGTCTCCGGCTCCGACGTTTTGCGGGTTTTCTGAAACTCGGCATAGCCGTCCGGCCTGTCAGAGAGGGTGTCAAGTTTCCGGAAAAGTTCGGAAGTATGTTCATCGTCCATAA
>CAZJYM010000233.1:1813-3436 GCA_964550245.1 uncultured Blautia sp. | reverse complement strand
GCAGCCGCAGATGAACAGGTAAGGAGTAAAGAGATGACTCTGGAAGAGGAAAGCAGGCTTTCCTATTACAAGAAGATAGGCGAAATAAGCAGGCACAAGAACGTGGAACTGGTCCAGCATACGGAAACCGGCCGGATCTACGTGAAGAAGACTCAGACCGTGTATGACCGGACGGTTTACGATCTGCTGTACAGGATGCAGGATCCGTTCTTCCCCAGGATTGTGGAATGCATCGAATCGGATGGGAAACTCATTCTGATTGAGTCCTATGTCTCCGGGGATACCCTGCAGGACATCCTGAACAGGGGAGAAACCTTCTCCCTGTATCAGACAGCAGACTTCATGATGCAGATCCTCGACGGGCTTCGAGTACTCCACACCCAGAATCCCCCCATTGTTCACCGGGACATCAAGCCTTCCAACATAGTGCTGACCGATGACGGGACGCTGCGGATGATCGACTGCAACACCGCCCGCCAGTATGAGTACACCAAGAGTACGGATACCATCATCATCGGAACCGAGGGGTATGCCGCTCCGGAACAGTACGGCTTCCGTCAGACAGATCCCCGGACGGACATCTACTCCCTGGGTGTACTCACCAACATGCTTCTGACCGGCTACATCCCCCAGGAACACATGTACGAGGGACCCGTCACTCCCATCATCCGGAAATGTGTAGAGCTGGACCCGGAAAACCGCTATGAGGACCTGATCGATCTGCATGATGCCTGGAATGAACTCTGCCGCACCGAACCCACTCTGAGAGAAGTGAAAATGCGCAAACAGACCGAGCAGTCTGCCATGTACTGGTCAACAGCCAAGAAGCGCCCCAACCTGAACATGCTGCCGGGCTTCCGGACAGAATCCCTCTCGAGGATGCTCCTGGCTCTGTTTGCATACTCCATTGCCATCCTGTTCCCCATGAGTCTGGACTACACCGGAAGCAACGGTCTGCCGGTCGGGAACACTGAACGCTGGGTGAACGTCATCTGTTTCTGGGGCGGTGAACTTGCCTGCGTACTTTTTTGTGGCAATTACAGGGGGATCCGCTCAAAGTTTCCCCTGATGAAAAGTAAAAGCCTTCTGGTGAGAGTAGTCATGGCGAGTATCTACTGCTACCTCTTCTTTTCCATAGCTGTCACCATCTGCTCCTTCATTGATGTGTTCATATTGTGATCCATTCAAAAGCCTGATCCCATCCGGGATCAGGCTTTTTATGTGTAGGGAAAATTGTGTGTTGTGGGCACACCACCTCTATCCTCAGATCGGGTATGATGCAGATACGGTCTGGAACACAGATCAGAATAAGGAAAGAGAGGATAGATACAGCATGACTATAATTGAAATTATCGTAATTACCCTGGGTGTATTCGGATTTGTCCTGGGATTTATTATGCCTGTGGATGTGGGAATCGCCATCATTGTGTGCTCTTTGGCCGCCTTTTTCTCCGGCATCGGATTTCATATCGTGAATTCAAAGTTCAAAAAACTTGAAAAATGAGGAACCAGCCGACCAGATTTCAAAGGAGGAAAATGATCCATGAAAAAGAAGATTGAAAGGATCCTGAATGTGATGCTTGTACCGGCATTATGCCTGGCCATGGCAGTTCCGGTACTGGC
>CAZJYM010000233.1:0-1713 GCA_964550245.1 uncultured Blautia sp. | reverse complement strand
CAGAATTGAAGAGATTGAAGCGCAGATCGCAGATCTGCAGGCTGAGCTCAATGAACTGAAAAGGCTTCAGAATGAGGCAGAGGGAGGATCTTACATCCCGGTTGATGAATATGTAAGACTGTTCACGGATGCCGAACCCTATACCAACATGCAGATACAGATTGCAGGGGAAGTGTACGGAGCCATGGAAGAGGACGAAGATGAAAGAGCCTTCACGATGTTCTATGATTTAAACGGAGAAAGCGAGAACGTGGTGGTAATATGCGACCTCTCCTCACCCGAAGTGCAGGATGGAGACTATGTTCTGGTAACGGGAACCGTCAGGGGATCTACAACGGGAGAGAATGCCTTCGGAGGAGAAGTCTACGCCCTCATTGTAGACGCACAGACCGTAGAGTTGACGGACTATGCAACAGCTGTGGATCCGCCCCTTAATACGGTGGAACCCGCTCTGAGAGCTGAGCAGTACGGCTACGGCCTGTCTGTTGACAAGATTGAATTCAGTGCCAGGGAAACAAGAATGTATCTGACACTCACCAACAATGGGGCCTCGGAAGTTTCCCTTGACGACTACACCGCAAAAGTGGTACAGAACAGCACCCAGTACGAGACGGAATACAATTATGATGCCTATTATCCGGAACTTCAGGAGGAAATCCTGCCCGGTGTGGTATCCAGCGGCGTGCTGACATTTCCGCCCATGGATCCTTATACCGGCATTACCATCTATCTGGAACTGTTCAGTGAGGACTACACTGAATACATGGATCCCTTCGTATTTAACGTTGAAGTATCCTGATCCGAAAATCATGTAGTACAGTTACCAACAATGGATGCCCGGGACGTATCGAAAGGCAAACTCACCTTTCCGCCGGTGGATCCGCACACAGGCATCACCATTACCTGGATTCCTGTTAGATATTGCATGTTATGAAAAAGGAGATGGAAAGGAATGGGAGAAAAACTTATATATCTTGGAACCATCAGTTTTTGGATCGGAGGAATTATTGCATTTGTTTTGACTCTAAAATATTCGGATCATGGAAGGCTTCCAATTTATAAAATAACAAAAAATCATTTTCTCGAAGTTTTTGTGATACCACTTATCTTTTGTTTTGGAGGAATGCTTTTATTTTTGATAGGTATGCATATTTTGGGAAAAATATAGGCTTAGTTGCCAGGACAAAATTTTATAATGCGTCAGGATGTATGGTGGATGGATGGGAGGAGGGTGATTATCCCGGCAGGGTTTACACCAAAGCCCGCAGATCCCCCCATTGTCCGCCGGGACATCAGGCATTCCGTCATCATCGGAACCGAGGTGATGGTTCCATTCAAAAGTCTGATCCCATCCGGGATCAGGCTTTTTGTGAGGAAAATTGTGTGATAAGAACACACCACCTCTGCCCTCAGATCGGGTATGATGCAGATACGGTCTGGGAGACAGATCAGAATAAAGAAAGAAGGGGTACATATGTTTTATGCGATTGGAATCATCTTAATGATCGTGGGCATTGCCGGGATCATCATGGGCGTCATCATGTACGGTGACATCGGAATTGCCTGCATTGTGGGCGCTTTAGCCGCCCTGATTTCAGGAATCGGATTCCTCATGATAGCGATAAAATCTAAAAAGCCTAAGGAATAGAGCTGGTAAGGATTTCAGCGTTCACATGAATGATAGTCTTGGTATTATGTTAATGAAAAAGCAGT
>CAZJYM010000232.1:0-5336 GCA_964550245.1 uncultured Blautia sp. | reverse complement strand
GGACAGGCAGTTTTTCTGCATAATCTTTCAGCGAGGAGTTAAATATTATGAACAAAAGTTTACCGGCATCCTTCCTGCCACCCCAGTTTCAGATCTTAAGCGGCAGCGCTTTGAAGATGATCGCCGTCATCACCATGCTCATCGATCACACCGCCGCGGTTCTGCTGATGAAATTTCCGGAGGCCATGACTCCCCTCTTCTCCATCGGAGGCGCCTCCTTCACTTTCTACCGGATTTGCAGGGATATTGGAAGAGTGGCCTTTCCCATCTACTGCTTTCTGCTGACGGAGGGGTTCATCCACACCCACAGCCGTTTTAAGTACGGCTTGAATATGCTGATCTTCGCCCTGATTGCGGAAATCCCCTGGAATTTCATGTTTTCCGATACCTGGCGCTATCCCAAGCAGAACGTGTTCTTCACCCTGTTTCTGGGATACCTGGGCATGTGTGCCCTGGAATACTTCCGGGAAAACCAGCTGCTGCAGGTGGCATCCGTGGTGGGACTGCTGCTGGTCTCCACGCAGCTTAATGCAGACTACGGCTGGAGAGGCTTTGTGTTTATCCTCATCATGTACCTGTTCCGCACGGAAAAGCCGGCCCAGGCCATCATCGGCAGCTGCTGGCTCTACTACGAGTGGAAGGCCTGCTTTGCCTTTATCTCCATCAACATGTACAACGGGAAACGGGGATTCATAAAGGGGAAGGCCAAGTATCTCTTCTACGCCTTCTATCCTGTGCACATCACGGTGCTGGTTCTCATTCGGCACATGATCTTCGGTCCGGGAGTTTGATTAAAAAAGCCGGGAGTTTTTCCGGCTTTTCTTTTAGGGAAAAAAATTAATTGAATTTTCAGATATTAAGACTTATAATAGAACGAAAAGCAGGAAAACCATGTCACCCGGAGGGGAGGATGAAACCATGTCATCAATCAAGGATATTGCCAGAGTGTGCGGCGTCTCGGTAGCCACAGTCAGCAAGGCATTAAACGGCTACAAGGATGTGGGCGAGACCAGAAGAGCCCAGATCATAAAGACGGCGGACGAGATGGGCTATCAGCCCAACGTTTCCGCCCGGGCCTTAAAGACCAAGCGCACCTACAACCTGGGAATCCTCTTCTCGGATGAAGCGGGAAGCGGTCTGACGCATGACTACTTCAGCGGCATCCTGGACAGCCTGAAGGTGACAGCCGAGGAATGCGGTTACGACATAACCTTTGTAAACAACAACAGCTTCCGCAGCTACTATGAACACTGCAGATACCGGGGGCTGGAGGGCATTGTGGCGGCCTGCATCGACTACAGTACCCCGGAGATGGAGGAACTGATCCGGGGAAACCTGCCGGTGGTGACCATTGACTACATCTTTGAGGAGAGAAGCTCCGTGGTATCCGACAACATCCAGGGCATGGAGGATCTGGTCCGCTATGTGGCTGGTCAGGGCATCAGACGAATCGCCTTCATTCACGGCCTGGACTCCTTTACCACCAGAGGAAGGCTGCGCAGTTTCCGCCGGGTGATGGAGGAATACGGTCTTCCCATTCCCGAGGAATACCTTCGGCAGGCCCCTTACCGGGACTCCAGAGAGACCGGACGCATCACCGGGGAACTGCTGGATCTGCCCCAGCCTCCGGAGTGCATCCTCTGTCCGGACGACTTTGCCGCCCTGGGCTGCATCAATGAGATCCGCAAGCGGGGCCTGAAGATCCCCGAGGACATCTCCATCGCCGGGTATGACGGAAGTACCATCTCCCAGGTGCTGGAGCCCAAGCTTACCACCGTGCGGCAGGATACCCGGCTCATCGGCCGCCAGGCTGCACTGGAGTTAATCCGCTGCATCGAAAACCCCGGAGACGGAAAAGCCAGACGGATTCTGATTCCGGCCCAGCTGATCCCCGGAGCCTCGGTAAAAAGGTTCTCTTAGGGTTCCCTGGCCACTGTACATTTTCAACAAACCGGCCTTTTGTTTTTGTATAATTTGCAAAAATTTTCAGTTTTTTCCATAAAACTCTTGAATTTTTTCCCGAACCGCTGTATATTGTTTATTAGTTAAACGGTTTCGTAAACCGGAACCGGGATAACCATCAACGAACTGCCTTTATGGCAAAAGGAGGATATTCACTATGAAACTCAAAGCTTTAAGCGCTGTGCTGGCGGGTGCCCTGGTTCTTTCCACAACCGCTGCATCCGTGATGGCAGCCGAGGAACCGGCCGTAGAGATCACCGTCAATGAACTGGCATACACTGGCGATCTGAACATCATGCATTTCTCCACTTCCGAGGAAGCAGAGGGCAACGGCGGATCCGACGGTTTCCGTTCCACCCTTGCAGCCTGGAATGAAGCTCATCCGGACATCAACCTGGTAGAGAACGTGCTGGCAAACGATGAATACAAGACCCAGATTCAGACTCTTGCATCCGCAGATGACCTTCCGGATGTGTTCCTGCTTCAGGGTATGAATACCATTCAGTGGTCCGAGCAGGGTCTGGTTCTCGACCTGACCGAATACATCGACTCTTCACCCTACGCAGCGGACTACAACGAGGCTTATTTCGCTCCCTTCACCGTGGGCGAGTCCAAGTATGCCTATCCCGCTCTGACCGGCGGTACCTGCACCGTTGTCATCTACGACAAGGCCATGTGGAAGGAAGCCGGATATGATGCCTTCCCCACCACCTGGGAAGAAGTGGAAGCTGCTTCTGAGTACTTCAATGAGCAGGGCATCTACACCTGCGCTTTCGGTAACGGCGGCAAATGGCAGGCCAACTCCGATTTCCTTTCCACTTTAGGAAACCGCTACACCGGTCCCGACTGGTTCATGGGCCTGATCGCCAAGAGCGGCTCCGCCTTCACAGATGAGGCCTTTGTTGCGGCTCTGACCGAGATGCAGAGACTGTTCACCGAGACCACCATCTTCAACGAGGACTTCAATGCAGTTACCAACGAGGATGCCCGTGAGTACTACATCTCCGGCGATGCTGCCTCCTTCATCGGCGGCAACTGGGATGAGTCCTACATCGCGACTGCCCTTCAGGAAGCTGACGAAGAGAAGTTCAACAACATCGGCTTCGCAGTTCTGCCTCAGCCTGCAGACGCTACCTATGCTCCCAATTCTCAGAACATCGGCCTTGGCTATGGCGTAGCCATCAATGCCAAACTGGCTGACGATCCCGACAAGCTGGCGGCTGCCGTTGACCTGGCTCAGGAACTGACCGGCCCCGGGTTCTCAAACTTCGTAGCCACCAAGTACGCTCTGGGCGGACTGACCAAGGTTGCTGACGTAGACCTGAGCGCTTTCGATCCCATTACCCAGGCCTT
This sequence comes from uncultured Blautia sp., assembly GCA_964550245.1. GTDB lineage: Bacteria > Bacillota > Clostridia > Lachnospirales > Lachnospiraceae > Blautia_A. The sequence continues at coordinate 2,021 of CAZJYM010000232.1, read as the reverse complement.
CTACAACTGGTCCTATGTGGACACCGAAACCTGTGAAATCTATGATTCCTATATCAACAGCGCTGTATGGGACGTGCTGAACACCGACATGCAGACCATGCTGAACGGCGAGATGGATCCCCAGACTGTTGCGGAGAACGCACAGGCGGCTTATGAGGCAAACTATTAAGGAAGGGGACGGCTCCCTGACAGAATAGACGCTTTTTCACCGCCCTGCCCACGTGGAGTGGGCAGGGCGGTTTTTTTAGCCCAGGACAGGGAAAGGGAGGGATACATATGCTGACGGCCATAAAGCCGAAAAAAAGAACCATTTTTCTATATCTGCTGCCACCGGTGGCCCTCTTCGTGTTCACCGTGTTTGTGCCGCTGATCACAGCTTTTGTGTACAGCTTCTTTGAATGGAAGGGAGGTCCCGTAAAGACCTTCAACGGACTCGCAAACTACATCCAGCTGATCCACGACAAAGTCTTCTGGCAGTCCTTCGGTCACAACATCTATCTGGTTGTGGTCTGCCTCATCGGTCAGGTGGGAATCGCCTTCATCCTGGTCATGATGCTCAACTCCAGGCTGGTGAAGTTTAAAACCATCCACAGGACCTTCGGTTTCTTCCCCAGCACCATTTCCGCCGTATGTATCGGCCTGATCTGGAACATTATCTATCACAACCAGTATGGACTGCTGAACTGGTTTCTGGAGGCCATCGGAAGGCCGGACCTGAAACAGGTGTGGCTGAACAACTCCAAACTGGTCATGCTGCTGGTATCAATACCCCTTGTGTGGCAGTATATCGGCTACTACATGGTGATCATCCTCTCTGCGGTGTCCTCCATCGACACGGAGATCTATGAGAGCGCTGAAATAGACGGGGCCAACGGAATTCAGACATCCCTGTACATCACACTTCCTCTGATCCGCAACACCATGCTGGTCTGCCTGACTCTCTGTATCGCAGGCAACATGAAAGCCTTCGACAACATCTATGTAATGACCGGCGGCGGACCCGGCACAGCATCCATGGTTATGGCCATGTACGGATACCAGATCTCCTTCAGCCAGAGCAACATGGGTTACGGCAGCTGCATTTCCGTTGCCATCTTTGTGCTGTCTCTGATTGTAATCGGAGGATCCCGGGCACTGGTGAACTACTTTACCAGAGAAAAGGAGGCGTAAGGAATGGATAAGAAAAAACCGAGAAAGAGATACAGGCCGACTACCATCGCCCTGGGTCTTTTCATGAACGTGATCCTGATGGTCTTTTCCCTGAGCTGTATCTTCCCCCTGGTATGGATGTTCTACTCCTCCCTGAAGGAAAAGAGAGTCTTCAATGCGGATACGGTGGGTCTGCCCAAGCATCCCACTCTGGTCAACTACATCCGGATCCTGACCAACCCGGACTACCATCTGGCCCAGTCCATGTGGAACAGCCTCCGGACCACCCTGCTGTCCATCTTTTTTATCGTGCTCTTCAGCTTCGTGGTGGGATACATTCTCTCCCGCGTACAGTTCAAGCTGAACCGGGTGATTTATTTCATGTTTCTGATGGGCATGCTGATCCCCATTCACTCTCTGCTGGTCCCCATCTACGTGGTATTTAAGGACTGCGGATTGAACAACAGGTGGTTTACCCTGCTCTTCCCCTATATTGCCTTTGCCCTCCCCATGGGCATCTTTCTGGTGGAGGGCTATGTGAAGAGCATTCCCATCTCCCTGGAGGAGGCGGCGGCCATCGACGGCAGTTCCTTCTCCCGTACCCTTTGGAACATTATCCTTCCAATCTGCAAGCCCATCCTGGTGACGGTGGCCATTATCCAGATCTTCTCCTGCTGGAATGAGTTCTCCTTCGCCCTGGTTCTGATCCGGGATGTGTCCCTGCAGACCGTTCCTCTGGCTCTGACCCAGTTCAAAGGGCAGTTCGCCTCGGACTATCCCAAACAGATGGCAGCCATGCTGATCACTATGGCTCCCATCGTGGTTCTGTACTTTGCCTTCAGCAAGCAGATCATCAACGGCATGGTATCCGG
>CAZJYM010000231.1:1541-5337 GCA_964550245.1 uncultured Blautia sp. | reverse complement strand
AAGACCGGGGTGCTCTCCACCATTCTGGCTTTCTTTCTGGGCATCGCCGCCGCCAGGGCGGTGATGGCTTTGGGGAATACTGCCCGGGCGGCGGCAGATGCCCTTCTCACCCTTCCCCTGGTGCTGCCCCCTACGGTAGCGGGTTTTTTCCTGCTGCTGGTGTTCAGCCTTCGAAGGCCCTGGGGGAAGTTTCTGTACTCGGAGTTTAACATCAAGATGGTGCAGACCTGGCCCGGATGTGTGGTGGCCGCCCTGGTGATCGCCTTTCCGTTAATGTACCGCAATGCCAGGGCGGCCTTTGAACAGGTGGATGTAAACCTGATCTACGCCGGAAGAACCCTGGGCATGTCGGAGGGAAGGATCTTCCGGAAGGTGGTGATGCCGGCCGCTTCCCCGGGGATCGCCTCGGGGACGGTTCTGGCCTTTGCCAGATCCATCGGAGAGTACGGGGCCACCTCCATGCTGGCGGGAAACATTCTGGGGAAGACCCGCACGGTGTCTCTGGCCATCGCCACGGAGGTGGCGGCCGGAAACTGGGACCGGGCGGCCTTCTGGGTGTGTGTGATCGTGATCATCTCCTTTCTGATTGTGGGAGCCATCAACTACTTTTCCGGGAAGAGCCGCAGGAACAGTCAGGGCTGGAGATAAGGAGGAGGGATACCATGAAACTGATGAAGACGGAAGAGGCCGTGGGACAGGTGCTCTGCCACGATGTGACCCGAATTGTCCGGGGGGAGAGCAAGGGCCCGGTGTTTCGAAAGGGCCATGTGATCCGGCCGGAGGATGTGCCGGTGCTGCTGGACGTGGGCAAGGAGCATGTGTACATCTGGGAAAACGATGAGACCATGCTCCACGAAAACGAGGCCGCCCTGATCCTTTACGATCTCTGTAAGAATGAACATATGCGGCCCTCGGAGATCCGGGAGGGAAAGATTGAACTGATTGCGGAGTGTGACGGGCTTTTAAAGGTGGATTCGGAAAAGCTTCTGGCCGTCAACTCCCTGGGGGAGATGATGATCGCCAGCCGTCACGGAAACTTTCCCGTAAAGGCGGGAGACACCATCGCCGGAACCCGGATCATTCCCCTGGTCATCAAGAAGGAAAAGATGGAACGGGCAAAGGAAGCCGCTCAGGGCGGTCCCATCTTTTCTCTGATACCCTTTATTAAGGGACTGCGAGCCGGGATTGTCACCACCGGCAGCGAGGTGTTAAAGGGCAGGATTAAAGACACCTTCACCCCGGTGATCAAAGAGAAGCTCTCCGAATACGATGTCTCCGTAATGAGTCAGAAGATCCCCGGGGATGATCCGGAGAAAATAACGGAGGCTATCCTGGAACTGATCCGGGAGGGAGCGGGTCTTGTGATCTGTACCGGAGGCATGAGCGTGGATCCGGATGACCGCACTCCGCTGGCCATCAGGAATACCGGAGCGGAGATCGTGACCTACGGGGCTCCCGTGCTTCCCGGGGCCATGTTCATGCTGGCCTATTACGGGCAGGAGAAGATCCCGGTTCTGGGTCTTCCCGGCTGTGTCATGTATGCCAGAAGAACGGTCTTTGACCTGGTGCTTCCCCGAATCCTCGCAGGAGAGATCCTGGAAAAGAAAGATCTGGACTGCCTGGGAGAGGGAGGGCTTTGTCTTTCCTGTCCGGAATGTCATTTCCCCAACTGCGGTTTCGGAAAGTGACGGGAGACAGACATGGAAGTCCAGGTGGACATTGAAAAGAAGCTGGGGGACTTTACACTTTCCATGGCTTTTTCCCTGGATTCCCCCAGGATCGGCATCCTGGGGGCTTCCGGCTGCGGCAAAAGCATGACCTTAAAGTGCATCGCCGGCATCGAAAAGCCGGACCGGGGACGGATCCGCCTGGGGGAGAGGGTTCTCTACGACAGTGAAAGAAAAGTAAACCTCCGGCCCCAGGTCAGAAGGGTGGGTTATCTCTTTCAGAACTACGCCCTCTTTCCCTCCATGACCGTGGGGGAGAATATCGGAGCCGGAGTTAAAGGAAGCCGGGAGGAGAGAAAGAGACGGGTGGGAGAGATGGTGGAGAAGTTTTCCCTTTCCGGTCTGGAGGGAAGATACCCCGCCCAGCTTTCCGGAGGCCAGCAGCAAAGAGTGGCCCTGGCCCGGATCATGGCCTGTGAACCCGAGGTTTTACTTCTGGATGAGCCCTTTTCCGCACTGGATGCCTACTTAAAGGATGCCATGGAACAAAGTCTCTTCCGGATGCTGGAGGAGTACCCGGGGGAAGTGATCCTGGTGTCCCACGACCGGGATGAGATCTACCGGTTTTGTGACAGCCTGGTGATCATGGACCGAGGGAAGGCCTGTGCCTGCGGATCCACGGAAGACCTCTTTATCCGTACCGGAAAAAAAGAGGCGGCGAAGCTTACCGGGTGCAAGAACTTCTCGGATATCGAAGTTTTAGATCAGCACACCATCCGCCTGAAAGACTGGGATGTAACCATCACTCTTCAGAGTCCTCTTCCGGAAGGCACAGACTGTATCGGCTACCGGGCTCATGACTTTATTCCCGTTTGGGGAGAGAAAAGAGAAAACTGCATTCCCGTTCACCTGGAAAGCCAGGCCAGACTCCCCTTTGAGACCTGTTATTATCTCTATCCCCGGGGAGAAGAAAGCGGGGATCTGCCCCTGATCTGCTGGTTTGTCCAGCGGGAAAAGATGGATCAGATCCGGGAGAAGGGGCTTCCGGATTACCTGATGATCGATGAGGAGAAACTGCTGTTTCTGGAAAAGGACTAGGCTATGGACTTATGGGATGTGACCATGATCGTGCTGGCGGGAGGAAAGAGCAGCCGCATGGGAAGGGACAAGGCTGATCTGCTCTGGAAGGGGGAAACCTTTCTGGAGTGTCAGATCAGGAAGGGCCGGGAACTGGGTGTGGGAGAAATCCTTGTATCCGGCTACCGGGGAGAGAACTGTTCAGCGCCAAGGGTGATGGATAACATACCGGATAAGGGTCCCCTGGGAGGACTGGAGGCCTGCCTTCGAAGGAGTTCCTTTTCCAGGGCTTTGGTAGTCACCGTGGATCTTCCCCTGCTTCCGGTCTCGGAACTGGCCGCCCTTTTAGAAGAGAATCGGAAAAGGGAAGAAAAGGTCACGGTTCTGGTTCATGGAAATGTGCTGGAGCCTCTGGTGGGAGTGTATGAGACAGATCTGGCGGATCCGGCAGTAAAGGCCATGAGCACAGGACGGGGTTCGGTGCGGGATCTGCTAAACCTGTGCGGATACGGGGTGTATGAAAGCCAGGCAGATGAAAGGGTCTTCTGGAACATCAACCGTAGAGAGGATTATGAAAAGCTTGTGAAAAACATTTGATGCAGGTAAAAAGGGCTTGACTTTACCGCGTTAACACGTAAAATAGATGCAGCAGTGAAGAGGGAGTGGTAAAAGATGGCCATTGTAAAACAGAGAGATCCCCGAACCGGAACGATCTATGTGTACAGGGCGGTGAGCCGGTACTATCCTGAACTGAAACAGAGCCGGAGCAAAAGAACCCTGATCGGAAAGCTGGACGAGAAGACGGGAGAGATTGTTCCCTGCGGCAAGCGGGGACGTCCCAGAAAGGAACCGCTGCCGGCAGAAACTCCCGAGGGAAACCGGGAGGATTCCAGGATCCGGGAGATGCTCCAGGATGTCATGCTGCAAAATCGGAAAAACGAGGCCCGCATGGAAGAAATGCAGGAAGAGATCCAAAAGCTGCGCCAGGAAAATGAGCAGCTGAAAAAAGTAATAGATACCCTGTATTCGCCTGAGAACTGAATGGGCGTCTG
>CAZJYM010000231.1:0-1441 GCA_964550245.1 uncultured Blautia sp. | reverse complement strand
TCAGATCTTGTCTAACCCCTTCTTCTCTGCTAAAATAGGCAAAGAAGAAGGGGTTTTCTTATGTTTGGACGGGAGGCTTATGTATGGCGGAGGGAAAACTTTTGAGCGGTCGGAAAGGAAAGAGCCGTTCGGGAAAGAGACGGACTCTAAGTGAGGAGATCGCCCTCATGAACATGGTCACCACCATCGGTTCCCTGCTCCTTTCAGGGCTGGCCATGATCCTGGTGTTCTTCTTTCTGTTTTTAGGGAGGACGGAGGAGGATCTGGAGTACATCCTCACCAGCACCAATCAGAAGTTTCAGGACAATGTGCAGTTTATTGAGGACGGGGCCGTAGCCATTCGCCACAACTCTCTGCTTGGTGAGTTCTTTGCCGGGGAGGGAAGCGTGGGAGAGGAGGCGGAGGCCCAGCTTTCCTACAACATGGAGCTTTTCTCCGAGAGAAATGTGGTGCAGCAGCAGATCCCCTTTGTACGCAGCGTCTATCTCTTTAACCGGGATGAGGAGTGTGTGTATGAACACTACTACCCCATGATCCTCTCGGAGAGGAACCGGCAGGAGGAGGAGAGCAGAGAGCTGGTCCGGGAATTCCGGGAGAGCGGGCAGCAGTATCAGAGCTTTGTAAAGGATGACTGCCTGCGGCTGTGCTTTCACATCCTGGATGAGGACATGGAGGACCTGGGGGTGTGTCTGGCGGACATCAGTCTGGATGCGGTCCGTCTCTGCCTGGGAGATCTGGAAGGATACCGGGGCGGAAGCTGGGCTGTCACGGCGGAGGGACAGGTTTTGTCTTCCTCGGAGGGCTGGCCGGAAGAGATGGATCCCCTGGGGGTGGAAAGCGGTCGGGTGGAGAGGAATAAAAGGATGTTTGTTGCTGCCCGGAAGTGCGGATTCGGGCTCTGGGTCACCACGGCCGCCGGTTTCAGCAACGTCTACTCTCTGCTGGGGCCTTCTTTGCTGACATTTCTGGGGGTACTGCTGGTGGTTCTTCTCTTTACCGCGGGGCTCTCCTTTGCGGTGAGCCGGCGCTTTACCAGGCCCATGAAGAGCATTGTAGAGGGAATCCGGGCTTTCGGACAGGAGGAGTTCGGAGTGCGCATGGAGGATCAGGAGATCCAGGAATACCATGAGATCGTCACCGTGTTTAACGAGATGGCGGAGAGGATCCAGTATCTGATCACCCAGGTGTATGAAAAGGAGCTCCTGGCCGCCAAATCTCAGGTGAAGTTTCTCCAGGCCCAGATCAGTCCCCACTTTCAGTACAACATCCTTTCCATGCTGAGTATCAAGGCCAGGATGGCGGGAAATGAGGAACTGTATCAGTGCCTGCACGCCTTCTCCGGTCTCATTCAGGGAAAGATCTTCCGAAGCGGAGAGATCCGCATCACCGTGGAGGAGGAGATGGAGCTGGTGAGCTTTTACCTGATGCTCCAGAACAGCCG
>CAZJYM010000230.1:0-5357 GCA_964550245.1 uncultured Blautia sp. | reverse complement strand
GGGAGATTCAAGGGGATCTTCGGATTCCCCGGCTTTTTATCATTTCCAGTGTGCTTATCGGATCCTTACACTTACTTAAGAAGATCATGGCGGCGATGATGTAGGGCTTGTATCCCGCCTGGCGGTAGAGAGAAGTGCGGTACCGGTCAAAGACGGAGGCGTCCACCTCTCCCTTCCGGGTACTGACACCAGTGATGTCCGCCGGCAGACAGTGCAGGTACAGGGCTTTTCCCTCTCTGGTGAGGGCCATCTTTTCTTCCGTACAGCTCCAGTCCTGATGATGGGCATTCTGCTGCAGAAGTTCCTTTTCCAGGGCCTGAATCCCTTCAAAGTCCCCTGCATCGTAAAGTTCGGTTCTTTTTTTCATGGCCGTAAAGGGAGCCCAGCTCTTGGGATAGACGATGTCCGCATCCTCAAAGGCTTCCTCCATGCTTCCGGTGCGGGTAAAGGATCCTCCGGATTTTTCCGCGTTGGCTTTTGCCAGTTCCTCCACCTCCGGCATGATCTGATATCCATCCGGGTGAGCCAGTACCACGTTCATGCCCAGGCGGGTCAGAAGGCCCACCACGCCCTGGGGAACGGAGAGAGGCTTTCCGTAGGAGGGAGAGTAGGCCCAGGTCATGGCGATCTTTTTCCCCTTCAGGTTTTCCACCCCTCCGAAGTGGTGGATGAGATGAAGGGTGTCCGCCAGCACCTGGGTGGGATGATCGATGTCGCACTGCAGATTGACCAGGGTGGGACGCTGCTGCAGGACTCCGGTTTCATATCCCTCCTGCACCGCATCGGAGATCTGATGCATGTAGGAGTTTCCCCGGCCGATGTACATGTCGTCCCGGATTCCGATCACTTCTGCCATGAAGGAGATCATGTTGGCGGTCTCCCGTACGGTCTCTCCATGGGCGATCTGGGATTTCCCCTCGTCCAGATCCTGGACCGCCAGCCCTAAAAGATTGCAGGCGGAGGCAAAGGAGAAGCGGGTTCGGGTGGAGTTGTCCCGAAAGATGGAGATCCCCAGACCGCTTTCAAAGATCCGCAGGGACAGGTTTTGTTCCCGCAGGTGTCGGAGGGCATCCGCCACGGTAAAGACAGCGGCGATCTCCTCATCACTTTTCTCCCAGGTGAGAAAGAAGTCTTTTCCGTACATCCCCTGAAAGTTCAGGGAGTCCAGCTTACAAAGGTAATCCTTCAGATCCATTATTCTTCCTCCCTTCGATTCAGGTAGGTCGCCGGCAGAGCCGCATACACTGCCGCACAGCGCACCAGATCGCTCTTCCAGGTCTTCTCGTTGGGGGCATGGGCCTGGGCTTCCGATCCCGGTCCGAAGCCGATGCAGGGGATGCCGAAGCGCCCCATGATGGAAACCCCGTTGGTGGAAAAGGTCCACTTGTCCGTGAGGGGACGGCTCTGCCGTTCTTTTACCGTTTCCGGGCTTCCCTGCCTTTTCTCTCCGTACAGGTTCTTATAAGCCTCCTCCAATGCTTTCGTAAGAGGAGCCTCCTCCGGAATCACCCAGGCGGGGAAATAGCACTGGGTGGGGTAGACCAGCCCCGTGTAGGCCGGACGGTCGTATTCATACAGGGATACCTTTCCCCCGTACTGCTTCACATGAGGTAAAGACTCAATCTCCCTCAGAGCGCTCTCCCAGGTCTCCCCGGCGGTGATTCTCCGGTCCAGAGAGATGGAGCAGGAGTCCGCCACCGCGCAGCGGCTGGGAGACGTGTAGAAGATTTCCGATACGGTAACAGTACCCTTGCCTAAAAACCGGGCATCCCTCCAGGAAGGATTATACTTTTCATCCAGCATTCTCTCCAGGCCTTCCTCGTTTAAGGCCCTTACCTCCTGCAGGATGTCCGCCATCTTGTAGATGGCATTATCCCCTCTTTCCGGTGCGGAGCCGTGGCAGGAGATGCCCTTTACATCAATCCGGATCTCCATCCTTCCCCGCTGTCCCCGGTAGATGCCTCCGTCGGTGGGTTCCGTGGAGACTACAAACTCCGGACGGATGTGGTCTTCCTGGATCAGGTACTGCCAGCAAAGCCCGTCGCAGTCCTCCTCCTGTACGGTTCCCGTTACTAAAACCGTGTACCGCTCATCCAGAAGTCCCAGATCCTTCATGATTCTGGCCCCGTAGACAGCGGAGACAATCCCTCCCAGCTGATCCGAGGCTCCCCGGCCGCCGATCTCTTCCTCGGTTTCATACCCGGTGTAGGGATCAAAATCCCAGTTGTCCCGGTTGCCGATGCCCACCGTGTCCACATGTCCGTCAAAACAGAGGAGGGTTTTTCCCTGTCCCATCCACCCCAGCACATTCCCCTGGGGATCGATTTCCACCTTATCAAAATCCAGCCGCCTCATCTCTTCGGCGATGCGCTGCACATGGGCCTTTTCTCCACAGCTCTCCCCCGGTTCCCGAATCAGGTCCCGGAGAAAGGCAGTCATGTCGCTCAGATACCCTGCGGCGGCTGTCCTTATCTTCCCGTAATCCATGTCTGTCCTCCTTTCAGGTGGTTTCATGATAGGCACAATCCCAAATCCTGTCAAGAGATTATCAAAAAAAATTAGAAAGGCCAAAAATTATTTTAGATTATTCCCCTCCCTGCCTTGTAAAGGGGTATTCGGTGTGGTATGATCAATTCAAAGAAGAGAAAGGAGAAAGGACCATGTACCTGATCGGAAAGGGAACCGTGATCACCCGGGATGAGAAAAATCCCCTGATCCGGGACGGGGGCGTCCTGATTGAGGGGGAAAAGATTGTAAAGACCGGGGATTTTGACCAGCTTCAAAAAGATTATCCCCGGGCGGAAGTGGTGGACGCCGCCGGGGGCCTTATTATGCCCGGATATATCAATACCCATGAACACATCTACAGCGCCTTTGCCAGGGGGCTTTCCATCCGGGGGTACAGCCCGAAGGGCTTTCTGGATATCCTGGACGGCATGTGGTGGACCATCGACCGGCACCTGACACTGGAGGATGTGTATCTCTCCGCCATGGCCACCCTGATGGACTGCATCAAAAACGGGGTGACCACCGTTTTTGACCACCATGCCAGCTACGGAGCCATAGAGGGCAGCCTGTTTCGCATCGGGGAGGCGGCAAAAGAGCTGGGTATAAGAGCCTGCCTGTGCTACGAGGTCTCCGACCGGGACGGGAAGGAGAAGGCGGAGGCAGCCGTGCGGGAAAACCGGGACTTTATCACTTACACAAAAGAGTCCGGCGGGGACATGCTGCATGCCATGATGGGCATGCACGCCCAGTTTACCCTCTCGGATGCCACCCTGGAGCTTTGCAGAAATGCCATGCCCGAGGATGTGGGAGTCCACATCCACGTGGCGGAGGGCATTGAGGATCTGCACCACTGCCTGAAGCACTACGGAAAGCGCATCGTAAACCGGCTGATGGACCATGATCTTCTGGGACCGAAGACCATCACCGCCCACTGCATCTATGTGAATGAGCAGGAGATGGAGCTTTTAAAGGAGACGGACACCATGGTGGTCCACAACCCCGAATCCAACATGGGCAATGCCTGCGGCTGTCCTCCCACCATGGAGATCTTTAAAAAGGGCATTCTCACCGGACTGGGCACCGACGGCTACACCCACGACATGCTGGAATCCTATAAAGTCGCGAATGTGCTGCACAAGCATTCCCTGTGCGATCCCAACGCCGCCTGGGCGGAAGTGCCGGCCATCCTCTTTAAGGGAAACCGGGAGATTGCCAACCGCTACTTTAACATTCCTCTGGGAATTTTAAGGGAAGGGGCGGCAGCAGACCTGATCGTGGTGGACTATAATCCCCTGACGCCCCTGGATGAATCCAACATCGACAGCCACCTGCTCTTCGGGGTAAACGGAGCCATGACCCGGACCACCATCTGCAGCGGCAGGGTGCTGATGAAAGACCGGAAGATTCTGACCGGGGATGAGGAGAGGATCATGGCCCTTTGCCGGGAAGCCGCCGCCAATCTGGCACATCGCATCAACGGATGAGAAAGGGGGAAAATTCATGGGAGATCGAATGACGCCGATTCCCTTCGGCAACCTGATGACCTGGGCTCTAAACGAGCGTAAGAAGCAGGGAACCGTCTTTGGAGTGAGAAAGTTTTACAGGGCGGATCCCAATCGTACCCTTCCCCTTTTCGGGGAGAAGGCGGAAACCCCCTTCGGACCGGCTGCCGGCCCCAACACCCAGCTGGCCCAGAACATCATCGCTTCCTACCTGGCCGGCAGCCGTTTCTTTGAGTTAAAGACGGTACAGATCCTGGACGGGGAGGATCTGCCCGTAAGCAAGCCCTGCATCCTGGCGGAGGATGAGTGCTACAACTGCGAGTGGTCCACGGAGCTGACGGTGCCCCAGGCCTGCGGGGAGTACATCAAGGCCTGGGTGGCCTTAAAGGTCCTCTCCCGGGAGTGGGACCTGGGATCCCCCGACGGCTTTATCTTCAACATCAGTCTGGGCTACGATCTGGCGGGAATTCAGTCGGAAAAGATTGATTCCTTTATAAACTCCATGATGGAAGCCAAAGATCACCCGGTCTTTCAGGAGTGCATCGAATGGCTAAAAGATCATCTGGAACTCTTTGAACACCTGACAGCAGAGGATGTGGAATCCATCCCCCCGGATATCTGTAAGTCCGCCACCGTCTCCACCCTTCACGGCTGTCCCCCCGGGGAGATTGAAGCCATCGCCTCTTACCTTTTAAAGGAGAAGGGACTGCACACCTTTGTCAAGTGTAATCCCACTCTCCTGGGGTACGAGGATGCCAGAAGGATCCTGGACGGCATGGGTTACGATTATGTATCCTTTGGGGACTTTCACTTTAAAGATGATCTCCAGTTTAAAGATGCGGTACCCATGCTGGAGAGGCTTCAGCGTCTCGCTTCCGGTCTGGGACTGGAGTTTGGCGTGAAGATCACCAACACCTTCCCGGTGGATGTGACCCGCCATGAACTGCCCTCGGAGGAGATGTACATGTCGGGGAAGGCCCTGACAGCTCTTTCCCTTTCGGTGGCTTACCGTTTAAGCGAAGCTTTTTAGGGGAAGCTTCGGATCTCCTACTCGGGGGGAGTTGACTACTTCAACATAGACCGTATCCTCTCCCTGGGCATCTGCCCGGTCACCATGGCCACCAACCTTTTAAAACCCGGAGGCTACAACCGGCTCTGTCAGATCGGGGAAAAGCTGAGAAAAGAAACCTACGGGGCCTTTACCGGGATCGATGTGGCAGGACTGGGGAAACTGACCGGGGAGATTCAAAAAGATCCCCACCACAGGAAACCGCTGCGTCCCCTTCCCTCCCGGAAGTCGGAGAAGCAGGTACCCCTGCTGGAGTGCTTTACGGCTCCCTGCATGGA
>CAZJYM010000229.1:0-5375 GCA_964550245.1 uncultured Blautia sp. | reverse complement strand
GGAGGAAGAGCATACCGGTATGGGACTTTACAACACCAGACGCCTTTTACAGATCCTCTATGAGGATCGGTTCCGGATGAGCGTTACAGGCAGAAAGGGAGAGGGAACCCGGGTGGAGATCATTCTCCCGGTGGAAAGGAGGGAGTCACATGTGGAAGGTCATGGCCGCGGATGATGAGAGCTACATCCGGGAGGCGCTGCAGAACCTGATCTCCTGGGAAAAGATGGACTGTCAGCTCGTATGCGTCTGTTCCAACGGCCGCCAGCTCCTGGAGCGGATCCGGGAGGAACAGGCGGACATCGTGATCACAGACATCCGCATGCCCGGGGTGGACGGCATTCAGGTGTGCAGGACTCTCTATGAAAACTGGCCGGAGATCCAGGTGATTCTTCTCACCGCCTACTCCGAGTTTGACTATGCCAGATCTGCCATCCGCTATGATGCCTGCGGGTATGTGTTAAAGATTGCAGTTTTGGAGGAACTACCTCAGGCTGTACAGAAAGCGGTGGGAAACCTGGAAAAGAGAAAGGCGCAGGGTCAGGATCCGGAGAAGAAGGAGGAGATTGACTCCCTTTACGACCGGATGCAGAAGTACATCGAGGAGAACTTCCGCCGGAAGATCACCCTGGATGAGATCGCGGAAGCTCTTCATGCCAACCCCAGTTATCTGAGCCGCCTCTACAAGAGTCGAAGCGGGGTGAACCTCTTTGACGACATCCTCAGACGCAGGGTGGAGCTGGCCATGGAATACATGCGCACCACAGACTGGAAGATCTACGAGATCTCCCAGGCCGTGGGCTTTGATGATACCGGGTATTTTTCAAAAGTCTTCAAGAAGCTGACGGGCATGTCCCCCAGGGAGTACCGCAATGAAAAGAGCAGCGAAAATCTGTAAGTGGATGGCCCTTTTTCTTCTCCTCCTCCTTCCCGCAGGACTTTGTTCCTGCGGGAAGGAGGAGGAGAAGGTGGAGATCACCCTGGTCCACGGCTGGGGAGGAAATGAAGCGGACCACGTGGCCATGAGGAAGATCTACAGCGACTTTGGCCAGGAAGATCCGGAGGTGAAGGTCAACCTTCTCTCCATGCCCTCCACCGATGACCTGATCCGGAAGGTGGGGGACAGCATTCAGACCGGCAAGATCCCGGATGTGATCTTCTTTGGAGGAGCCAGCGCCAACCGGGTTTTCCAGTACATGATGGACCGGGGACTGGCGGTGGATCTGGAACCGGAGCTAAAGGCAGATCCGGACTTTGGCCAGAACGTGTCCCCTTTGAATCTGGAGTGCTGGCAGACGGGAGATGACCGCCTCTACGTGCTCTCGGACACTCTGCTCTACAGCGGAGGCTACTGGTACAACGAAGATATCTTCTCCGAGGCGGGAATTTCAGACATTCCCCAGAGCTGGGAGGAATTTCTCGATGTGTGCCAGGAGATCGCCCTCTGGAGCGAAAGGGAGGGCGGCTCTGTATCACCCCTGGCCGTCTCCCCCGAGGGGTATCTCTATTTTCTGGATCACCTGCTGGCCACAGAAGGGGCCGACATGGGTTCCGGCAAGCTGCACCATTCCGCTCATATCGGAAGGGAAGAGTTTCTCTCCTGCCTGGAGAGGCTGAAGGGAATCTTTGCCTTTTCCACCGCCAAGGATGACCGGTACAGCTACCGGGATGAGACGGAGCTTTTCAATGAAGAAAAGGCGGCCATGTACATCAACGGGGTATGGGGAGCCCCCATGATCCAGGAGGACATCCGGGCAGCCTATGCCCTTCTCCCCACGGACGGATCCTTTTCCCTCTCCTGCCAGTCCTCCAACTTCTGCTATGTGCTGGGAAACACCGGCTCAAAGGACAGGCAGGAGGCCAGCCTGCGGTTTTTGAAATACATGCTGAGTGAACCTGTGCAGCAGAGGATCCTTCTGGAGACTCAGCAGGTTCCGGCCAACCCGGGGATCTCTCTGGATGAATTTCAGAATCAGATCCCCCGCTTTTATCAGGCTGTGGAGACGGTACAGAAGGCGGACCGGAAGATCAACTCCCCATCCCTGGTCTGGAGCTCGGAACAGATCACGGTGTTTATGGATCACATCCTGGAGGTGCTGGAGGAAGAGATGACGGGAGAGGAGCTGGCAGATTTGATGCAGGTTTTGGAGCAGGGGTAAATAAAATCCAGAAATTTCCAAAAACAGTAAAGAGATTCCCCCTTTTTGTCAATTTCCTTCATTCAAAATGTCGGATATTTCTGCTAAGATACTGATATCACTGGAAGAAATACACAAAAGTCCTGCAACAGGGAAACCGGCAGGCAGTAAGGAGGGAATTTCATGAAAAAAAGGACACTCAGCCTGATGCTGGCGGTAGCTTTAGGCGCTGCTTCCATTATGAGCGCCGTTTCCGTCTCGGCAGATTCGGAGGAGAACGTGCTGGAGTTCTACCACGGCTACTATCAGGAAGAGAGTGAATGGGCGGCGGCTCAGGTGATGCGGGACATTTATGATGAGTTTGCGGCGCAGCATGCGGACGGACCCGTAACCTTCAAGCCCATTGCGGTGGAAAACCGGGATGACATTGTAAGCGCAGAGGTAGCGGGAGGAAGTTTCCCGGATCTGGTGGATCTGGGATCTCCGGTTCCGGCAGCCGCAGTTTCACAGGGCCTGGTGCTGGATCTGAAGCCCTATATCGATGAGAACGGACTTCAGGAAGCGGTGGGCTTAAACTACGATCAGAACCAGATCGACGGCGCCATCTATTCGGTACACGATCAGATCGAGAGCCGGGGCATCTGGTACAATTCCGCCATATTTGAAAAAGCCGGACTTACGGAAGCGGATCTGGCAGACTGGGATTCCTTCGGGGCCGCCATGGAAAAGGTCCGGGCTTTGGATGACGGAACCTACGGCTACGCCGCAGGTCAGGGATCCAGCTTTATCATCAACGCCATTCTGGCAGCCTCCGAGGAGGGAAGAGCCATCATCAGCGCTCCCCTTACCGAGGAAGCCATCCAGTCCGATGTGTTTGCAGAAGCCTTTAAGACGGCTGCCGCTCTGGATCAGGCCAACGGATCCGAACACACCACCGAGGATGTGGGCAATCTGATGGATGATTTCAACAAGAACGGCATGGCGGCCGTGCTGATCAACGGTGTCTGGAATGCCAGCGGCATCGATGAGAGCCTGGCAGACGTGATCGAGCCCGCCATCTTCCCCGGTGATGTGGCCATTGCCTCCGCAGGAGCCGGACTTACGGTTGCCAGCGGCATGAGCGAGGAGAAGGAAGCACTGGCTTTGGAGTTTATCAAATACATGACCAGTGAGGAAGTTCAGGCTAAGATCTTTACGGATGTGCAGGCCAATCCCTGCAACACCGCTGTAGACCTGAATGCTTTGGCGGAAGCAAGCGGAAATCCCGTCACCGTGAAACTGGCCGAGGCCTGCTCTCAGGTTAACGCAGCCGGGACCATTGCCCCCGACATGGTTCATGAGTGGGGTTCCGACGTAAAGGGAGCCATCATCAATGCTCTGATGGAGTGCGCCGTATCCGGAACCGACATCGATGCACGTTTTGAACAGCTTCAACAGGAACTGATCGCGCTGATCGCATAAGGCGCAGACCGGTAAGCAGGTGCTGCCGCAAAATGTCCCCGGCGGATGTTTTGCGGCAGCCGTTTTTTATCTGGCGCCGGATTGGAGATCTCTTATGAAAACACGAAAAAAAGCAGGCCTGGGTCTGCGCAGAAAGGGCTTTATCCTGGCCTTTCTGGCACCCACGATCCTGGCATTCTGTATTTTTTACCTGTATCCCCTGCTGACCGTATTTGTGACCTCTTTCTGCAAGTGGGACTATACCAACATCACCAGCCCGGAATTCTTCGGCTTTAAGGAGATGTGGAACAACTACGACTACATCTTCAACACCTACCCCTACTTCTGGGAGGCTCTTCGCAATTCCTCCCTGTGGGCCCTGCTGGGAGTGGTCTTTCAGGTTCCCCTGGCCACCATGATCGCCCTGGCCTTTTCCAGAAAGATCAGGGGAGTCCGCCTGATCCGCAACATCTACATCATCCCCAACATGATTTCCACCGCGGCCATGGGCATGATCTTTCTTCAGCTGTACAGCCCCCTCTACGGTGTGGTAAACCCGGTGATCCGCCTGTTTGTGAAGGACTTTTCCGAAAACATCCTTCTCTTAAAAGGTCCTGCCTTCTGGGCCATGACCGGGGCCTACATCTTTTTCACCGGAACCACTACCCTGATGATCCTGGGGAATATCACGGCGGTGCCGGAGGACATCCGGGAAGCGGCCATGCTGGACGGGGCCAGCGGCCTTCGCCAGGACTGGTATATCACCCTTCCCATGATTAAGGGAACCCTGCGCACCGTGTCCATCCTGGCGGCCACCTCCGGATTTCTGCTTTACAATGAAGTATATTTCCTCACCAAGGGAGCTGCCGGCACCTACAGCATCAGCTACGTGATCCGGGAGCTGGCCATCACCAGTCCCAGAACCCAGTTCGGAAGAGCCAATGCGGTGGCAGTGATCCAGATCCTGGGAGGCATGCTGATTGTGCTGCTGGTAAACCTGCTCTACAGCATCCCCTTCGGACGAAGATCCAAAAAGGAGGCGTAAGTGAGATGAAAGCCAAAAAGAAAACCTCTCCCGCCGGCAGGATGCCGCTGGGTACCAGGCTGGTCACCTGGTTCTTTCTCATCTGGGCTCTCTTTATTTCCCTGACGCCCTTTGTGTGGCTGATTCTCTCCAGCTTCAAAAAGGATCCCCTGGCCCGGCCGGGATTTCAGCTGCCGGAATCCATCTGTCTGGACGGCTATATCTCCACCTTCCGGGATCTCCATGTGTTCCGGTACTTCGGCAACAGCCTTTTTATCTCCGGAGTCTCGGTGGTCATCAGCATTACCGTCATCTCCATGTCCGCCTATGTGATGGCCAGAATGGAGTTTAAGGGGAGGAAGCTGGTGAATGTGATGCTGTATTCGACCATGTTCATACCGGCTACGGCCCTGACTTACCCGGTGTACAACCTGGTGCACCAGCTGAACATCTACAACACCAGGTGGGCTCTGATTCTGATCTACTCCTGCAGCGGCATTGCGGTCAGCTTCTTTATCATCAAAAACTACTATGACAATATCCCCCGGGAACTGGAGGAAGCCGCCCGCATCGACGGCTGCGGCTACGTACAGACCTGGGCCAGGGTGATCTTCCCCATTGCCCGTCCCGGCATCATGACCGCCGCGGTGCTGGCCTTCCTCAACAACTGGAATGAGTACTACTGGGCTTCCCTGGTGCTGATCGACCGGGAGAAGCTGACGGTTCCGGCACTGCTTTCCACCTTCACCACCTCATTTCGGACCAACTACAACGG
>CAZJYM010000228.1:0-5375 GCA_964550245.1 uncultured Blautia sp. | reverse complement strand
GCGATCTGTTCACTTTCGCTCAGCTTTCCGAAGGCCTCGTGGAGTTCCTTCTGGATCTGTACGGAGTTCTTCATGGTTCCGTCCGTGTTGGTGACGGAGATGCCCAGTTCCTCCATCTTCTCCGCGCCTTCCTTGGCGGGAGAGACCAGTCTGGCGATACCGGTCTTTAAGGAGTTGGCGGCCTTGTCCGCCGCGATGCCGTTGTTGGCCATGACGCCCATGTAGAGGGCCGCATCGTTGACGCTGTATCCTGCGGAAGAAAAGATAGGCGCAGCCACGGACATGGCGTTACTGAGACTGTCCACATCCAGGGCGGAGTTGTTGCAGGCCGCCGCGAACACATCCGCGTAGTCCCCGGCTTCACTGAAAGCCCCGTGAAAGCCGTTGATGGTGGCCACCAGTCCGGCAGAGACCGTGTCCAGGTTGCCACCCTCACCGGCGGCCAGGTTCATGGCGGGAGCCAGGGCGTCTGCCGCCTGACCGGCGTCCAGGCCGGCACGGGCGAAGTTTAAGGAGGCGGTGGCGGCATCGTTCATGCCGTAGACGGAGTTGGCCGCCGCATCCTTCATGGCGGCGTTTAAGGCATCCGCCTCTTCTTTGGTGCTGCCCATGGTCTTGTTGGTGAGCTGCATGGTCTTGTCCACTTCGGCGAAACTGGCAGCCCCCGCCGTGCCGAGGCCCACCAGGGGCATGGTGACACCGGCGGTCAGTTTGCCCCCGAAGTCGGAGATGCTCTTTCCCACGGAGCTGATCTTGCCCCCGATGGTCTGCATCTTCTCCCCCACCAAGGCGATCTGCTGAGCGGCCACGGAGCCGAAGTCCCGGTACTGGCTCTCCAGGCTTCGCAGCTGCTGCTGGGTGTCGATGATCTCCCGCTGCAGGGCGTCGTGCTCGGAGGCCCCCAGGTCGCTGTTCTTTGCCGCATCCTGGAGAGACTGCAGCTTGTCCTTCGTCTCCTGGATGGCGTTTTTCAGGTCGTTCTGTTTCTGCCGCAGAAGCTCGGTGTTTCCGGGATCGATCTTTAAGAGCCTGTCCACATCCTTCAGTGCGGTCTGTGTCTCTTTAATCTCCTTGTTCACACCGCTGAGTGCTTTGCTCAGTTTTGTCGTATCCCCGCCGATCTCCACGGTGATCCCGGCGATCCGCGATGCCGCCATTTCCTCTCACCCCGCTTTCCTGCCTAAAGTAAATCCATGTCTTTCTGAGTAGCCCGGTACGGGTAGTCAAAGCTGTCATTGGCCGCCTCGGTGAACACGTCATACACCATCCCGATGCTCATGTGCCGGAGGTAGGAAAAAGAGATGCCGCACTGGGCGCACCGCAGCACGTACAGGGCGGCATTCATGTCCCGGTCTACCGGTCGCTCTTTTTTTTAACCTCCGAGGTGGTCTTCTGGGTGTCCGAGAGCAGCTCCACGATCTCCGGGATGGCGCTGTTGATGTCCATGAAGTCAAACCGGCGCAGCCACTCCCTCTGATCCTCTGCGCTTTCCGGCTCCGCATCTTTGTGCATGGCCCAGGCGATGTCCAGGATGGTGGAGTTTACCGTCTCCGACATGGACTGCATGTCTGCGAAGAAGTCCCTTCCGGTGAGATCCCGGTAGATGATGGGCAGAGCCCCGGAGGCCCCGAATTTTACTTCCTTTTCTCCGATTTGAATTTCCCTTACCATTCCAGTCCCTCCTTACACCGAGAGCAGGTTTGCCTTGCTGAAGTCCAGCCGCAGGATGGTGCTGCCCTTTACCTTGAATTCCAGGATTCCGTTCTTCTTTGTCATAAGGTCGTCCAGGCGGATGATCCACTTCAGGTCCTTCTCCGTCTTTTCTCCCGTGCTGCCCACCACGGTGATGTCCTCTCCGCTGTAGCGGCTGTCCAGCAGGAGGGGGAAGAAGTGGCCCGTGTTGGCTCCGGTCTTGCTGAAGGCGGTCCAGGCTTCAGAGATCTTCCTGATGCTGCCGGTGACCTTTCCCTCGATGCCGTTCCAGGCGATGGACACATCGTCCCCGATGAGATCCGACACGGTCTTCTCGTTCTCCGCCAGGCCGAAGTCCACGTCTTTGGGCATGGTCTTGATGAGATTCGCCCCGGATACAGAGGCGGAGGCCCCAGCCCTGTAAACAGATGAGAACCATCCCTCCCGGGTGGAGGTATCCGTATCTGCGGTGGTCTTCACCCGCACGTCCCCGTTGGGAGCGGGAGCACAGGAGATGGTCAGGGTGTCCGTCTGGGGCGTCTTGGAGCTCTCGTTGGTGCTGGCCTCGGTGGTGGGCCTGGACACAGAGCAGTTGTAAAACCAGAAGAGAGTCTCGCTTACATCCCCGTCGATCTGGAACCCCAGGGCGAAGTTCTTAAACTGGGCGTTCACGTTTTCGGTGAGCACATGGTCCTCCTCATCCAGCTTCTCCTGCAGAATGTCCTCCCGGAATTTATCCGGAGTCAATGCGATCTCCAGGTCCCCCTGGTAGCCGTTGTTGGCGGCGCTCTGGTAATAGATGATGCCATCCGCGTAAAAGGGCTCGATGTCCCCCTGGGCCTCCAGGGAGAGGTTCACCGCACCGGGGATGGCATCCACCGGTCCATAGGTGAGTTCCCCGCCCTCCTCCCCGGTGACGGGGGCGTAGTGGACGTTTTTCAGGTTGAATTTCACTTTGTTCTTTGGCATTTTCACACCTCCAGGTAATAGACGATCTGGTAACACCCCTGGTCGTCCAGGTATTCCTCGGTTTTCTCCCAGATGCCAAGGGTTCCCAGCACACCCTCCAGGGCATCCTCCATATCCGGCTCCTTGCGCAGGGTGTACAGTTCCACGGTGAGCTCCTTGATGTTGAAGTAGTTCTCCCCGTCTGCCGGGAAGTTGGTCTCCCCGCCCACGTACCAGGCGGCAAAGGGCAGAGGCGGTGCATTCCCCTCCGGAAACATCCGGTAGGCTATTGGCAGACCGCAGGTTTCCAGGATGCTTTGAATCTCATCCTCCCGCATCCCGGATCACCTCCTCCACCGCCCGCTCAAACTCATCCGTGGCCTTCTGCGCCGCCGGGGCGATGTGTGTCTTCCCCGGCACACGTCCCCCGTTTACCAGGGCATGGCCGTTCTCCAGCAGGTGAGGGAGACCGGGCCTGCGGTTGTAGACGGTATACGCTGCTTTCCCCCGCCCGGTCTCCGTCTGCTTTTTGGTCCAGCCGGAGGCGTACTTACCCGTCCCCCCGAAACTGGCACCCGCTGCACTCTTCACATCCCGGACACACTGGGTGGCAGACTTTAAGGCCGCCTGGTCCGTGCCGTCCGCGATGTCGTCCCGGTACTTCTCCAGGATGTCCATGACCTCTTCCGAGAGTTTTATGATGGGTACATTCTTCATGGCGGTTTCTCCAGGGTACAGTTGAACTTCAGGCTGTTTCTCTTAAAGCCCATGGGGTTTACGTAGTTGATGTTGTAGACCTTGCCCTCCGCCAGGATCCGGTAGCTGGTGGATGTAACGCTCTCAAGCTCAGTGCAGTACCGGCAGGTAAAGTCCAGAGACTCCTCCGGGTTCACTGTTGCCGCCCCGAAGGTCTCCGAGCCGGAGGAGGTGCCCACGGTAGCCCAGCAGGAGAAGAAGTCCTCCCACTCATTCCAGCGGTTGCCGATGTCATCCTCTCTGGCTGAATTTCTTTGAAAGGTGATCCTCACCCGCATGGCCGCGATGTTCATCTAAAACTTCTCCTTCCGGATCCCGAAGAGCAGGGAGCGCAAGGTCAGGGTGAGGGCATGGTGGTCGGCATCCTCCCGGTGCTCGTAGAGATAGGCCACGGTGTACAGCACCGCCGGTTTGGCAGCCGGGTATCCGGATAACGTCTCCACGCTCTTCACCCTGGCCACGTCCCGGCACAGCCGCTGGGCGGTGTCGATAAGTGTCTCTATCAGAGCGTCATCCTCGTCAAAGTCCACCCGCAGGTACTGCTTCGCCTCTTCCAGGCTTACAACTTCCATGCCCTCACTCCCTTCTACTCCTCTTCCCGGGGCAGCAGGTGCACACCGGAGAGATCAAAGCGGGCGATGGTCTCATCGTCCAGGGATACGGTGATGCCCTTAGCTTTACTCTCCTCGGTGACCTTCATCACCCAGTCGGTATCCTTGACGGTCTTCTTGCTGTTGCCCTCCACGGTGATGGGTCTCTCCGCAAACCACTTAGTGAGGGCAAAGGCGAAGTAATACCCGTCTTCCGAGAGCTTCTCCGTCTCGGTGGGATGATCCGCCTTTTTGACGAACTTGAGCTCTCCGGTTACCCTGCACTCCGTCCCCTCCCAGCTGCGGCTTACAGAGCTGTAGTACAGGTCCTCATTGCCGAACCTGCCGTAGTCGGTTTTCTCATGGTCAAAGGCAGAGCTGCCGGTGGGGATGGGCTCCAGGGTTGCCTGGTTGAAGGACAGAGTGACAATAGGATCTCCGCTTTCGGTCTTAAAGCTGAATACGGAGTCCAAACCGTCCGTCAGCCGCAGCACCCAGGTCCGGTCCTGCTCGGTCTTCTCCTTCCCGCCTTCACCGCTCTCCCGTTTGACCTTGATCTTCTGTCCCTCGTACTCCTCTCCCAGGATCAGGGGGAAGAAGTATCCGCTTTCCTCACCGGGAAAGGCCTTGTCGTATCCGTCTACATATTTGATGGTCCCCACCACGGCGCCGCCGGCCCCAATGCGGATGTCTTCTCCCACCAGGTCCGAGTACTTCTTGCCCAGGTATTCTTCAGTGAGAACAGGAACTCCCGCCTTACCGGCATCCTGGAGGGCGGTGATCAGGGCGGAGAGGTCCGCCCCGTCATCGATCACCAGCTTCCCCCCGATGTGAGTCACCTCTCCGCCCTGCTCGGTGTAGTTCTTCGGGTTATAGTCCCTCATGTCTCCACCTCCTATGCCTTCAGCTTCAGCAGCTGGATGCCTTCCGCCAGGATCACCTTGCCGTCCAGGCGTTCCGTAGCCACGTAGCCGATCTGGCCGTTGGTGGCGTAGAGCTCATTAAGCCGCTGCACGGTCCGGCCGGCCCGGTCTCCGATCCAGTAATTCCTGAAATCTCCGAAGGCCACGGCATAGGCACCGGCCTCAATGGTGGGAACATAGGGAGAGGTGTACAGCTCGTACCCCAGCAGCTTGTCCGGGGAGCCTGCCTGGAGGGAGGGCTGCCACAGATACACCCCGTTGCCGTCCTTCAGCTTGCGGATTGCAGAGATGGTGGCGTCGTTCATGAGGAACTTCGCATTCCGGCGGTAGGGAGCCTTCAGGGCGTACACCAGGTTGATGAGCTCGTCCGCCGTGATGGCATTGTTGGCTGCGGTGGTCACCCCGACAGTTCCGCCGTTTTCCGTAAAGATGCCGGTGGGCTGACCGGATCCGGTTCCCACACAGA
>CAZJYM010000227.1:0-5414 GCA_964550245.1 uncultured Blautia sp. | reverse complement strand
ACGTATGTTATGTCGCTGGAAGCCCCACACCCTTGTGGTGTGGGGTAGTTCACCCCTTCCTGCAAAACGGCAGAAGAAAATGTCTGTCCGAGGCATCCTCAAGCTGAACATCCCCTCTGCCGAGCAGTTCCCTGCTGCCTGCAAGGGAGGAGAACAGGAACTGGTGAAGGGTTGACTTCAGATTCAACCGGTCTCCCTCACCGGTGCAGAAATACACATCTCCCCGGCATTCTCCCACCGCCTTGAAAAACAGAATACTGTCAAAGCTTTCCTTCAGCTTCATCTGATTTTCCCTCCCTGATTTTCCCCATTGCATTTGACCGGAAGTCGGCAGGACTCATCCCCACATACTCTTTGAAGATCCGGGTAAAATAGCTGCGGGTGCCAAACTGCAGCTTTTCGCTGATGTCCTGAACTGTCATCCTGGTAGTGGAAAGCAGAATCTTTGCGTAGTCCAGTCTCACCTGCTTGATGTAGTCCAAAAGCTTGACGCCCATCTCCTTCTGGAACTTTCTGGACAGATAATACTCCGTGTATCCAATCTCCCCCGCCAGTTTCTGCAGCGTCAATGGCTGTGTCATATGCTTTTTAATATAGGCGCAGCAGGACCGGATCTCCGGGGACAGAGCCCCGTCGGCTCTGCTCTCCCCCACCATTCTCACGAATGTCTCCGCCATCTCTGTCACAAGGTTCATCAGATCCGTACTGGTGGGAATCTGTTCAATCCTGCGGATAAAGGAGGCTTCCGCCTCCCCCGCCGCTCTCACCGGGGCTCCGCCGTCCATGGCCGCACGGGCACACTGAGACACAAGAATAATGGCTCTGTCCTTGCTGCTGCGGTTGGGATTCCCCTCTGCGAAGACAGCTTCCCCGTAATCCTGAAGAAAACTCAGATAATCCCTGTAGTTCTCGTTTCCCTCTCTGATTGACTGCAGGAACATCTGTTCCCGGAAACTGATGTCCTCAAAATTGTCAGCCCTCTCCTCATTCTGATCCTTCAGGGGATTTTGGGTCCTCTGATACCGCAGTTCCAGATCTGCCGTATCCCCAAGCAGGATATAGAGATGTAAAACCCTGGCCAGAATGTGAAAGTCCCTTCCGGAGACGATGGGCACATCCATCAGCAGCTTTGCATAGCTGTTGCGGACTGAAACGGACAGATCCATGTCTTTCAGGCTGCGTTCAATACTGTTCATGAAGGCTGGAGAGGGGAAGGCGGGTCCGACAATCACAAATCTGCTCTCCTTTCCCGCTTGATGAACATATTCGCCAAGCCACAGCAACCCCACGGAATCGCTCATCAAAAAAGGATTGGACGGCTCTTTCCGAAGACTCAGAGCGTAGTCCTGGCATCCCCCCAGGTAAAAGAAAGTTTTCAATTCCTCCCCATAAGGACTGTTAGTATAGTACATTTCTCCGGTTTCGGCATAGTACCAGGTCCAGAGACCATAGCCATGATATGCCAGCCCCATGTACATCAGCAGCCGTTCTTCCACCGCATCCAGCACACTCATCTTCATTCCTCCGTTTCATGCCGCAGCACTGCAGGTTCATTCCAGCGCACCATTCAGGCAAGTCCTGTGTTTACTGATCCCATTATAGCACAAGTATCCGTCTGTCATCCATGAAGGATTGGGAGTTTCTGCGCATGCCAAGGCATAGGGCAGATAAATGATACAGTCTATTGTACTGATGCAACTTCTGCAGAAGCAGCCTTTTTTGCTTTCAGTTCTTCCTTTATCCCCGGCATGATTTTCTCCAGTGTGTATCTGCTCCAGAGGAAAGCGATCAGCAGCCCGGTAAAAACAGGAAGTCCGAACATCAGGAACCGCAGTCCGAATTCGGTAAAGGCACTGACTGTGGGAGCCGCCGCGTCATAGCGGATCACCTTCAGAGATACACCCAGCAGGAAGGTACCCAGCGCACTGCCGGCTCTTTTGTTAAAGCCGTCGATGCTGTACATGCTTCCTTCCATACGGTTCAGGCCCAGATATTCATTGTAGACAGCACAGTCCATCAGGAGCAGACGTCCCACATAAGTAGCAGGCAGCGATACAAACATATTTAGCGTGTAACCAACTACCAGAACAGGCAGATTCTTGTAAAAAATAAACATAATCATATTGAAAACAACAGAGAGAAGCTGTCCAACCATCAGAATCTGACGCAGTTGAAAGCGTTTCATCAGAGCTGGCAGAAGAACCAGGGAAACAACCGCAAGGGAAGAGGCGGCGGCAAAAATACTCTGCAGGGCCAGATTTCCCAGAACCTTTTCAAAAAAGTAAACACCCACACCCATATTGGAGACTACATTGGTAATCAGAGTGATGAGGCAGAAGACCATCCAAAACCGGTTCTTCCTAAGCATCTGTATGATCCCTCTTAACTCTGTTTTCTCCTTCTCCTCCATGATCTCAACCGTTTTGTTCTCTTCCCTGACAAAGAGCATACGGCACAGGCCAACTGCGCACAGAACCACGGAAATCTTCACTGCCAGTGCGGCCCAGGCAGCAGGATCCTTCCCTGCACTGTTGATCATCTGTGGTACAATAATCCCGCAGAGCAGCCCCAGCAGGGAGGTGGCGATGCTCCCCTGGGCGGTCATTTTCACAGCCTGGGAACGATTAAAAGTACGGGTAAAGAAAACTCCCTCCCCTGCATTCAGAAAGGTGTAGAAAACACTGTTGGCCAGAACATACCAGCCCACAACCCAGGCAACTTTTGCTCCTTCGGAAAATCCGGACGGACACATGAACAGAGCCACAACTGATCCCCAGGCTCCGATCAGGCAGATATCATAAGGACGGCCTCTCCCCCACCTGGTATTAGTCCTGTCCACAATGAAGCCTGCAAGGATATCAGTAATGCCGTCAATGATCTTACTGACTGCAAACAGAGTTCCCACGATCACGGGATCAACCTGTAAAACATCCGTGCAGTAAAAAATCACATACCCCATGAGGAACATAAATGCGGCATCAGAGATCTCACGGGACTCCCACGCCCAGAATTTTTTTGCCCCAACATAGCCTTCCTTTCGAACCTTCTGGCTGTTGCCATTTTTTAACATTTGTTTCCCTCCAATCTGTATTCGGCCCTCCAGGGGCTTCTCCTGGTTGGGAGTATGCCATAAAGAAAACCAAACCGTGAGTTACAGATTCGCTCTGACGAATACATTTTGGTTTCCTTTCCTCCCAATGCCCCATATCTGACAAGTTTGTACACGTCCTGACAAATCTGTCTCTCATCCGCCATTCCGGCAACTGCTATACTAAGGCCAACAGCAAAAAGAAAGGATGATCTTTAATGAAGAAAACCATTTACAATGCCCTGGAGGATCCGGAATACAGGGACCTTTACGTGGATGTGCGGGAAACCAGGGAGCGCTCCCTGGACAGCGGAACCGTTATTCCCTGTCTGTATGTACATGGAGGCTTCCGGGAAAAAGGAGTAAAGTTCTCCTGGTGCATTCCCGAAAAAGAGTCATTCAAAGGAAGATTCTACCAGTACATGTCTCCTTTTCCCGGACCCGATGAGGAGATGGCTTCCCTCAGAAAAGACGGAGAAGACGACGAGATTGCCTTCTGTCTGAAAAACGGAGCCGGATTTGTCGAAAGCAACATGGGTTCAGCCCATGCCTTCGGCTCCAAGCCGGATGCCACCATCCTCTGGAAATCCAGCGCGGCGGTTGCGGAGGGCTTCCGGAAGTTTGTCATGGATCTCTACGGCTGTCCCCGTCCCTTCGGCTACGTGTACGGCGGCAGCGGAGGGGGATACAAATCCATCGCCTGCATTGAAAACACCAGCGCCTGGGACGGAGCGGTTCCCTTTGTGATCGGCTCTCCGGTCTCCCTTCCCAACACCATTGCCCTGCACGTTCAGGGACAGAGGACCCTGCGCAGGGTGTTCGGGAAAATCGTGGATGCGCTGGATGCAGGAGGCAGCGGGGACATGTACCAGGGGCTGAATGAGGACGAGAGATTCATGTTAAAGGAGATCACCGCCATGGGCTTTCCTCCCCGGGCATGGTTTCTGGAAGCGGAGGGCATGATCAGCGACGGTTCCATCTCCGTTTTAAGTCCCCTGATCCAGACAGGGGATGCCTCCTATTTTCATGATTTCTGGACACTTCCCGGCTATCTGGGATCCGATCCCCAAAGCAGTGCGGTAAAAGACAGGCTGGTAATGCAAGCAAAAATCAAAAAAGTGCACTTCCCTGATGAACCACAGTCCTCAGCTGATGAATATGAAAACGGAGTGGACACCGCCTGGAAAAAACAGCTCAGCGAAGGCAGCGGCATCTGGGTAGAGCTGGACAGGGAAGTAGTGACCGAAACCGGATACACCTCCGGCACGGTGATGGAAATCCTCTCCGGAAAGGCCCGGGGACAGAAGATCTCCATCCAGGAAATCCATGGAAATGCCGCAGTACTTGGTTCCAGCTCCGGTATCTCCGACCTTCCCTCCCTGATGAAAACCATCTGTCCCGGAGATGAAGTAAGGCTGGATAATTCGGACTACATTGCCATACAGTCCTACTACCGCCACCAGGTTCCATCCGACCCAGCCTTTCATGCATGGGATCAATTCCGGGATGAAAAGGGAGAGACCACTCTGCCTCAGCGCCCCAATGTAATCGGATACAGTCTGTGCGGTACCGGGACCGTACAGGAGGGTACCATCCAGGGAAAAACCATTGTGATCCAGTGTCTGATGGATGAATCCACCTGCCCCTGGTGCGGAGACTGGTACAGGGGTAAAGTGATTGAAGAACAGGGAAGTGAGAAGGACTTCCGGCTGTACTACATGGACCGCTGCATGCACGGCAATGTCTCCTGGCTTGAAAACAACATGATCACCAACTACATGGGAGCTCTCCATCAGGCGCTGCTGGATCTCTCCGACTGGGTAGAGAAAGGCATCGAGCCCCTTCCCGGTTCCCAGTACCAGCTGCAGGAGGGACAGATCGTTCTGCCGGAAAACGCCGCCGACCGAAGGGGACTGCAGTGTGTGCCCATTCTCCTTGCAAACGGCAGTACCTGCGCAAGGGTAAAAGTGGGGGAGACCGTACATTTCACAGCCAAAGCCCAGGTTCCCGCCGGAGCCGGATCCATCACCGCCATGGATTACGCCTTTACTTCCGACAATTCCCTGTCCCTGGTGAAGCACCCGATAACCGCTTTTCCATACAAGGGAACATTTACAACGGGAATGGAGGGTGAAACCGCTGTGGGAGAACTGTACTTTTCCCATGCCTACGAAGAACCCGGTACCTACTTTGCCTCCGTCCGGGTGGCCTCCAACCGGACAGGAGATCCGGATGAACCCTTTACCCAGATCAAAAACATCGCCAGAGTGAGAGTGATCGTGGAATAACAGATCCAACCTGAAACTGAAAATCCCCTGCCGGTCTG
>CAZJYM010000226.1:0-5431 GCA_964550245.1 uncultured Blautia sp. | reverse complement strand
AAAAACACCCGGGAAGGGAGGATTTCAATGTATGAACTGATACAGGCGGGAGAAAACAGCTACTACGTTCAAAGCCCCGCCAAAATAGGACTGATACGACTGAATGACCGGGATGTGTGCCTGATTGACAGCGGAAGCGACAAGGATGCCGGCCGGAAGGTGCGGCAGATCCTGGATAAAAACGGCTGGAAGCTTCAGGCCATCTACAACACCCATTCCCATGCGGACCACATCGGGGGAAACCGGTATCTCCAGAATCAGACCGGATGCCGGATCTTCGCACCGGGGATTGAGCAGGACTTTACCCGGCATCCCCTGCTGGAGCCCTCCTTTCTGTATGGGGGCTTCCCCTGCACGGATCTGCGCCACAAGTTTTTAATGGCCCAGGAAAGCAATGCAGAGGAACTGACTCCGGAGGTGCTGCCTCCCGGATTCCAGATGATCCCCCTTCCCGGCCACTCCTTTTCCATGACGGGTTTTCGTACCCCCGACGACGTGGTCTATCTGGCGGACTGCCTCTCCAGTGAAGAAACCCTGGAGAAGTACGGCATCCCCTTTATCTACGATGTGGCCGCCTATCTGGAAACTCTGGAGATGGTAACCTCTTTAAAGGCGGCAGTCTTTATCCCCTCCCATGCGGATGCCTGCGGGGAGATCGCTCCCCTGGCCCGCAAAAATATGGCAAAAGTCCGGGAGATTGAAGGCAGGATCCTTGAGATCTGCAAGGAGCCTCTCCCCTTTGAGACCATCCTGCAAAAGCTTTTTGACGCTTATGACCTGGAGATGAACTTCCAGCAGTATGTCCTCGTTGGAAGCACCGTAAAGTCCTTCCTCTCCTGGATGAAGGAAAGCAAAAGACTGAATGTAAGCTTTGAAAACCGCATGCTGCTCTGGAAAAGCATCTGAGAAAGGAATCCCATGAAAGTTGTACTGGAAAATCTGACAAAAACCTTCCCCGGAAGGGACCGGAAAGCCCGGCAGGAAGTGACCGCGGTCAATCATTTCAGCTTTGAGATCCCGGACGGAAAACTGGTGGCCCTGCTGGGACCCTCCGGCTGCGGTAAAAGCACCACCTTAAACCTGCTGTGCGGTCTTTTAAAACCCACAGAGGGAAAAATCTTCTTCGGGGAGGATGACGTGACCAACCTGCCGGCAGAGAAGCGGGGCGTAGGGATGGTGTTTCAAAATTACGCACTGTATCCCCATTTGACGGTCAAACAGAACATTCTCTTCCCCCTTCAGAACCTGAAAGGGGCAGAGCGTCCCACCAAGGCCCAGATGCTCTCCCGGGCGGAGGAAGCCGCCAGGCTGGTGCAGATCGATGAGCTGATGGAGAGAAAGCCCGGGGAGCTCTCAGGCGGCCAGCAGCAAAGAGTGGCCATCGCCCGGGCTCTGGTAAAGATGCCAAGGATCCTTTTGATGGATGAACCCCTGTCCAACCTGGATGCCAGACTGCGGCTTAAAACCCGGGAGGAGATCCGCCGGATCCAGCGGGAGACCGGCATCACCACCGTCTTTGTCACCCATGACCAGGAGGAGGCCATGAGCATCTCCGATGAGATCGTGGTGATGGATGCGGGAAATGTGCAGCAGATCGGCAAACCCCAGGATGTGTATGACCATCCCGAAAACCTCTTTGTGGCCAAGTTTCTGGGAACCCCGCCCATCAGCGTCTTTAAGGGAAAAGTAGAGAAAAATCAGATATGGATCGGAAACGAGGCCATCCTGGACATCTCCGGATGTGCGGATCAGCCGGTATGGGTGGGGATCCGTCCGGAGGGCTTCCTGCCGGATCCAAAAGGAAGGTTTACCTGTGCCCTGAAAGGCGTGGAAGTCATGGGCCGGGACATCAGCCTGGTTTCCTCCCATCCGGAGGGAGAGGCTGATTCCTTCCGGGCCATCATCCCCGCGGATCATCCCCTGGATTTCTCCGGGGGAGCGGTGCGCTTCCGCCTGAACCCGGAGAAGGTATTTATCTTTGGCCGGGATTCGGGAAAACGCCTGGATTTTCAAAAGAAGTGACGGGGGAGACGACAATGGATAAAAAGAATCTGAAAAGCTGGCTCTATCTTCTGCCTGCCCTGATTTTCCTCGGGGTGTTTATGGTCTATCCCCTCATCGACGTGTTCATCTACTCCCTGGAGGAGGGGTACAACTTTGCCTCCCAGACCTACTACGGGGTGGGATTATATAACTATTCCTATGTTCTCCATGACCCCTACTTCCTCATGGCCCTGCGGAACACCCTGATCCTGGTGGTGATCACGGTACCGCTCTCCACCCTGCTCTCCCTTTTTATCTCTGCGGGCTTAAGTTCCATCCGCAAGCTTCGGGAGCTTTTCCAGACCATCTACTTCCTGCCCTACGTGACCAACACCCTGGCCGTAGGTCTGGTGTTCATGATCCTGTTTCGGAAAACCCCCTACACCGACGGCTTTGTAAACATGCTCTTAAACATGGTCGGACACAGCTCCATCGACTTTATCGACGGTCCCTGGTGGGCCAAGATGTTTGTCCTTTGTCTCTACACCATCTGGGTGGTCATGCCCTTTAAGATCCTGATTCTCACCAGCGCCATGGCTTCCGTGAACCAGGAATACTACAATGCGGCCAGGGTGGACGGCACATCCAAATGGAGGACCTTTGTGCGCATCACCCTGCCCATGATCTCCCCCACGGTGGTGTATCTGATCATCACCGGGTTTATCGGAGCCTTCAAGGCCTACAGCGATGCGGTGGCCCTCTTCGGCACCAACCTTAATGCCGCGGAGATGAATACCATTGTGGGATACGTGTACGACATGCTCTACGGCAACAGCGGCGGATACCCCTCCTACGCCTCCGCCGCGGCCATCATCCTCTTTGCCATCGTGCTCACCATCACCTGCATCAACCTGATCGTAAGCCGCAGGCATGTCCATTACTACTGATCCCCGGAGGGAACAAGACCATGGAAAAACAGACCGACTATACGAAAATCGAAAAAAGAGAAAAGATCCTGGGAAACATCCAGAAGGCTGTGATCTACACGGTTCTGGTCCTGTGGGCGGTGGTGGTGCTCTTTCCCTTTTACTGGATGATCCTCACCTCCGTGAAAAGCTACAGCTCCTACAATGCGGAGCGCATTCCCGCCCTCTTTACCCTCTCTCCCACCCTGGAGAACTACCGGGAGGCCTTTACCGCCGTACCTCTGGCCAGATACTTCCTCAACACGGTGATCTTTACCCTGGGAACCACAGGCCTGATGCTCATCGTGACGGTGCTGGCGGCCTATGCCTTTGCCAGGCTGGAGTTTCGGGGGAAAAACCTGCTCTTTACGGCTTTTCTCTCTCTGATGATGATTCCCAACGAGCTGGTGATCATCACCAACTATGTGACCATTACCAACCTGAACCTGCGCAACTCCTTTCCGGGGCTGATCCTGCCCTCCGTCACCTCCATATTTTACATCTATCTCTTAAAGGAGAACTTTGAGCAGGTGCCGGATCAGCTGTACTACGCCGCCAAGGTGGACGGAACCTCGGATTTCAAGTATCTGTGGAAGGTGATGATCCCCATCTGCAGGCCCACCATTGTCACCATCACCATCTTAAAGGCCATCGAGTGCTGGAACTCCTATGTGTGGCCAAGGCTGATCACCGACAATCAGGCCTACTTCCTGGTCTCCAACGGAATCCAGGAGATAAGGGAAAACGGCTTTGGCAGGGAAAACATACCCGCCATGATGGCCGCCGTGGTGGTGATCTCCGTTCCCCTGATCGTGCTCTTCCTTCTTTTCCGGCGGATGATCATGGCCGGCGTGTCGAGAGGAGGGACCAAGGGATGAAAAAATGGAAACTTCCGGCCCTGTGTGCCCTTCTGGCCCTGCTGCCCCTGTCCGGCTGTCACGGTTCCAGAGACACCAGCGCCTTTCAGATCCCGGAGACCTTTGACGAGAGCAAAAACTACGAGATCACCTTCTGGGCCAAAAACGACACCAACAAAACCCAGACCAAGATCTACGAGCAGGCCATATCCGACTTTCAGGAGCTTTACCCCAACATCACCGTCACTCTGCGGCTCTACACCGACTACGGCAAGATCTACAACGACGTGATCACCAACATCTCCACCGGCACCACCCCCAACGTGTGCATCACCTACCCGGATCACATCGCCACCTACCTGACCGGCAGCAACAGCGTGGTGCCCCTGGACTCCCTCTTCACCGATGAGAAGTACGGGCTGGGGGGAAGCGAGGTAAAGTTTGACTCCCCCACCCGGGAGGAGATCATCCCCAAATTTCTCCAGGAGTGCACCATCAACGGCAGCTGCTATGCCCTTCCCTACATGCGCTCCACGGAAGCCTGCTACATCAACAAAACCCTTGTGGAACAGATGGGATACACCCTTCCGGAAACCCTTACCTGGGACTTTGTGTGGGAGGTGGCGGATGCAGCTACGGAAAAGAATGCCGACGGCACCTACAAGATCAACGGTCAGGAAGTGATGATCCCCTTTATCTACAAATCCACCGACAACATGATGATCCAGATGCTGCGCCAGAAGGGAGCCGGGTACTCCACCGATGAAGGGGAGATCCAGATCTTCAACGACACCACCCGGGAACTGCTCTTTACCATCGCGGATCATGTGAAAAACGGAGCCTTCTCCACCTTTAAGATCTCCAGCTACCCCGCCAACTTCCTCAATGCGGGCCAGTGCATCTTTGCGGTGGACTCCACGGCCGGCGCCACCTGGATGGGAAGCCGTGCTCCCCTCTCTGATATCAGTGAGGAGAACTTCGTGGACTTTGAAACCGCGGTGATGGAGATCCCCCAGTTTGATCCCGACAATCCTCAGATGATCTCCCAGGGACCCTCCGTCTGCATCTTCAACAAGACCGATCCCCAGGAAGTGCTGGCCTCCTGGCTTTTCACCCAGTACCTTCTCACCAACGATGTGCAGATCGCCTACTCCCAGACGGAAGGATATGTTCCTGTAACGACCAAGGCTCAGGAAAGCGAAGAGTATCAGGACTACCTGTCCCGCTCCGGGGAGGACGACAACACCTACTATGATGTCAAGATCAAGGCGGCCAGACTGCTTCTCGACAACGTGGACAGCACCTTTGTCACCCCGGTCTTCAACGGCTCCGCCTCCCTCCGGGATGCAGCGGGACAGATGATCGAAAACGTGACCAAGTCCATCCGCAGAAAGCAGACCGTAGACGACGCCTACATGGACACCCTCTTCACCGACATGACCTCCCTCTACCGGCTGGATCAGATTGAAACCGGAGAGACTTCCCAGGGCAGGCGGGATCTGGGCCCCCTTCCAGCTGCCTCCCGGATCCTGCTGGGTGTGCTTCTGGGAACCTGGATCCTGATGGGCATCTATGTGGTGATCCAAAAAGTCAGGGAGTCCAAAAGAAAGAAGACCTGAAAACAGA
>CAZJYM010000225.1:0-5509 GCA_964550245.1 uncultured Blautia sp. | reverse complement strand
TACGACAAGCCTTTGATCTATTATCCCCTGTCCACCCTGATGCTGGCGGGGATCCGGGAGATTTTGATCATCTCCACACCCCGGGATCTGCCGGTGTTTGAAGATCTTTTGGGATCCGGGGAACAGCTGGGCATGCGCTTTGAGTATGCCGTTCAGAGTGAACCCAGAGGACTGGCGGATGCCTTCCTGGTGGGGAAGGACTTTATCGCGGGGGATGCGGTGGCCCTGGTTTTGGGCGACAACATATTTTACGGGCAGAGTTTCTCCCGGGTGCTCCAGGAAGTGGTAAAGAGAACGGAAAGTGAGCCGGGAGCCACCATCTTCGGCTACTATGTGCGGGACCCAAGGGATTACGGGGTGGTGGAGTTTGACCACGAGGGAAGGGCCATCTCCATCGAGGAGAAGCCGGAGAATCCCAAATCCAACTTTGCGGTGCCGGGACTTTACTTCTATGATTCGGACGTGGTGGAGATTGCGGAGAATGTGAAGCCCTCTCCCAGAGGAGAGCTGGAGATCACCTCGGTAAACCTGGAATACCTCCAAAGAGGGACACTCAGAGTGGAGACTCTGGGCCGGGGCTTTGCCTGGCTGGATACGGGAACCCATGACTCCCTTCTGGATGCGGCGGACTTTGTGGCGGCCTTCCAGAAGAGACAGGGTTTATATATCTCCTGCATCGAGGAGATCGCCTACAAGAGAGGATTTATCGACCGGGAGCAGCTGGTGCGGCTGGCGGGACCGCTTTTGAAGACCGCCTACGGACAGTACCTTCTGGAGGTGTCGGAGGGGCTATAAGAGTGAAAGGGGAACTATGGGAAAGATCAAGGTGAATGATTGCGGTACAATCCCGGGGTTAAAGCTGGTGGAGCCCGGGGTTTTCGGAGATGAGCGGGGATACTTCATGGAGACCTACAACTACCGGGACTTCTGTGAGGCGGGAATTGACGACATCTTCGTGCAGGACAACCAGTCCAGCTCCCGCTACGGGGTGCTTCGGGGACTGCACTTTCAGATTCAGTATCCCCAGGCCAAGCTGGTGCGGGTGATCAGTGGGGAGGTCTTTGACGTGGCGGTGGATCTGAGAAGGGATTCCCCCTCTTTCGGACACTGGCACGGGGAGATCTTATCGGCTGAGAACAAGAGACAGTACTACATCCCCAAAGGCTTTGCCCACGGTTTTCTGGTGCTCTCGGAAACGGCGGAGTTTGCCTACAAGTGCTCGGATTTCTATCACCCGGGAGACGAGGGAGGACTGCTGTGGAATGATCCGGATATCGGGGTGAAATGGCCCCTTCTTTCCGGGATGGAGCCCATCCTTTTAGAGAGGGATCAGAAGTGGGGAAGCTTTCAGGATTTCCTCCGGGGAGATCCCAGATGTTAAAAAAGATCCTGTCACTGCCGGCGGAACTGTATGAAAACCGCCGGCTTGTTCTCACACTGGCGGTCAATGACTTTAAAACCCGCTACGCGGGTTCCTATCTGGGAATCGTCTGGGCCTTTATCCAGCCCCTGGTCACCATCCTGGTGTACTGGTTCGTGTTCTCCGTGGGCTTTCGGGCCGGCACCGGGGACCTGGGGGTTCCCTTCGTCCTCTATCTGGTGGCCGGCATCGTGCCCTGGTTCTTCTTTCAGGATGCCCTGGTCTCCGGCTCGGCCGCCCTTCTCTCCTACGACTATCTGGTAAAAAAAGTGGTCTTTCAGATCCGGGTTCTGCCGGTGGTCAAGATCCTCTCCGCCTTTTTTGTCCACTGCTTTTTTGTGGTCCTCACCCTGATCCTCTTTGTCTGCTACGGAAGGTTTCCGGATCTGTATTCCCTGCAGGTGATCTACTACACCTTCTGCGTCTTTGCCCTGGTGCTGGGTCTTTGCTATGTGACCAGCGCGGTGTCCGTGTTTTTCCGGGATCTGCTGCAGCTGATCAATGTTTTGCTGCAGGTGGGGATCTGGCTTACCCCCATCATGTGGGTGGCAGAGGATGCCCTGGTGAATCATCCGCTGATCATGGGGATCCTGCGGCTCAATCCCATGTACTACGTGGTCAGCGGCTACCGGGATGCCCTGATCATCAAGGAGTGGTTCTGGGAAAAGCCGGGATGGACCCTGTACTTCTGGGGCTTCACCCTGTTTTTTCTTATTTTGGGGACCTGGGTGTTTGAACGGCTGCGGGTGCACTTTGCAGACGTGCTCTAAAGAGAGGAGGATCCCTTGGAAAAGAAAGCGGTCATACAGGTGGATCACCTGAGCAAGATGTACAGGCTCTACGACAAACCCTCCCACCGTCTCCTGGAATCCCTGGGGCTTACCCGAAAGAAGCTCCATAAAGAGCATTATGCCCTGCGGGACGTAAGCTTCAAGGTGAATGAGGGACAGTGCATGGGCATCATCGGAGTCAACGGCTCCGGAAAGTCCACGATTTTAAAGATTATCACCGGCATCCTCACCCCCACCTCGGGGGAAGTGCATGTGGAGGGACGGATCTCCGCCCTTTTAGAGCTGGGAGCCGGTTTCAACATGGAATACACGGGCATTGAAAACGTGTACTTAAACGGCACCATGATGGGCTTTTCCAAAAAGGAGATCGACGAGCGGCTGGACGACATCCTGTCCTTTGCGGACATCGGGGAGTTTGTGAATCAGCCGGTTAAACTCTACTCCAGCGGCATGTTTGTGAGGCTGGCCTTTGCGGTGGCCATCAGCATCGATCCCGAGATCCTCATAGTGGATGAGGCCTTATCGGTGGGGGATGTGTTCTTTCAGGCCAAGTGCTACCACAAGTTTGAGGAGTTCAAGGATCAGGGAAAGACCATCCTCTTTGTGAGCCATGACCTGGGCAGCATTGTCCGCTACTGCGATCAGGTGGTGCTCTTAAACCAGGGAAGACTCCTGGACGTGGGAGAACCCCGGGAGATGGTGGACATGTACAAGCAGCTGCTGGTGCACCAGGATCCGGTAAAACACGGGGAGGGAAGCCCTGCAGAAGTCCAGACCTCCGGGTTTAAGGTAAATCCGGCACTTCTGGAATACGGGGAGAAGCAGGCGGAGATCATCTCCTTTTATGTGGCGGATGAGCAGGGAACCCCCACCAACCTCATTGACAAGGGAAGCCGGTTTTCCATCACCATGCGGGTGCGCTTTCACGAGAACATCTCCGAACCCATCCTGGCCTACACCTTTAAAAACGTGCAGGGCACGGAGATCACCGGCACCAATACCATGTATGAAAAGGCGCAGGTCCGCCATCCGGAAGCGGGAAGAGAGTGTGTGGTCACCTTCCGGCAGCGGATGGATCTGCAGGGAGGAGAGTACCTGCTCTCCTTTGGGTGTACCGGGTACCGGAACGGGGAGTTCTGTGTGTTTCACCGTCTCTACGACGCCTGCAACGTGACAGTGGTCTCGGGAAAGAACACGGTGGGATTCTACGACATGAATTCGCGGGTGACGGTGGAAGAGCCGGAGTAAGGAGGAGCCCATGGAAGAAAAGATTGGAAACGTCATACTGGATGAGACCTGGTACTCCGGGGAAGACCGCTACAGCGACGGCCCCGAGGAGGATCAGCTGCTGGAGATCGCCAGGAACTCCCGGGAGGAAGATTTAAACCGGATCATTGCCGATCGGCGCAGCTGGGCGGTGCTCTACCATTTCTCCCACATCCGCCAGAACATCATCTCCTGGCTTCCCGTCACAAAAGAGGATCGGGTGCTGGAGATCGGATCCGGCTGCGGAGCCGTCACCGGGGCTCTGGCCAGGATGGCGGGGGAAGTGACCTGTGTGGAGCTCTCCAAAAAGAGGAGCCTGATCAACGCCTCCCGCAACCGGGACTTTTCCAACGTCCGCATCCTGGTGGGAAACTTTCAGGATATTGAACCCCACCTTCCCAAGTACGACTACATCACTCTGATCGGGGTGCTGGAGTACGCCGGGGCCTACCTGGATTCCGGTAATCCCCCGGTGGATCTGCTCCGGATGATCTCGAAACACCTGACTCCCGGGGGACGGCTGGTCATCGCCATCGAAAACCGGCTGGGCATGAAGTACTTTGCGGGCTGTGCGGAGGATCACACCGGGGCCTACTTTGAGGGGATTGAAGGCTATCCCGGAGGCGGAGATGTGCGCACCTACACCCGGGGAGAACTAAGCGCAGTCCTTCAGGAAGCCGGGCAGTGGAAGACCCGCTTTTACTACCCCTGTCCCGACTACAAGTTTCCCATGGTGCTCTACTCGGATGAGCGTCTCCCGAAGAAGGGGGACTTTAAGGGCAACGTTCCCAACCTGGACCGGCCCCGGATGGTTCTCTTTGACGAGACGAAAGCCCTGGACAGCCTCTCGGGAAGCGGCCTGTTTCCCGAGTTTGCCAACTCCTTCCTGGTACTGGCCCAAAAGCCGGGAGGAGATCAGAGAGAAAAGAGGGTGATCTATTCCCGGTACTCCAACGAGCGGGCCGATGCCTTTAAGGTACGGACCGACATCCTGGAGGAGGGAGGAGAGAGGCTGGTGCGCAAGGTGCCTCTGGATCCCAAAGGTGAAAAGCATCTGAAAAACCTGCTGAAGTGGCAGGAGATCTTAAATGAGGAGTATGCCTCCATCCCCTTCCTCTGCAACCGCTGTTACGAGGAAGAGGGAGAGATCCGGCTGGAGTATGTATCCGGCGGGACGCTGGAGGAGATCCTGGATGCCCTGCTGGTTAAAGGGGAAAAGGAGAAGGTCACGGCCATCCTCCTGCAGTATTTAACCCTCATCCGGGACATTCATGAAAAACAGGACTTTGTAATGACGGAGGAATTTTGCCATGTCTTCGGGGATGTGCCCCTTCCGCCCGGACAGAAATGCCTTCCCGTCACCAACATCGATCTGGTGTGCTCCAACCTGATTCCGGAAAAGGTTCCCCTGGTGCTGGACTACGAGTGGACCTTTGACTTTCCGGTGCCCGCCAAGTTCGTGCTCTACCGGATTGTTCACTACTATATCAGATCCAGCGGACTTCGCTCCTGTCTGGATGAGGAGGACTTCTTCGGGCCTTTGGGCATCACAGCGGCAGAGAGGCAGGCCTTTGCCCTTATGGAGGAAAACTTCCAGGAATACATCACCCGGGGCCATCATGCCATCCGGGATCTGTGCGGGGCCATCTCTCCCGGGATCTTAAAGATCCGCCAGGAGAGAGTCCCCAACCTGCAGGTATTTTTCAATACAGGAGCCGGGTACAGACTGGAGGAGTCTGTCTCCATCCCCCTGGTCAACCAGGAGGTGACGGCGGAGATTCCCCTGCCTCCGGGCTGCGCCTTTGTGCGGGTGGATCCGGGGGACGACCCCTGTGCCCTGGAGGTAGTGGACCTGTCCTTCCGGGAGAAAAAGGTGGATCTGGAGCAGGCGGTGATTCCCGAGGGAACGGTGCGGGGAAACTGGGTCTTTATTGCCCGGGAAGATCCCTGTCTGAGAGAGATCCCGGTACCGGTGGAGGGCGGTCCTCTTCTGGTATCCCTGGTGGTGCATCCCTGGGATGAAAAGACCGGG
>CAZJYM010000224.1:0-5537 GCA_964550245.1 uncultured Blautia sp. | reverse complement strand
CTCACCAGCAGGATGTCCGTCCCTCCCCTTCTCTCCACCACCATGGCGTCATCGGTGATGGCGGAGCGGTCAGCATGCTGCAGGTCGTCATAGGCTGCACGCACCAGGGGGTAGGAGAAGATCTGGGGTGTCTGGATGATCCATACCTGATCCCGGTTTAAGGTATCCCCGATACAGCCGTCCTCCCGCTGCAGCTTTACCGTATCCTTGGAGGGCATTCCCACCACACAGGCTCCTGTCTTTTTCACACCCTCCATGCCCCTCTCCAGTATCTCCTCCGTGATAAAGGGCCTGGCTCCGTCATGGATCCACACATACGTGGTATCCCTGCAGGAACAAAGCCCCTCATAGACGGAATCATACCGCTCTTTCCCGCCTTTTACCAGGGCGGACACCTTCGTAAAGCCGTACTTTTCCACAATCTCCCTTTTACAATAGGAAAGTTCTTCCTCCCCGGTGACCAGGATGATGTCCTGAATCAGGGGAGAGTCCTCAAAGCACTTCAGGGAGTAGTACAATACCGGATACTCTCCCAGCTTTAAAAACTGCTTGGGAACGGGACTGTTCATCCGCCTGCCCTGTCCAGCCGCCAGCACAATGGCCGTATTCTTCTCCATCTCAGCGCTCCCCCAGCTTCAGATCCGGCACGGCATTCAGATCCCAGCCGGATCGGACGCCTTTTTGGAACTCATAGTAGGCAGCCGCCCCGATCATGGCCGCATTGTCGGTACAGTATACCGGGGAGGGGTAATAAAACCGGTATCCCCTTTTCTCACAGGCCGCTCTCATCGCCTCTCTCAGGCTGGAGTTGGCAGCCACCCCTCCGGCCATGGCGATCCGGTCCATCTGAAAATCCCCGGCTGCCAGCATGGTGTGCTCCACCAGCACATCCACCACCGACTTCTGAAAGGAAGCCGCCAGGTCGGCCCGGTTCACCGTCTCCCCCTTCATGGAGGCGCTGTTCAGGTAGTTTAATACTGCGGACTTTACACCGCTGAAGCTGAAATCATAGGGACAGTCGCTGATCTTTCCTCTGGGAAAGGCAATGGCCTCCGGATTTCCCTCTTTTGATAATCGGTCAATCTCCGGTCCTCCCGGGTATTTAAGCCCGATGGCCCGGGCCACCTTGTCAAAGGCTTCTCCGGCCGCATCATCCCTGGTCCGTCCCAGGATCCGGTATACCCCGTAATCCTCCACGATCACCAGATGGGTATGTCCTCCGGATACCACCAGACAGAGAAAGGGAGGCTCCAGATCCGGATGTTCGATATAGTTGGCGGAGATATGGCCTTCGATGTGGTGAACCCCCACCAGGGGCAAACCGGCTCCGTAGGCGATGGCCTTGGCCTCCGCCACTCCCACCAGCAGGGCTCCCACCAGGCCCGGTCCGTAGGTGACCGCCACCGCATCCAGATCGGAGAGGGCCGTTCCGGCGCCGGAGAGCGCCTCCTCGATCACCTGGTTGATCCTTTCAATGTGGTTCCGGGAGGCGATCTCCGGCACCACCCCTCCGTAGAGCCTGTGAATGTCGATCTGGGAGGAGATGATATTGGAGAGCACTTCTCTCCCGTTTTTTACCACCGCGGCCGCCGTCTCGTCACAGGATGTCTCGATTGCCAGAATATAAACATCCTTTTCCGTCCCGGTCTTCTCCATCAGTTCTCCTCCTCAAAGTTTAACTCCACTGTCTTTCCGTCCTTGCCGGGAAAGGCATTGGGAAATATCTCTCTCACCCCGGCCATGTAGTCCTCCGGCCGGATCAGGGAGGGACTGTAATGGGTAAGCCACAATTCCTTCACCCCGGCCTCGGAAGCCAAAGAGGCAGCCTCCCGAAATGTCATGTGCCGGTATCCTTTGGCCTTTTCCGCCTTATCCTCCTCCCCGTACATGCCCTCGCAGATGAAGAGATCGGATCCCGCCGCATTGCGGACAATGGAGGAGGTGGGTCTGGTATCGGTGGTGTAGGTGACCTTGATGCCCTTTCGGGGAGGTCCTAAAACCATGTCCGGGGTGTAGACCGTATCTCCGTCCTCAATGGTCATCCCCTTTTGCAGGGGATTCCAGTACTTTAAGGGAATGCCCCGGGCCCTGGCATTTTCAGGGGAAAACTTTCCCTGACGGAGGATCTCCAGCACATACCCGTAACAGACCACGTTGTGGTGAACCCGGAAGGCGGTGATGCGGTAACCGTTCAGTTCCAGCACCTCCTCCGGTTTTGTAAGCTCCAGAAAGTTGATGGGAAAGGGCAGCTCCGGGGCCACCACCCGCAGGGAGTTTACCACCCGCTCCAGCCCTTTGGGCCCCACCAGGGTGAGAGGCTCGGTTCTCTCCGCATTGCCCATGGTGAGCAGAAGACCGGGAAGACCGCTGATGTGGTCCCCGTGATAGTGGGTAAAGCAGATCACATCGATGGGCTTGAAGGACCAGCCCTTTTCCCGGACGGCCACCTGGGTGCCCTCCCCGCAGTCAATCAGCAGACTGCTTCCGTTGTAGCGGGCCATCAGGGCCGTCAGCCATCGTTTGGGCAGGGGCATCATTCCCCCCGTGCCCAGAAGACAAATATCCAGCATGGCCAGCCTCTTACGCTGCCGTCTTTTCCGCGGCCTGATCCCCTGAAGAGGCCATGCGGAAGAGCACAAATCCCACCAGGAACAGGATGGAGAGCATACCCACTCCCAGATGCATGCTTCCCGTAAACTGGGAAACCGCACTTACCAGAGTGGTGCCGACAAAGGATGCCCCTTTTCCGCAGATGTCCATGAGTCCGAAATACTCTCCCGACTGTTCCGGAGGAATGATCCTGGCAAAATAGGACCGGGACAGGGCCTGAATTCCTCCCTGGAACATGCCCACCAGCACCGCCAGGATCCAGAACTGAAGCTGGGTGGAGAGAAAGACGGCGAAAACACCGATCCCGAAGTAGGCTGCGATGCACAGGGAGATCAGGGTTCTGGTCCGGTACTTTCCGGAGATCCTTCCAAAGAAAAGGGCACAGGGGAAAGCCACCACCTGGGTGACAAGCAGAGCCAGGAGAAGGCCGGTGCTGTCCAGCCCCAGAGCCGAACCGTAGGCCGTGGCCATGTCGATGATGGTGTACACCCCGTCAATATAGAAGAAAAACGCCAGCAGGAATAAAAAGATCTTCTTTTCCTTGCGGATCTGTAAAAAGGTTCTTCCCAGCCGCCGAAAACTCTCCACGGCCGCATTTTTGGCCCTTCTGTCCACGTAGTGCTTCTGCTGATAGACCTTTATAAGAGGAAGGGAGAGAAGCACCCACCAGAGGGTGATCACCAGAAAAGAGATCATCATGGCCGTCTCCATGGTGATTCCCAGGCTCTCCGAGCCCAGCACCACCCCCAGACAGACCACAAAGGGAATGCAGCTTCCAATATACCCCCAGGCGTAGCCCTGGGAGGACACCTGATCCATCCGATCCGGGGTTGTCACATCCGAGAGCATGGAATCATAAAAGATCAGACTGGAGGAATAGCCCACCCTGGCGATCACAAAGACCACCAGAAAGACCAGGTAATGTCTGGTAAAGGCCAGTCCCGCACAGCCGGCGGCTCCCACCAGCAGGGAGATGAGAAAGATGGGTTTCTTGTACCCTTTGGTGTCCGCCAGGGTTCCCACGATGGGTCCCGATATGGCAACCAGCAAAGTGGCGGCCGACACGGCATACCCCCAGTAAGCCAGATATTCCACAGAGGAAAGGCCGGCATTCCCCGCCAGGTAATTAAAATAGATGGGCATGATGGTGGAAACCAGTAGGGTAAATGCAGAATTACCTACATCATACAACACCCAGTTGCGTTCAGTTTTTGTCATCTTGAATTTCATAACAACCGTCCTTTTCCCTGTAAATACAGCATTCTTAATCCGTAAATTTAAATTTACCCGTCATGAGAACGGCATTTTCCACCGGCTCCGTATAGTAGTTTTTGCGGATACCGTTTCGGACAAAGCCGCACCTCTCATACAGGCGAATCGCCTCCTCGTTGCTCTGTCTCACTTCCAGAAACAGGGTGTGTACCCCCTGCTCGCCGGCCAGAAGAATCAGGCTCTCCACCAGAAAGTGGCCGATGCCCTCCCTCTGCCGGCTTCTCTTCACCCCGACGCTTAACACATCTCCCTCGTTCAGTACCAGAAGAGCCCCGGCGTACCCCAGGATCTCCCCCTTTTCCTCCACCACCACAAACAACGTGTCCGGCCGCGTGAGAAAGGTAAAGTATCCCTCCCTTGTCCAGGGAGGCGTAAAGAGATCTTCTTCCAGCTCCATCACCTGATCCAGGTCATCCACGGTCATCTCCCGGAGTGTCATGGCTTCTCTCCGTTTCTTTTCAGTCTCTCCGCCCTCTCCCGCTCCGCCTGGGAAACCCGGAGATAGATGGGGGCGTGTTCCGCTGCGGTCTGGATCTTTCCCTGCTTAAAATACTCCAGCCCCAGGGCAGCCACCGCCGCGGCTCTCTGCCGGTTTAAGTGAGCCGGGGCAAAGGAGAAGGGAAAGGCGGCCCCTTCCAGGATCTTTTCCCGGTATACCGGTACCCCGTCCCCTGTAAAGTGCACTTCCTCCCCGTATCCTTCCAGGATCTGCAGGAGATCCTCCACGGAAAGAGCCTCACTTTCCCGAACACTTACCAGGCGGTGATTTTCATACCGGTAAAGCCCGGTGTACACCTGATTTCTCCTGGCATCCATCATGGGACAGACAAGCCCCGGCACGTCGTAAAGGTTAAAAGCCAGGGCATCCAGGGTGGGCACGGAGATCAAAGGCTTATCCAGAGATAATCCCAGTCCCTTGGCGGTGGCGGATCCGATCCGCAGCCCGGTAAAGGATCCGGGGCCGGCCGCCACCGCGATCCCGTCCAGGGAGTGAAGGTCAGTTTCCGTCATCTTCACCAGCTCATCCAGCATGGGAAGAAGGGTTTGCGAGTGTGTCTTCTTATAATTAACCGAGTATTCCCCGGTGAGGATCTCATCCTCCACCAGGGCCGCCGAGGCGGTCATCCCCGATGTGTCCAGTCCCAGTATCTTCATAGCAAACATCCCTCCAGGGTGATCCGCCGGTAGTCATATCCTTCTTTCGGATCCTTTTCCAGGATCACCCGGATCGTCTCCGGGGGCAGGATCTCCCCGATCAGATCTCCCCATTCCACCAGACAGACACCCTCCCCGTAAAAGTACTCCTCATATCCGATCTCC
Organism: uncultured Blautia sp.; assembly: GCA_964550245.1. Classification (GTDB taxonomy): domain Bacteria; phylum Bacillota; class Clostridia; order Lachnospirales; family Lachnospiraceae; genus Blautia_A. Next base: position 335 of record CAZJYM010000224.1, on the reverse strand, counting down.
TCCATCTCCAGCACATCCCCGATGCGGTACACATCAAAGTGGTACAGGGGAATCCTCCCTCCCCCGTAAATCTGCAGGATGGTAAAGGTAGGACTGTTTACCGGCTCCCTGATTCCCAGGCCGGCGGCAAACCCCTGGGCAAACACGGTTTTCCCGGTTCCCAGATCCCCTGTGAGGCTATAGACCTCTCCGGCATTTGCTTTTTCCCCCAGGGCCTTTCCCAGCAAAAAGGTGTCCTCCTGCGAATGTGTCTCAATGATCATGGTGTCCTTCCCGCCCGGGGTCTGATTCCCCTTGCAGAATCAGACGCGGCATATTATAATAGTAAGCGGCTT
>CAZJYM010000223.1:0-5554 GCA_964550245.1 uncultured Blautia sp. | reverse complement strand
CTACTGTATTTGCGGATGACGCAGCTGCTGAGACCGAAGAAGAAGCTGCTGTCGAAGAAGAAGCTGCTGCCGAGGGCGAAGAGGCTGCTGCTGAAGGCGAAGAGGCTGCTGCTGAAGGTGAGGCTGAGGCAGAAGCACCTGCTGAGGATTACTGGGCAGGCTGGGCGGATGTAGACACTTCCGAGCATGTGGTTATCAACTACATGACCACCGGTGATGCCCCGACTCAGACCAAAGAGCGTTATGAAGAGATGATGGCCAAACTCAACGAGATCCTGAACGAGAGAATCAATGCTGAGCTGGAAATCTACTTCATTCCCTGGACTGACTATCTTTCCAACTACAACCTGACTCTGGCCCGTATGGACGGATCCGTAGACCTGGTATGTACTGCTTCTGACTGGCTGGATGCATGGCCCAATGCCAAGAACGGCGCTTTCCTGGAGCTGTCCGAAGATCTGCTGTCCACCTATGCTCCCGCCACATGGGCTACTGTTCCCCAGGATCACTGGGATCTGTGCAAGTACAACGGTGAGATCTATCTGATTCCCGAGGACAACTATGCACAGTGGACCAACCACGGCTTTGCCTATCGTCTTGACTGGGCAAGAGAAGCCGGCCTCGAAGACGGCGTAAAGAGCTGGGAAGACATGACCACCTACTTCAAGTATGTGAAGGAAGCTTATCCGGATATCATCCCCTGGGATTCCGACGGTACTCAGTACGGCCAGATGTCCGGCGGCTGGATTTCTTCTCATTCTGACTATGTCTCCATCGACGGAATTAACTCCGGCGCTATGTGGGGCGGCAAGAGAAGCGATCTGTACACCGTTTATTCTCCTTACATGACCGATACCGATTCTCTGGTAGAGTATGCCAAGATGATGAAGGAATGGGATGAGATCGGTGTATGGCGTACCGACGTTCTGAACAACACCTCTTCCACCAACCGTGATGACTTCAAGGTTGGCAAGGTTGCTGCAGAACAGCATCATACCCAGACCTGGACTGACCTGTGCAGCCCCGAAAGACCTAACAACTTAATCTATCAGGATGATGACGATGCAGAAGTTGGCTTCTTCTACTTCGGAGAAGAGACCGGCAACGTAACTGCTCTTTCTATCACTCACGGAGCCCTTGCCATATCCGCCGGCAGCGCCAATCCTGAGAGAGCTCTGATGGTTTATGACCTGATCCGCAACGATCCTGAGATCTACATGCTGTTCAACTATGGTATCCAGGGCGTTTCATGGGATGTGAACGACGAAGGAATGAAGATCACTCCCGAAGGCTACAATGCTGACACTGACAACATCGCCGGCACCGTAAACTTCTGGTGTGGCCGTAACGATGATCTGGAGATCCCGGATGCAACTCTTAACTGGGATGCCATCAACGCACTGTATGATGAATATGATCAGATCAAGATCGAGTATCCGTATGGACAGTTCGTACCGGATGTAACAGAGATTGATGCTTATATCTCCAACATCAATGAGATCTTCGAGAACTACATGAAGCAGATTTCCTTCGGCAAGTACAGCGGCTCTGCAGAAGACTTCGTAGCTGAGTTCCAGAGCGCTCTTGAGTCCGCCGGTATCAACGAAGTTACTGCTGAACTGCAGAGACAGTTTGATGAGCTGTATGCTCAGTAATGAAGGTCATTGCTGACGAAACAGTGAGATAAGAAAGAAAAGAGAGCGGGAACGAAAGTTCCCGCTCTTTTTCTGTTCCGGCACAGGAAACATGTGGTGAGAAACGGATGTACGTGAAGTGCCCCCACAGAAGCCATCGGGCGGGAGAGTCCGAGGCAGGCAGGGAGGGCGTCATTTACAGAGCTTTTTCAGGGGAACTCGTGTTGAAAAGGAGCGTACTCGAAGTACTCTAACAACAGAGAATGTCTCTCCACCATGGGACCTAAATAGTCATTTCATCGTTATCAGCTTTTTTGCAGGCAGCGTTTCAATGGACCGTCATTACCCTGGTTTCCCATGGGAAACTCGTGCAGGTGAAAAAGCGTACTGCAAGTACTCCAACAGAGTCTACACCTGAATGGGAACAGGGGGGCAGGCAGAAGGGTGTCATTTACAGAGCTTTTTACAGGGAACTCGTGCTGAAGAAAGGAGTACTCCAAATACTCGAACAGCAGAGAAGATTTCAGGTTTAACTTTGAAGGAGGTGCACCGCTGATGCCGGCTGGTCGATTAGCCGGTCACCGTCTTGTACTCTCCGCCATGGGACCTAAAGTACTATTTTACTGTTTTTGGTTTTATTGCTGGCACCGATTATCAAGGGAACGTCTTTGATCTGGTTTTCCTCAGGGAAACTCGTGCTCAAAAAGGGCGTACTCGAAGTACTCCAACAGAAGCCTCCGGGTAGGGATCCCCTCAGGTAGGCAGTGGGGAGGGCGTCATTTACAGAGCTTTTTACAGGGAACTCGTGCTGAGAAAAGGGCGTACTCCAAGTACTCGAACAACAGAGAATGGCGCATGTTTAATTTTGAGGGAGAAGTGCTCCTAATGTTGGTTAGTCTGCAAGCAGGTCCCGTCGTAATGGCAGCCTCCATCATGGGACCTAAAACACCATATCCCTCGGGCGGGGCAGGGAGGGCGTCATTTACAGAGCTTTTTACAGGGAACTCGTGTTGAAGAAGGGCGTACTCGAAGTACTCCAACAGAGAGTGTCCCTTACAGGGCTTTGAAAGGGATGCTCTTCAGGGTTGGCACGGGTATTACGTGTAAGAGGTGTATTCCCTGCTGCCGGTCAGTCTCAGACAAGATGACAGGGATCCCCTTTATATATGGAAGAGATTATTCTGCCTTCCCCGCAGGTTCTCCAGGCTGTGCCCTGAGTCGAGGCCTTACAGCACCCCTGCCGTAATTCCATGGGACCTAAAACGTAACTCCACTGTTAAACAGCCGTTTTTTTATCATCGGTGACAGGGGGTACTCACTCCCGAATTGAGAGGCGTATCCTGAAAGCCTTTGCAGGGAACTCTCTAACATTGTTCATCATCGGTCTGTACAAGGCTGTCACTGTTTAACATAAGCGAAATAAGTTCCAATTTACGAATGCTCCTCTATCGGTATTCCTTTGAAACAGGGCGGATGCGATCCTGAAGCACGGTCGCCTTCGAATCTATAGAGCAGAAGTGACACAATGAGCGTATGACAAATATGGCGATAAATCCGGGAAATACCGGGAGACGTGAAGTCGCCTGGATGCACGGCATTTCAGGCATAACAGAAAAACAGTTCAGCACATTCATGGAGTATGATCCATGCTGATTAAAAATCATGGAATTACAGTTGCTTTTTCTCTCAATCTGTGGTATGGTATGAGCAGAAATTATTTTGTCTACTTCAAAATGCAACCCGGCCATCAACTACTTTAAGGGAGTAAGGTAAGCCGGACCGGTATCAGCATACATGGGTTTCTCTTTTTAATCAGACGGGAATGCAGAAATTCGGGCTTTCTGTGTTCCTAAAAAGCATCCTGGAGTACTCCAGGATGCTTTTTGTTCTTTAAGGGGGTATGGGATGTTATGAAAGGACAATCTTCGCCGGCTTCATGCCCTGTGCGCCTATAGTTACTACAGGTGCCTGATCCTTTTCTGAAGAAGCCACGTAAATCAGCAGCTGTCCCCGGTATGCCCGCCGGAAGTGGGAACTGTAGTCTGTCACATCGGAGACATTTCCGTTTTCCAGCCCCAGGAGTCTGCCGGTTTCCACGGTGACCAGGAGGGCTGTCTCATCCGTGTAGACACGGTTGCCGTTACAGTCCAGCATGACAGCTTCGATCTGGTAGAAGCCCTCCTTTTTTGCTGTGTCCGGATCCCAGCAGGAGAGCTGGATCTGACAGGCACAGCCTGTGGTGATCAGTTTGTCTGCTATTTCAGGATTTTCGGTGGATCTGGCTTCCAGGGTGCCCGGCTCAAAGGGAAGGGTCAGGGAGATGCAGTCACAGTCCGGATCTTTGGGGAAGGTACCCAGAGAGGCTCCATTTAGATAGAAACATACCTCCGGCAGGTTGGTATAGCACTTGACGGTGACACTCTCTCCCGGAGGATAATTCCAGATCTCCTGAACCGGAGAAAACTCCCACTTATCCTGCTCTGTGAGGATGGTGGCCAGATGGATCACGGGATCGGATGACCAGAAGCTCTGTCTGCGGTAATACCCGGGTTTTTCAAAGCCTGCCAGGGTAAGAAGCCCGGAATGGGATCCATGGATGGGCCAGCCCCAGGCTTCTCCCAGATAGTCAATGCCGGTCCAGAGGAACTGTCCGGAGATGTATTCCGTTTCGGTTACCACCTTCCAGGCTTTCAGTGCATGGTGGTTCTCACTTCCCAGGAAGGGTTTGTCCGGAAACTTTGCATGACTCTCCTCATAGAGTTCTTCTTTGTAGTTGTAGCCCACCACATCCAGGGGATCCAGAAATCCCAGCTTTGCAGAAAGCTCCGGAAAGGCTGATGCCAGGGTGACGGGACGGGTGGGATCATTCTTATGGACAATGTCTGTCAGTTCTGCAGACAGAACAGCCAGCCTTTCTGCATTGGGACGGTCCGGATTGTACTGCCGTTCCTGCAGGGGCTTGTTGGCATCGTTGTTTCCCGTCATGGTGGAGAAGGAGGGATGGCAGTAGGGATCATTGGGGTAATCGATCTCATTGCCGATGCTCCAAAGTACGATGCTGGGATGATTCCGGTCCCTGCGGACCATATCGGTGAGATCCTGCCGGTGCCACTGGGGGAAATCCAGATAGTAGCCCTGGTGGCGGGGCGGATACACGTTGTGTCCCTGCCACCACTTGTTCTTGGGTCCTTCCCATTCGTCAAAGGCTTCATCCATCACCAGAAATCCCAGCTCATCACACAGATCGTACAGTTCCGGCATGTGGGGATTGTGACTCATGCGGATGGCATTGCATCCCATGGCCTTCAGCTTTTCCAGACGTCTCCTCCAGACGGAAGGCAGGACTGCTGCCCCCAGACAGCCGGCGTCATGGTGAACACAGACACCTTTCAGGAGTGTGGAGACTCCATTGAGGAAAAATCCATGGTCCGGATCAAAGGTGATGCTGCGAATTCCCACTTTTTGGCTGTCTGATAGAGAGGCAAATCCTGTACCGTCGGAAAAGCGGCACTCCAGCCTGGTCTCCAGGGTGTAGAGATAAGGGGATTCACAGGACCAGAGTGCAGGATTGGAAAGGGACGTCTCTGTCTGCACGGTTCCCGTTTCCCCTGCGGAGAGGGTAAGCTTTGCAGAGGCTTTTGTCTTTTCTTTTCCCTCTTCATGCAGAAGAACGTTGGTGACGGTGATCTCTGCTTCCTGATTACTTTGGTTTACCAGTTCATTGGATATCCGGACCTCTGCCCGGTCTTTTGTGACAGAGGGTGTGGTAAAGAAGATTCCTCCAAAAACCGGATGTACCGTTTCTTCCACAATGAGGCATACTTTCCGGGTAATGCCGGAGCCGGTAAACCAGCGGGAGTCGGAAATGTCCGGGTGAGACACATGGACGGCGATCAGGTTATCCCGGTCAAAGTGAAACA
>CAZJYM010000222.1:2476-5571 GCA_964550245.1 uncultured Blautia sp. | reverse complement strand
CTCCCGGGTATCAGGAACCGGAGAAACCAAAGGCGGGAAGGCCCCGGGGAAGCAGGGACTCCTTCCCCAGGAAGCGAAGTACCAGGAAGGAAATGGAAGAGAAAAGAGGAGAGAAGCGTGTTTTATGAAGAACGGGTGGAGATTCCGCAGGATCCCGCGATTGTCTTTGAAAAAAGCGGAGAAGAGACTTTTGTATATTTCTCCGGAGAGGAGGACAGGGAGGTCATTGGAAAGGTGTGTCCCGACAATCCTTTCAGAATGTATCCCAACGGGAGTTTCTTCCAGCACTTTCCGGACTGGGAGGTCCTTGAGGAAGAGCCCTCCCTGTACGCATGTGCTTTCCTGGTGATCAAAAGAATCATGGAAGTGCAGGGCGTGGATCGGATGCTGAAGAGTTCTTACGGAGAGATGGGAAAGGAGATCCAGGATCTGGCCGCCTGTTCCCTCCTGAAGGAAAACAGGAGCCGGTATTTCAAGGAATATGTCAAAGTCCACCCTGTCTTTTCTCCTGAAAGCAGGAAGGGAGGCTTTGATTTTTCCAGAATTCCCACCCCTGTCCTGGAGGAGTGCACCGATGAATTCCTGACCCTCTGGAATGCCTCCAGGGATCACAGTGAAAAAATTGCCTTCCGTCTGTTCTCCGCCAGGGAGAATGGAAAGGGAACGCGTCCCCTTTTCGCTGTCGCCTTTGAAAGTGAAAGCGGGGATCCCTGCTTTTACGAGACGTTTCCCCGTGTGGAGAAGTGGAAAGACCTTCTGGGGATTCTTTTGAACCGGGCCCATGAAAGGGGATTTACCAATGTGGAGTTCGTTCTGGACGAGAAATTCTTCAGTGAGACGGCCATTCGCTGTCTGGATCAAACCGGGCATGACTTTGTGATCCCGGCCCAGGGAGAGGGAAAAGTTCTGCGCAGCGTCATCCTGGAAAACAGGGAAAGCTTTCAGAAACTGGATGATGACACCCTGGAGCTTACGCTGGAGAGAAAGATCCTGGAAGGGGATGAAAAGAGCCGCTACTTTTATCTCTTCTGTGACCGGAAGGAGAAGGAAGAAAATGACAGACTTCTGACAGGCACCCTGGGCAGAATGGACAGGAAGCTGGAGAAGGCCTGTGGAACGCCTTATACCCTGAATCCCACACAGAAGAGCTACTACGATGCCGTTTACCGGGAGGGTCAGATCCTGGAGTCCGTGACCAGAAAAACAGGGGTGATCCGGGAAAAGGCCGATCTCTTCGGAACCTTCGGCCTGATCAGCTCCCGGGAGATGACTCTGGTGGAGGCACTCTCGACTTACCGGCGCCTGAAGAAAAGGGAAGGGTTCTTCATCATGGGCCGGAGCGAGGAGAAGCGGGAGGAAAGGGTCCTGTCGGAATTCCTGGCCATGGCGGTGAGAAACACGATTCTGAAAAAAATGGGGGGCAGCCCCTGGCCCGTCAGGCGGTACCTGCTTGTTCTGGATTTGATCAGGACGGTGCCGCTGCCTGACGGGACATACGGGCTGCCTGACAAGCTGATCGGGGAACAGCGGGAGATCCTCAATGTCCTTTTTCCCGGCTGGAAGTCCTGCCTGAAAGAGGCGGAAGAGCAGACAACGGGAAAGTTGTGAAAGGAGAGAGACTTTTTCATGGGAGAGCAGAACTCCGAAAAAGGCAACAGGCATATCTGTCTGGGCATTCTGGCCCATGTGGACGCGGGAAAGACCACCCTCTCGGAGGGACTGCTGTACCTCTGCAAAAAGATCAGAAAGATGGGCAGGGTAGATCACGGAGACGCCTACCTGGATACCTACCAGCTGGAGAAGGAGAGGGGCATCACCATCTTTTCCAAGCAGGCCATGCTGCAGATCCATGACACGGAGATCGCACTTTTGGACACCCCGGGACATGTGGACTTTTCCGCGGAGATGGAGAGAACCCTGCAGGTGCTGGACTACGCCATCCTGGTGATCAGCGGTTCCGACGGAGTTCAGGGTCATACGGTGACCCTGTGGCATCTGCTGGAACGCTACCAGATCCCTGTATTTCTCTTCATCAACAAGATGGATCAGGAAGGCACCAACCGGGAAGCCCTGCTGGAGGAACTGAAAAAAAGGCTCTCTGAAAACTGCATCGACTTCCGGGAGGATCAGGACCGGGAGGAATTTCTGGAGAATGTGGCGGTCTGTGACGAAGAGGTGATGGAGTCCTACCTGGAGGAGGGTACTCTCTCCGACGGCGAGATCCGCCGGATGATTGTGCAGAGGCAGATCTTTCCCTGCTATTTCGGCTCCGCCCTGAAGATGACAGGGGTGGAGGAATTCCTTGCCGGTCTGGACCGGTACTTTGCCCGTCCGGTCTACCCGGTGGACTTTGGAGCCAAGGTGTTTAAGATTGCCCGGGATCCCCAGGGCAACCGGCTCACCTACATGAAGATCACCGGAGGCGTGCTGAAGGTAAAGGATCTGATTCCGGTGGGGGATTCAAAGGAGGAGAAGGTGGATCAGATCCGCATTTACTCCGGATCCCGGTACGAGATGGTCTCCCAGGCGGAAGCCGGATCTGTGTGCGCCGTTACCGGGCTTACCGGGACCCATCCCGGTCAGGGACTGGGCATGGAGCCGGAATCCCCGCTGCCGGTGCTGGAACCGGTATTGAATTATCAGATCCAGCTGCCGGAAGGGTGTGATGTGCACCGGATGCTGAAGAACTTAAAGGAGCTGGAAGAGGAGGAACCGGAGCTGCACATCGTCTGGAACGAGAGGCTGCAGGAGATCCATGCCCAGGTCATGGGGGAAGTCCAGACCGAGATCTTAAAGAGGCTGATCTGGGACCGGTTTCATGTGGCGGTGGAGTTTGACCGGGGAAACATTGTCTATAAGGAAACGATTCTGGAGCCGGTGGAGGGAGTGGGACATTTCGAACCCCTGCGCCATTACGCCGAGGTGCATCTCCTTTTAGAGCCCGGGGATCCGGGAAGCGGCATGCAGTTTTTTACCGCCTGCAGCGAGGATGTGCTGGATCGGAACTGGCAGAGACTGATTTTAACCCACCTGCAGGAGAGGGAACATCTGGGGGTGCTGACCGGATCTCCCATCACCGACATGCAGATCACCCT
>CAZJYM010000222.1:0-2376 GCA_964550245.1 uncultured Blautia sp. | reverse complement strand
AAGGGCAGACTTTTCTGCAGCTTTTCCGGGTATGCCCCCTGCCGGAACCAGGCGGAGGTGGTCCGGGCCATCGGCTATGATTCCGAGCGGGATCTGGACAATCCCACCGGATCCGTATTCTGTGCCCACGGAGCCGGCTTTGTGGTTCCCTGGTATCAGGTGGAGGAATACATGCACCAGGAGGGCTGGGCTCCCAAAGAGGACAGGGAGGGTTTCCGCTATGAGGACTCCCAGGTGTTTTTGGAGGAGCCCGAGGAAGAAGAGCCTCCCCCGGCCCGGAAAAAGGGATCTTCCTATTCGATTGGCATGGCGGAGGATGAGGAGTTAAAGGCCATCTTTGAGCGCACCTTCGGTCCGATCAATAAGGACCGCACCGCCTTTCAAAAGCGCAGAGTCAGCGCACCGGTGCAGACATCTCATGCGGCTCCGAAGAAAAAACGGGGGGATGAGTACCTGCTGGTGGACGGCTACAACATCATCTTTGCCTGGGAGGACTTAAATGCCCTGGCCCAGCTGGACATCCATGCGGCCAAGGACCGGCTGATGGACATCCTGTCCAACTATCAGGGATACCGGCAGTGTACGCTGATCCTGGTCTTTGACGCCTACAAGGTGCAGGGACACCGGGAGGAGGTCACCACCTACCACAACATTTTTGTGGTCTACACCAAAGAGGCGGAGACAGCGGATCAGTACATCGAGAAGACGGTACACCGCATCGGCAGGCAGAACCAGGTGACCGTTGCCACTTCCGACCGTCTGGAGCAGATCATTATCATGGGACAGGGTGCCAACCGGATCTCGGCCTCCGGTTTCCGGGAGGAAGTGGAACGTGCAGCCCAGGAGATGCAAAAGGGCTGGGGTGTACGCCGGGAACGGGCCCGGTCCTATCTCTTTGATCAGGTGGGGGAAGATGTGGCAGATTATCTGGAGGAAATCCGGTTGGGGAATTCTGGACCTTCCGGGGAAATAGAAAAAAGTACTGAAAAAAGATCTTAAAATTAGAATAATTTCGTCACTATTACTACTCACAAACCGAAAAAAGTATGTTATACTATAAGAGGAAAATTATACCAAAACTCCTTGCATCACCCTACAGGCAAGGAGTTTTATCATGGAACTGGGAAGCAGACTTTGATGACTTCGCGGTAGCACAGCGGAGCCGGAATATTTTTCCGGTAGAATCGTACTGCTGTTTGTATGAACATCTCCCTCGAAAGTTTTGAGGGAAACGCCCCGAACAGTTGCGCCAAGATGAGAAAGGATGTGGAACAGATGTTTGAAAAAGGTGAGTATGTAGTATATGAAAACTCCGGGATCTGCCAGGTGATGGACGTGACCACCATGGACATGGCGGGGTTCCCAAAGGACCGGCTTTATTACGTGCTGCGTCCCGACGGAAAGAAAGACGGCAGAATCTTTACCCCTGTAAGCAACGGAAAGCTGGCTCTGCGCCGGATGATGACGCCGGAGGAGGCGGAGCAGCTGATTCAGGAGATTCCGGATATTGAAGCCCTGGGGATACCCAATGAGAAGTGCCGGGAAGAGCGCTACAAGGAATGTATCAGAAGCTGTGAGTGCAGGGAACTGGTACGCATTATCAAAACCATCTATATCAGAAAGAAAGAGCGGATCTCTCAGGGTAAGAAAACTACGGCTACCGATGAGCGCTATCTGAAAATCGCAGAAGACAACCTTTATTCAGAGCTATCCATGCTGCTGGGGGTGCCCAAGAACAAGATGGGAAGCTACATAATGGGAAGACTGAAAACCACAGAAGAATAAGAGTTAAGACGAAAAACTACAGCAAATCCGCAGAAGGGAATCCGTTCTGCGGATTTGGTCTATCTGGAGGAAAAACCGTCTGATAACAAAGGAGAAATGACTATGGGAGAGAAACTGACACCCGGGGATGTGGAGAAAATCCAGCAGGAGATCGAATACCGGAAGCTGGTGGTGCGCAAGGAGGCCATCGAGGCGGTCAAGGAGGCCAGAGCCCAGGGAGACTTAAGTGAGAATTTCGAGTACTATGCGGCCAAGAGGCATAAGAACCAGAATGAAAGCCGGATCCGCTACCTGGAGAAGATGCTGAAGACGGCGGACATCGTGGAGGACAGCTCCGGAGCCGATGAGGTGGGGATGAACGACATCGTGGAAGTGGAGTTTGAGGATGATGAGGAGATCGAGAAGTACAAGCTGGTCACCTCCATCCGGGGAAACTCCCTGGAGAACCGGGTGAGCATTGAATCCCCCATCGGAAAGGCCCTGCTTGGCCATAAGGCCGGAGAAAGGGTTCAGGTGAAGGTAAATGACACCAACAGCTACTACCTTCTGATCCGCTCCATCGATAAGAGCGGCGGGGAAGAGGAAGAGATC
>CAZJYM010000221.1:3506-5626 GCA_964550245.1 uncultured Blautia sp. | reverse complement strand
CTTCCCTTGCCTTATTATCACTCTAATGAGATGAATTCTCAAAAAATGTTGACTAATAAGAAAACAGTGGCTATAATAAGCAATGGAGGAGAGAACAATGCTCATTCAGTTCAGGTTTAAAAACTTCAAATCCTTCCGGGACGATACCATCCTGGATCTTTCCGCCACCAAGATCACGGAGTATTCCAACCGGGTGATCCAGGTGGGTACTGAGAAAATCCTTCCGGTGGCTGCAGTTTTCGGAGCCAATGCCAGCGGAAAGTCCAACGTGATTCAGGCCTTTCACTTCATGACCTCCTATGTGCTGGAGTCCTTCGCCTACGGGGATGAAAGCGAGGAGAGAAAGTCCAGGATCAAAAAGCCCAGACTCACTCCCTTTTTGTTTGACAACCACAGCCGAAAAGCGGAGTCCTCCTTTGAAGTGTATTTCATTTCCTCGGAAGACGACAACTGCCGGTCCTACAACTACGGCTTTACCCTGAACCAGGACGGGATTGTGGAGGAGTGGCTCAACTTCAAGACGAAATCAGCCAGGGAGTACCGGTCCGTCTTTTACCGCAACGGCGACCGGCTGGATCTCTCCGGGATTTCTCCGGTGGAGCAGGACCTGATCAAGGTCACGCTGGGCCGGGAGACACTGGTGGTATCCCTGGGGGCCAAGCTTCGCATTTCCAGACTGAAGCTGGTCCGGGACTGGTTTTTGCGGGTGAACTTTTCCAACTTTGGATGCACCCCGGGCAGCGGCTTTCCCCTGGAGGTGATTCCCGAGGGCTTTGCCGGCGACAGTGCCGTTCAGCAGAAGGTTGTCCGCTACCTGGCGGCCTTTGATCCCTCCATCATCGGCTTCAACGTGGAAGAGATGCAGGGGGAAGAGGAGGATGTGAAGATTGAAGCCGTTCACCGGGTGATCGGCTCGGACAGCACGGTTTCCATTCCCCTCCAGGATGAATCCGACGGCACCCTGAAGATGTTTGCCCTTTATCCCCTGTTGGAGGATACGCTGTACTCCGGAGGCGTCTCCTTTATCGATGAGCTGAATGCCAGACTGCATCCCCTGCTGGTGAGGGGACTTCTGATTTTGTTTTTGAATCCGGAGACCAACCCCAGGCATGCCCAGCTGGTCTTTACCACCCATGACTCCTGGCAGCTGTCCAACAGTCTGCTGCGCAGAGATGAGATCTGGTTTACCCAGAAGGATCAGACGGGAGTCTCCACCCTCTATTCCCTGGCGGACTTTATTGATGAGGACGGAACGAAGATACGAAAGGATGCGAGCTACGAGAAAAACTACCTTCTTGGCAAATACGGCGCAATTCCAACCCTGAATGGCTTTGACATGTTTAAAGGAGACTGAGAATGGCAAGATTAGAGAGAACAGGGAAAAGAAAACCCAGAGAGGCGTTTCGGACCAGAGTTCCGGATCTTGGCCATTATTTCATCGTGACGGAGACCAAACCCATCGAGGAGAACTACCTGTGCGGCCTGCGGGATTCCCTTCCCGAAGAGCTTCAGGACCGCATCGTGATCCGGGGCTCCATGACCACAACCCAGGATCTGGTGAAGAACTGCAAGGAACAGGCGGCCTTCGAGCCCCAGTACGGGCAGCCCTGGATCGTGTTTGACCGGGACGGGGTGGAAAGCATTGACGAGATCCTCTATCAGGCTCAGAAAGAGGGAATCCGGGCGGGCTGGTCCAATCCCTGCATGGAGATCTGGCTGGAAGCCTACTTTGGAAAGATGCACACCGATATCGATCCGGTAAACTGCTGCCTGAAGTTCGCAGAGATCTTCGAGCAGAAAACCGGTGAAAAATACTACGGGGAGGATCCCCAGATCTACTCGGTTCTCAAAAGGTTCGGGAATGAGGAACGGGCCATTTCCATTGCAGACAACCGTCTTCACGGATACCTGCATGAGGGAAAGAGGAAGCCCTCGGAGATGTGTCCCTGCACCACCGTATACAAGCTGGTGGAGGAGATCCGCAATTATTCCACTTTTAAGGGATGAGGGCCGGTTGAGCAATAACTTAGTCTGTTACACTCCATACAATAAAAAATCCGGAGGCGGGATCAGGTTCCCGCCTCCGGATTTTTTCTTTCCTATTAAAAGTACTGAACTTA
>CAZJYM010000221.1:0-3406 GCA_964550245.1 uncultured Blautia sp. | reverse complement strand
TGAAGTGCTTTAAAAACTCCCAGGCAAAGCAGCTCTCCTCCCGGGTGGCCCCATGGGGCATGTTTTTCATCACCGTGACGGAGACGCCGGGAATGCCTGCCCTGTTTTGATAAACTTCCGTTTTAAAACGGTCTCCTTCCAGAATCCTGGAGGGCGTATCCGAACAGCCCCAGGCGGTAAGAAGGGGAGAAAGGGCAAAGTTCTCTCCCGGATCGGCTGCGGGATCATTGTCCCCGTAGAAGAAGGCGCAGGGCATCTGCCAGCCCTCATCCAGAAACTTGCTTATCAGGGCTTCAATCTCCGCAGAGAGAGCGGACGGATTCGAAGAGCTGTCCGCTTTCTCCATGGAGAAGGTGTCAAACCAGGGACCGTTCATGGGGGCAATGCCTGCAAAGAGATCAGGCCTGAACCAGGCCATCTCCCGGGTCATCATGGCTCCGTTGGAAAAGCCGGTTAAATACACCCGCTCCCGGTCGATTTTGTAAAGCGCGGAGAGCTTCTGGATAATCTCCTCGAAGAGGGATCCGTCCCGGGAGAGAAACCAGATGTTTCCCGGGGAATCGGGGGATACCAGGATGAATTCTCCTGTCTCATCGGAGAGGGTATCCCAGCCGTTTTTGGAGGTAAAAAGCCAGGCCGGCTCTCCCCTTCCGTGCAGGGTAAAGACCACCGGCAGGTTTTCCGTCCTCTTACCGGAGGGGAGATGAACAAAAAAGTTGTAAGAACAGTCCTCCACTTGAACAGTATGCCTGATAAAGGCCGGATCTTCGTAAAACTCCTGTCTGCTCTTTCTGGATGAGAGCAGACCGTCGGGACCGCTTTTCCAGCGTACCCGGTGAGAAAACTCCTCCCGCATGATAAAGAGGCTTCTCTCCCTTTCACTATTAAAGGGTTGGGTTAACAGCCGTACTTCTCCCCCGGATCCATGGCCGAAGTATCCAATGGATTCTTCCGCCTTCTTTTTGTCTACGTCAAAAAGCCACAGACACACCGGGATCTGGCGGTTTTTCAGGTTGTAGTCCCTACTCACCCGCCTGACCAGCCAGTGATTGGAAGGATTTTCTCCCGGGGAAAAGTCATCGGGCAGACCTCCGATCAGGGCTGTCGCTGCGGCAAAGTTGGGATATGCCGCCAGGAAGTTTCCCGCAAAGACGGCTCCCTCCCGGTATCCGACTACGTAGAGGAGGGTTTCCCAGCACCAGAGTGCTCCGGAACGCCCCCAGATGCCCTCTCCCGTGGGGGAACGGAAAGTCTTTCCGGTGGTCCGGTAAAGATCCAGGAGAAGGGAGAGGGGCTCTTTCTTCCACCCTTTCTCTGCCAGGGGTGCTACAAGGACGGCTCCCATCTCCTCCGCCGCCTGGGTCCAGCCGAAGGTTTTGCTGAAGTTTTCCAGGCTTTCTAAAGATTCCGCTTCCTTTTCCGGTGCGCAAAGATAAATGGTGGGCACCGGATCCACGGAGGCTTTGGATGATACGTAGCTGAAAAAGTTCTTTTCCATGGGCTTCACTTCCTTTCCGGATTCATGGTGAGGGATCCGTCCGCCTCCCGGGAGAAACGGCGCAGATACTGCCAGGCCCAGTGAATCTGTACGGGATCCAGGGCATGGGCCATTCTTCCCGAGAGCATCAAAGCCAGAAGGGGAAGGCCCTGTTCATTGGAGCTTTTCCAGTACTGGTAAAAGCAGCGGTTTTTGGGATCCGCATAGCCCCATTCGCTGGAATCAAGGCCGCTGGGAAGATCCGGGTTTAATTTCAGGGAGGTATCGATTCCATTGTACTCCATCCACCAGCACAGGGTTTTCGTGCGGGTATCGTTACTTTCGGGCTTCACAGGCCAGGAGGCGATAAGGCCGTCTATAAGACCCGCATTTTGTATCACCGGCATCTGAAGACTCGGTCGTGCTTTCTTTTTCTCATCCGCCAGTTGGGCTGAGAAGGATTCATGCCCCAGCGTTTCGGGATCCACATCCGGCAGGAAGGGAGCCAGGGATTCCCCAGGATCGGTAAAGCGGTTAAAGGCAAAGGCATTGCAGGGGGCGGCTCCGGCAAAGAGTTCCGGGTAAGCGGCAGAGAGGGCATGGGTCATCATGCCTCCCATGGAAAAGCCGGAGAGGTACACTCGTTTTTCATCGATGGGGTACGTACTTTTCAGGTGTTCCAGCAGGGCCAGGATGTAATCCATGTCTCCGGGAAGGGTGGGAAGATCGTAGATGTTCCAGTACTTTCCCCTGGAGGGAGCGGGATATACCACCATAAAGCCCTCCTGATCCGCCACGTCATGCCAGCAGCTCTGTTCGGCTCCGTAGAGGGGAACACAGTTGACGCCGTGAAAGTAGAAGACCAGGGGCATCTTTTCATTTGTACCCCGGAGATTTGGGGGAATGTATTCATACCAGGTGCGGCCAATACCGTCTTTCAGGTTCAGGCAGGTTTCCTGCACATGGGCAGTAAATCCCCGGGCCGTAAACTCCGTTCTGGGGTGGTAAGATCCATATGTGTCGTTTTGCCATCGGCGGCTTCCCCACAAAAGCTCTTTCCAGATCCGTTGAAAGAGGGCCTTATCCAGCTTTTCTTCACTGACCAGAAGCTTTACGGAAGGGTTGCGGCCGGTATAGAGGATGCCGGCATCGGTGACTTCCTCTTTTTGTACTGCGTTGGCTTTTTTCAGGTACCCGGCCATCACCCCCGGCTGACACCAGGCGGCCGCTTCCACACCCAGAGCTCCTTTCGGCAGGGTATAGTTTTCCGGCAGATCCCCCAGTACCGCCCCGGCTACGGTACCGGGGTGCAGGGCAATGAGATCGGCCAGAAAGGAAGAAGCTTTTGGGGATACGGCCAGATAGTAGAGCATGCCGTTAAAGCCTCCCACCTGCAGAGAGCTTTCCCGGAGCTGGGTAAAGCATCGGACCAGGTAATCCGGATCTGTCCTGGTGTTCCATCCGTCTTTCTCCGGATTGGGAAAGAGCAGCAGAAAGTGTTCTTTTTCAGCGAGTTCATCAAGACCCAGTCTTCTCATCACTTCTTCGGCTGAGCTTCTGGTATTCTCATCCCGGAGAACAAAGAGCACCTGCGTCTGCTTGGAGTCGGGACAGCCGGAACTGGGGGCGTAGCAAAACATGCTTCGATCCTTCCCGCTTCCTGATTCCAGGTCGTTTTCGTATTCGGGTTTTACCCCTCCTTCTCCTCTTACAGTTACCTTACTCAGTTCTCCCCCCAGGGGGGAGAACTGAGTAAGGGGTTCCATCCTGTCAAACATGGGGCATTTCCTCCTTTCAATCTGGATCCAGTTTACCCTCTCTTCCTCCGGTTCTCAAGGAGAGTACTCATGAGAGCTGTTTTATTATGGAACGCCTGCACCCGGTGGCGCCATGAAAAAAATGTGAACTTGTGGGGGAAATTGCAATCCC
>CAZJYM010000220.1:0-5628 GCA_964550245.1 uncultured Blautia sp. | reverse complement strand
AGCCTACACCAGGCTCTTTTTCCTGCCCCAACGGATATAGTAGTAAGCTACCTCCATAATGCAGCAGCAGGTCCATCCCACCGGGTAGCTGAAGCCCACAAGACGGGCGGTATTGCTGATAAAGCGGGTCATCACAAAGAGGTATACCTGGCGGACGCCCACAAAGTTCAGCAGCATGATGACCATGGGACCGGTGGAATCTCCCCGTCCCCGAAGAGCTCCTGCCAGGGTGTGGTTCACGCAGTTGAAGATCAGGAAAAACACGTTGGTCTGCAAAAACATGGCTCCGTACTGGATGACCTCCACATCATTGGAAAAAAGCCCGGTAACGGGTGCTGCAAAGGCGTAGAGAAATGTGGCGATCACAGCCGTAATGCCCACGGTGATCACCAGAGAGATCACGGTACCCCGGTTCACCCGGTCCTTCTTTCCCGCTCCGATGTTCTGTCCCACGAAGGTGGTGGCCGCCTGAGCCATGCTCTGCATGGGAAGCATGATAAAGGTGTCCAGCTTGTTGTAGCAGCTCCACCCGGCCATGCAGGCTGAACCGAAGCTGTTGATGTAGGACTGGACAAACACGTTGGAAAAAGCGGTGACCACGGACTGAATCCCGGCGGGAAGGCCGATGGTGACGATCTGCTTTACGATACTTATGTCACAGCGAAGATCCTTCCAGACCAGGCGGTAAATATCCCTGGTTCTGGTCAGAAGCACCAGGATCAATCCCGCTGAAATAAACTGGGAAATGATGGTGGCATAGGCTACCCCGGCAATCCCCGCATGGAAAGCCAGGACAAAGAGCAGGTCCAGGATCACGTTGATCACGCTGGTAAAGATCAAAAACAGCAGGGGTCTTCGGGTATCTCCCACAGCCCGGAGGATACCGGATCCCATGTTGTAGACCAGAAGTCCCATCATTCCCATAAAGTAGATGCGCAGATAGATGGTGGCGGACTCCATCACGTCATCCGGAGTGGACATGAACACCAGCATGGGGTGAACCATGAGCACACCGATGATGGTAAAGAGAACCCCGCACACCAGGGTGATGAAGATGGTGGTCTCCACCGCCCGGTGAAGCCAGTCGTACTCTCTCGCTCCGTAATAGCGGCTGATCACCACTCCGGCTCCGATGGACACTCCGTTGAAGAAAAATACCAGCATGTTGACGATCATGGTGGTGGATCCCACCGCTGCCAGAGCCTCTTTTCCCACAAAGTTTCCCACCACCAGGGAGTCCACGGTGTTGTACATCATCTGAAACAGATTCCCCACGATCAGGGGAACGGAAAACTGTATCAACTGCAGGGCTATGTTTCCGGTGGTCATGTCCCTGGCAGAAGTATTAACTTTTGTCTGCATCTCTTTTCAATCCTTCCACAGGGTCAGTTCTTCCGCCCCCTCTTCAAAGGGGCCCGCCAGGGGCAGATCCCCCCGCTGGTTTCCGAAAAAGTCCCTGTCAAACACAATGGGTGTTCCGTCCGGCTTCTCAAAGCTCTCCTCCGGCTCAATGGCCCTGCCCAGGGTTTCGGTGGAGATGATGCCCCGATGGCAGCGGGGCAAAAGCCGAAACAGGTTGCTCTTTAATACCAGGTGATCCCCCTGCTGCTCCAGGGTAAGCTCCAGCTTATTTTCTGAATCCACATATGCATCCGTTTCCTTCTCCCAGGGCCTGGCTCCGTTAAAATAACAGTTTCCCCCGGACCACACGGGAAGGGAGAGGATGTAGCGGTCACTTGCAGGGCTTCCCATGCCGCAGTAGCCCTCAAACTCCGCCTTCCACTCCTCTTCCGTCCGGTACCCGTTGTAGGGCCAGGTGCCGGAGAGCAGGTTGTTGTCATCCCAGCCGTTTTCTCCGGTATTGTCCATCAGTTCCTTCATGAAGGGACGCAGGGGCTGCTGAATGAACACGTTGTTGTAAAAGCGCATGTCCCCGTGGAGAATGAACATAAATCCCGCTATATCGGTGGAATGGGGCACATGATAGGGGGTATACCGGGGATACCGGAGATTGATTCCCCCGCTGTCCGTACTCAGTCCCACCCCGGCCAGAGATCCGGCGATCAGGTTGTGAACCAGGGCAATTCCCTGGGAAGCCACCTTGAGGGAGCGTTCCGAGAGAAGAAGGTTGTGATCAATGAGGGTAGGTCCGTGGGAGACTTCTATGAAAATGTCCTCCCCCAGTCCGCTGGTTCCCCCCGGACACATGAGATGTTCAAAGGGCAGTGTGTTGTCATGGAAGACATTGCGGGTTACTCTGGTTCCCTGGGCCTGCCAGTCCAGCCACAGTCCCCGGGTGCAGTGATGGATATGATTTCTTCTTATGATCACGTCAATGGCGGCATGGAGCTTGATGCCCGCTATTTCCGCCCCGGAGAGATTTCTCTTGTTGTTGATGTGATGGATGTGGTTATCTTCGATAAGGGAAAAGGCTCCTCCCAGATGACCGGCGATTCCCGTCTGCCCGCAGTGATGAATCTGGCAGCGTCGGATGATATGGCCTCCTGTTTTCTCTTTGGTCCAGCCTTCCCGCCAGGCCTGACAGATGGCTTCCCGTTCTGTCTGGGCCCCTTCCTTATATTTCATCTTCAGCCACTTGTTGTCGTTCTCCGGCTGGAGATACTTCCCCAGGGAGATGCCGCAGCACTTGGACTGATAAATCTCACAGTCTTCGATGATCCACCCCTTTGACCAGTGAGGACCTACAAGCCCTTCCTGCTCCGCAGTGGGCGGAGCCCACTGGGTGGCAGCCCTGCACAGGGTAAACCCGGACAGGGTGATCTGTCCCACTCCCTCCCTGGAGGGATAAAAGCAGAAGGGACGCACATTGATCTCCACCGATTCCCGGTTGGGATCCGCTCCCTGAAAGTTGGCATAGATCACCGTACAGTCTCCCATCTGTTCGGTATACCAGGTGTACACGCTGAAATCCGGATCCCAGGAGTCTTTTTTTACCTCCGGGTGCAGCACCTGCTCTAAGGAGGTTACCTCATAGAGGGATTTCTCATTCAGGTAGACTTCCCCCGTATGGGCCCTGCAGGAGGGGATGAACCAGTCCCCCTCCACCAGGGTGGTATAGGGATTCCGGTCTGTAAAGATCTCATTGGGGATTAAGGCCTTCCACACATTGTCCTGAAAGGGAATCCAGTTCTTTACGGGCTGCGCACCGGTGATCACCGCTCCTCCCTTTACGAGAGATCTGTAGGCAACTCCGGGATTTACCGGATCCACATACTCCCGGTAGATTCCCGGCGCCACCAGGACCTGATCCCCGCAGTGAGCGGTTTTCGCCGCCTCCGTAATGGTCTGAAAGGGTTTTTCCCGGGTTCCATTCCCCGGGGATGACGCTGAACCATCCACGTACAGGTTCATGATAACAATCCGCCTTTCTAATTGGTTTGTCATTACCGCCTCTATATTTTCAAACTTTCCTTCCAATCTGTCAAGCAGAAATCGAAATCCCCCTGCTCTCCACGGCATACTTTGTACAAGTTGCACACTCTTCCGGATTTGACAAAATGATTTAAGCATTATAAAATACAATTATCTCCGGATTGGGGGAAACGTCCCGACTGTTCCCCCGACCGCTGTTTCAAGGAGAAAGTTATGTATATCGCCTACAACATGAGAAATGGAATCGAATATGCCACCATAAGCTCCTCGGTCCGCCGGGGGAGCAAGATCGTCAAGGGTACCTCCATCTACCTGGGCCGGGTGCTGGACAAAGAGCGGGGAATCTACCGCAGCCGGGAGCGGGGCATCTTCACCTACGACCTTGCCACCAATGAATTCGGCCCGCCCCCGGCTGACTTTACCGAGCCTTCCAGGGGGAAGAAGGGCAGAGGGTTCCAGGATCCGAAAATTTCCCCTCCCCGGGTTCTTACATTTGGAGACGTCTTTTTCTACGACCAGTTTGTCCGTCGGACCGGAATCCTGGACACCCTGGTTGCCGATACTGCCGCGGATTCTCAAAACCTGCCGGCCCTGCTCTGTTACTATGTGACTTCCCCGGATCCCATCCATATGGCTCCCATCTGGCAGAAAGCGGGTTACGGAGGGATTCTCTATCCGGAGGCCGATCTGTCCATCCGAAGTGCCATGGAAACTCTGTACACGGCAGGACGTCCCGACAACATGGCCGCTTTTTACAGGAAATACCTGAAATTTCTCACCAACCGCACCGGAGTGTCCTTTGATGATGAGGAAGAAGGCTGTATTCTGATGGATCTGGGCTCTCACAGCGGGATCCTCCCCGATGAGGGAAGTCTTCTGTGTGCCGTGCATCCCTCCACGGGACTTCCTCTCTTCCTCCGGTACAGCTCTGAAAAGGTCACCACAGTCTTGGCAATCCGGTCAGTAATAAGCGAACTGCAGGATCTGGGCATCCGGATCAGTTTCTCCTGCCTGAACGGAGACTATTATTATGGAAGGAACGCAGACGAGCTGTATGAAGAAGACGTGCCCTTCCTGGTGAGAGTTCCCTCACATCACCGGATCTTTGAGGAAACTGTCACCAGGTACCGTACCGGACTGGAGGTCAGAGAAAACCTGGTCCTCCATAAGGGCGGCATGTACTACATTCAGCAGATGGACATGCAGCTGGGCGTGGGAGAACAACGGAAAGCCTGGGGTTATCTCTGTCTGGACGTGTTTGCCCAGGGGGAATCCCTCTCGGCCAGGTCCGCCCGGGCGGAAGATCAGGATGTACCACCGGGTGAGACCTGTGACCGGCTCCAGGAGGAGGGACTCTTTCTTCTGATCTCCTCCCGGCCCCGGAGCAGGGAACAGATCCTCTCCCTCTATGATGCCCCCAGGGAAACCATCGACCTGCTCTCTCCCAAGTACAGGGATCCCCGGATTCCGCCGTTGAAATTTCAGGACGATCACACCCTGCAGGGACACCTGATTCTCACCCTCCTCTCCGGCGTCATCGGAAAAATCCTCCGGGAGGAGATGGGTGATTCGGAATATACCCCCCAGGATCTGTTTTCCATCCTCCGCCGCCAGGGGGCGGTGGAGTCTCCTGAAGCCCTCTATCCCGGGGAACAGACCGAAGAGATGAGTCAGATCTACGAACATTTCGGAATTCAGTGCCCGGAGGAGATGGCAGGAACCGATCAGAACGGGGAAAATGAAACGCAAAAAGGAGATTGATACCATGAAGGTAATCATCAGAGAATTTACCCCCGAAGATACAAATGAGGCGGTTTTCATCTGGAACCAGGTGGTGGAGGAAGGTGTGGCCTTCCCCCAGACGGATCCCTTAACACCAGAAGAGGGAGTCCGCTTCTTTCTGGAACAGTCCTTCACCGCTGTAGCGGTGGAGGAGGAAACCGGAACTGTTGTGGGGCTTTACATCCTGCATCCCAACAACGTAGGCCGCTGCGGCCACATCTGCAATGCCAGCTATGCGGTGCGGGAGGACCTTCGGGGACAGAAAATCGGCCGGCAGCTGGTTCTCCACTGCCTGAAAAAAGGCCATGAACTGGGCTTTTCGATCCTGCAGTTCAATGCGGTGGTTAAATCCAACACCCGGGCCCTTTCCCTCTACCGGGATCTGGGCTTTGTAGAACTGGGCACCATACCCGGAGGCTTTCTGTTAAAAGACGGAAGGTATGAGGACATCGT
>CAZJYM010000219.1:0-5637 GCA_964550245.1 uncultured Blautia sp. | reverse complement strand
CCGCCGCTTCGCGACTCCCGCAATCCTTCCCAACATTCGGAATCCATGGGGCCCCTACCCCATTCCTTCCTCATGTTGGGGCGCGTCAATAATCCTTACGCCCCCCGACGTGCGAGCACGCCGGGGGCGTAAGGATTTTGACGCTGTAATCAAAGAAGGGCCCGGTCCTTTTCAGACCGGACCCTTCCTGAGTCAAACTCCATTATTCGCTCAGAAGCTTGCCAAAGTGCTTGATGGTACGAACCATCTGGCTGGTGTAGGAATTCTCATTGTCATACCAGGAAACAACCTGAACCTGGGTGGTGCCGTTGTCCAGAGGCAGAACCATGGTCTGGGTGGCATCGAACAGAGAACCGTAGGTCATTCCGATCACATCGCTGGATACGATCTCATCCTCGTTGTATCCGAAGGACTCGTTGGAAGCAGCCTTCATGGCGGCATTGATCTGATCCTTGGTCACGTTTCCTTCCACAACAGCGGTAAGGATGGTGGTGGATCCGGTAGGAGTGGGAACACGCTGAGCGGAGCCGATGAGCTTGCCGTTCAGTTCCGGAATAACAAGACCGATGGCCTTGGCGGCGCCGGTGCTGTTGGGAACGATGTTCACAGCGGCTGCACGGGATCTTCTGAGGTCGCCCTTTCTCTGAGGTCCGTCCAGAGTCATCTGATCGCCGGTGTAGGCATGGATGGTGCACATGATGCCGGACTTGATGGGAGCGCAGTCATTCAGAGCCTTGGCCATGGGAGCCAGGCAGTTGGTGGTGCAGGAAGCGGCAGAAATGATCTTGTCGTCCTTGGTCAGTCCCTGATGGTTTACGTTGTAAACGATGGTGGGCAGGTCGTTTCCGGCGGGTGCGGAGATGATCACATGCTTGGCTCCGGCATCGATATGAGCCTGAGCTTTGGCCTTGGAGGTATAGAAACCGGTGCACTCAAGAACCACGTCTACATCCAGTTCCTTCCAGGGAAGCTCTTCAGCCTTGGCCATGGCATAGATCTTGATGGTCTTTCCATCCACGGTGATGGAATCCTCTCCTGCGGAAACCTTGTCACTCAGAGCATATCTTCCCTGGGTGGAGTCGTATTTCAGCAGATGAGCCAGCACCTTGGGGGAGGTCAGGTCGTTGATGGCAACGATCTCGAAACCTTCCGCTCCGAACATCTGACGAAACGCAAGACGGCCAATACGTCCAAAACCATTAATTGCAACTTTTACAGCCATGATTAAATTCCTCCTATTAGAGATGGTAAATGGGTATTTCGCTCGGTATTTTCACGGAGTGCATTCTGAAAATTCGCGGCAGAGGGGGATACCGATCTCTCCGCCCGCCTCTCCTCTTCCGCCCGGCCAGGCGGAAGAACCCCTGTTGGTGGATTGTTAAATAAATACCAACTTGGTAAGTATTGTATCTAATTCCATCCAAAAATTCAAGAGCATTTTAGAAAAAAAAGCAGAAAACGGGTATTTCCGGCATCCTGCCCAAAAGCGGTGGGATAATCTGTGAAGTTGCACATGGAAGGCGGGGTCTTTCCATAGTACATTGAGAGATAACCGCTTTCCGGCCCTAAAGCACCAATCGTAAAGGAGAAACCGCCAATGAAGCCAGCTGTCACATGGGATACTCACCTGCATTCCGCCTTTTCCGGAGACTGTACCGTCCCGATGGAAACCATGATTCAAAGAGCCCTGGATCTGGGACTGGAGGGCCTTTGCTTTACGGAACACCTGGATCCGGACTACCCGCCCATACCGGAGGATCTGGACTTTTCCCTGGATCTGACCGCCTACCGCCAGGAATTCCTCCGCCTTCAGGAAAAGTACCAGGGACGGATCTCCCTGCTCTTCGGGGTTGAACTGGGACTGCAGCCTCATCTGGGGGAGGAGTTTTCAAATCTCTTAAGTCAGACTCCCTTTGATTTCGTCATCGGCTCCTCCCATGTGGTCCACGGCTTTGATCCCTACTATCCGGATTTTTTCCAGGGGAGAAAGGAACACCTGTGCTACATGGAGTACTTTGAATCCATTCTGGAAAACCTCTCCCTCTTTTCGGAGATGGACGTATACGGCCACCTGGACTACATTGTCCGCTTCGGTCCCAACCAGAACCGGGAGTACTCCTACGGCCGCTATCAGGACATCCTGGATGAGATCCTCCGGACTCTTATTAAGAAGGGCTGCGGCCTGGAGCTGAATACGGGAGGTTTCTCCAGGGGCCTGGGGGAACCCAATCCCTGCAGGGCGATTCTGCGCCGCTACCGCCAGCTGGGAGGGGAGATTGTGACCATCGGATCCGACGCCCACACCCCCGACCAGCTGGCGGCTGCCTTTGACCAGGCCGGAGAGGTCCTGCTGGAGTGCGGGTTTACCCACTATACCCTGTTTAAAGACCGCAAACCCCATTTTCTGCCCCTTCTCAGGGGAAATCTGTAAAGGAGGTTTTGACGCCCCATGTTTCAAGAGCGTCTCCGAAAACACTACGACGAGCTGAAATGGCTCTACTTTGAGCTGTACCAGAAGCTTCCATATGATAAGGTACAGGAACACTTCGACTCTCTCCTTCAGGAAATGGAGAAGTTCAGCAAAGAGCGCAGCCCTCTCCTGAAGGAATCAGATCTGAAAAAAGAAGCAAATCCCCACTGGTACAAGGGCAATGACCTGCTGGGGATGATGATGTACGTGTCCTGTTTTGCCAAAACCCTGGAAGGAGTCCGGGAAAAACTGGACTACCTGACCGAATGCGGCATCAACTACCTCCACCTCATGCCCCTTCTTGCCTCCCCCAAAGGCCGCAGCGACGGGGGATACGCCGTCGCAGACTTCCGAAGCGTTCAGCCGGAGCTGGGAACCATGGAGGACTTTGCCAGGCTTACGGAGGAATGTCACCGCAGAGGGATCCAGATCTGTCTGGACTTTGTGATGAACCATACCTCCGAGGACCATGAGTGGGCCCAAAGAGCCAGAGCCGGGGAAAAGGAATACCAGGACCGGTACTTCTTCTTCGATGACTTTTCCATCCCCGCCCTGTATGAAGAGACCTGTCCCCAGGTCTTTCCCACCACCGCTCCCGGAAACTTTACCTGGCTGGACGATATCCAAAAGTATGTGATGACCACCTTCTACCCCTATCAGTGGGATCTGGACTACGGAAATCCGGTGGTCTTCAACGAGATGACCGCAAACATGCTCTACCTGGCCAATCAGGGCGTGGATGTGGTAAGGCTGGATGCTGTCCCTTATATATGGAAGGAACCCGGCACCAGCTGCCGCAACCTTCCCCAGGTTCACTCCATGGTGAGAATGATGCGCATGATCTGCGAGATCGTCTGCCCGGGAGTACTTCTCCTGGGAGAGGTGGTCATGGCCCCGGATAAGGTGGCTCCCTATTTCGGAACCCTGGAAAAGCCCGAATGCCACATGCTCTACAATGTGACCACCATGGCCAGCACCTGGCATACCGTGGCCACCAAAGACGCAGCCCTTCTGCGAAGACAGCTGGACATCGTGGGCAGTCTTCCCCGGGAGTACATCTTTCAGAACTACCTGCGCTGCCATGACGACATCGGCTGGGGGCTGGACTACGACTTTTTACGGGGCTTCGGCATGGAGGAAGTGCCCCACAAGAAGTTTCTCAACGACTTCTTCACGGGAAAGTTTCCCGGATCCTTCTCCAAAGGGGAACTCTACAACGACGATCCCAGGCTGGGGGATGCCAGACTTTGCGGTACCACCGCCTCCTTAACCGGAATCGAACGGTACGCCTCGGATCCGGAGAATCTGGAACTCTCCATCCGCATGGATCTCACCCTCCACGCCTTTATGCTCTCCCAGTCCGGCATTCCCGTCCTCTACAGCGGAGATGAGATTGGAATGCCCAATGACTACTCCTACCGGCAGGATCCGGAAAAAGCCCCGGACTCCCGGTATGTGCACCGGGGAAACTTCCGCTGGGATCTGGCCGAAAACCGCCATGATGCGGATACCGTCCAGGGAAAGATCTTCCAGGGCCTTCTAAAGCTGGAGGAGATCCGCAAAACCCACGGCATCTTTGGAGCCGACGCCGCTCTTTCCACAGCGGATACGGGGGATTCCTCCCTTCTGGCCCTGGTGCGGGAAAACGACGGGGAAAAGTTTATCGGCATCTACAACTTCAGCCGGGAGGAGAAGACCGCCCGCATCCGTGATGAAGCAGTTTATCAGGACCTGATCACCGGAAAAACGGTAAATCCCGGGGAAGCAAACCTGGAGCCCTGCGGTACTCTGCTGCTTTGGAGACAAAAGAAACCGGAATCTACATCTAAATGAGAATAGAAGCACTTAAACAGGGATAAAAATAGACAAAATTCATTCTTTCTCCCTTTTTGGACCATTTCTGGTCCCTCACCTTCCCAGACCCGGGATATGATAGGAATGCAGTGGACTGAATTCATTCCAGACGGAGGGACTGTGATGGAGCAGAAGATCAAGCAAAATGATGGAAATATCGGGAGAAACATACGACGAATCAGACTGGAGAAGGGGCTGAAACAGACAGAGCTGGTTCGCATGCTTCAACTGGAGAACGTGAATATCACCCGGGAGGCTCTGGTGAAAATCGAACGGGGAGTTCAACATGTCTACTGCAATCAGCTGAAGGGAATGCGAAACTGTCTGGATACAACCTATGAAGAGCTTTTGAAGTAAGGTCAGGAAAAAAGAATCAGCCGGGAGGAACTCCCGGCTGATTTCTTTAACCCACTTTTCTCTTGCTCTCAATAAACTTCTGAAAGTCCTCTGCCTTTCCCATCTCAAAGTCCGCCTTCTTCACCCAGTAGGAGAGGTCATCCGCCCGGATATAGAAGGCATCGTCCAAAACCCGAAATTCCTGAATGTCCACATAGGCAATGGTACTGAAGGAGTTGCCCCAGCCGTACCGGAAGGTCCTGTCGTAGAAGTAGAGAATGGCCTTGATCTCGCCTCCGGGAGCATCCTTGATCATCTTGCGGGCCTTGTAGTAGGGTGATATGACGGCGAAGGCCACGGCCACCAGCAAAGCCGCGATCAGGACGGCGTCAAAGATCCCGTCGGGTATGAAGATTGAAGGTGTAAAGGGTTCTTCGGCAAGCCAGGCTCCAAAGAGGGCAGTTACCACGTAGGCAACGATCACCACGGCGATGATGATCAGGATTCTCAGGTTGGTCTTTCGGGCGGCCTGTTTCTGCATCCGCTCCACGTCCTTCTTGGTAAAGACGGAATTGACTTTAAAATGAATGGTTTTCATAGGGCGCTCCTTCTTGTATGTATCGTATCTCTCATTATACTTCAAATACGCGCCATTCGCAAGTTCTAAATTTCATTCTGAAAAGACACGGAAGGAGGCCTGGGGGAGAGAATTGATCTGCAAATCAGTCTATACAAAAACTTCATTAAAACAGCAGAGGTAAATTCACAATTTGGCGGTATGTTTCTGATTTTTGGTGATTGATTTTTTGGATAAATTGGGACTATTCTCCCCGTTTCAGACAGATAATCAGGGATGAACTCTGCATCCTGGGGGTATTTTCCTCATCCTGGGGGGTGTTTTCTGCATCCTGAGGGGTGTTTTCTCCATCCTGGTGGGTGTGTTTACTTTATCCTGAGGGGTGTTTGTCTGCATCCTG
>CAZJYM010000218.1:0-5655 GCA_964550245.1 uncultured Blautia sp. | reverse complement strand
CCGTTGGCCACTTCCAGGGCCTGCTTTCCGGATCCGCCGTGGGACTGAACCACTTCCACCTTTTCTCCGGTCAGCTCCTCATAGTGGGCGGTGAAGATCTCATTGTAGGCTGCGTACAGCTCCCGGGTGGGATCGTAGGATACATTGGTAAGCTCGATGGTTTCTTCTGCCATTACCGGTACGGAACCGGCAGCCAGAGAGAGGGACAGTAGAAGGGCTGCGGACTTCAGTGCTTTTTTCATGACAAATCTCCCCATATTTTCTCAAAAGAATCAAACGTTTGCTCTCCTCATCCCTTGCGGAACGGAGGGAAATCTTCTATAATGTATTGTAATATCTAGTCTCATGTGATGACGAAAGTAATCCTACCATGGACAATTGAAAAAAACAATACAAAATTACGCAAACGTTTTCTCAACAGGGGGAGAGATATGTCGCTGAAGAAAATCGCGGAGATGGTGGGGACTTCACCCTCCACCGTGTCCAGGGTGTTAAATAACCGGTCTGCTACCTGTGCATCGGAAGAACTCAAGGAAAAGATCTGGGCCGCGGCCCATGAGATCAACTACCTGCCCAATTCCTCCGCCAGGAACTTAAAGCTGGGTCAGGGAGAGGAAAAGCCGGCCCTGCACCTGGGGGTGGTGCTGGCCAGAGGGGAGTCCTCCGACGGGGATCCCTTTTTTCAGGAGCTTTCCCGGTATCTGGAGATAGAGATTTTTCGAAAGGGCTGTACGTTTGAGAAGCTTTCCGGGGAAGGGGGAAATTTTGACGGGATTCTGGTGATGGGGCGCTGTTCGGACGAACTGCTGGATGATCTGGGGGCTTTAACCCCCAACCTGGTGGGGATCTGGAGAAATCCCATGAACTATCAGATCGATGAGGTGGTATGTGACGGGAGAAAGGCGGCGGATCTGGCCGTGTCCCACCTCATTGAGCTGGGACACAAAAAGATCGCCTACATTGGGGACTGTTCCCATGAAAGCCGCTACGTGGGATACACGGAGACCATCATCCGCAATCAGCTGCCCCTGGACTACCGGTGTGTGATTCCCACGGGTCAGACTTCCGAGGAAGGGTATGCGGCCATGAACCGGCTGCTGGACAATGAGGAGGTGACAGCCGTTCTGTGTGCCAACGACTGTATCGCCTTCGGAGCACTTTCTGCTCTTTCGGATCAGAGAGGTCCCGGAAAGAGAAAGATCTCCGTGATCTCCATCGACAACGTGGAGGGGGCTCAGTCCACGAACCCCCTCCTGACAACGGTCCACATCCCCAGGGAGGACATGGCGCATATGGCGGTGCAGATCCTCTGCGACCGGATTGCCCGTGGTCACAGGGAGAAGCTGCGGGTGGAATTCCCCTGCCGGATCGTGGAGCGGGACAGCTGTTTCCCCTCAGGTCAGGCAGACTATAGAGTCCGGATCTGAGTGGTGTAGATCCGGTAGAGGAAGAAGCTGCAAAGGACCAGGGATACCAGCTCCGCAATGGGGAAGCACCACCAGATGGCGGAGAGTCCCCCGATCCGGGAGAGAATCCAGGCGGCGGGCAGCAGTACGATCAGCTGTCTGGTCGCAGACACAATCAGACTCAACATGCCGTGGCCCAGGGCCTGGAATACCGAGGAGGCCACGATGCAAAAACCCGCTATGCAAAAGTGCAGGCTGATGATGCGAAGAGCGGGGACGCCGATGGAAAGCATGTTTTCGGAGGCGTTGAAGATCCCTAAAAGCTGTGCCGGAAACACCTGAAAGATGATCATCCCGATCACCATCAGCCCCGTGGCGTAGAGCACACTCAGACGAATGGTGCGGGTGATGCGCTTCGGCTTCCTGGCTCCGTAGTTGTAGGCCACGATGGGCACCATGCCGTTGTTCAGCCCAAAGATGGGCATGAAGATAAAGCTCTGGAGCTTGAAGTACACCCCGAACACGGCGGTGGCGGTGGAGGTAAAGCCCATCAGGATCCGGTTCATGAAGAAGGTCATCACGGAGCCGATGGAGGCCATTATTATGGAAGGAACACCTACGCTGTAGATTCCCTTTACCGCATCTGCCGACAGATGGTACTTCACCAGAGAAATTTCCAGCTCCGGATTTTTCTTCAGGTTGAAAAATATGGCCACGATGGCTCCCACGATCTGGCCTGTCACCGTAGCCAGTGCCGCTCCGGCCACCTCCAGCCTGGGAAAGCCGAAGAGTCCGAAGATCATGATGGGATCCAGGATGATGTTGAGGATGGCCCCCAGCAGCTGGGTAAACATGCTGTAGACGGTTTTCCCCGTGGACTGCAGCAGCTTTTCCATGGTGATCTGTATGTAGAGGCCCATGGAGGCTATGGTGACAATGCGCACGTAGGCGCTTCCGTAGGAGCGGATCTGGGGATCCGCCGTCTGTACGGAAAAGAAAAAATCTCCCAGAGCAAGCCCCAGAACAGCAAAGACCAGGGCGCTGATCATGCAGAGAATAATGCCGTTGCTGGCCACCTTGCCGGCGTACTCCCGTTTTTTCTCTCCCAGTGAGCGGGAGACCAGGGAGTTGATGCCGACTCCGGTACCGGTGGCCACGGCGATCATCAGGTTCTGGACGGGATATGCCAGAGACACGGCGGTGAGGGCATTTTCATTGAGTCTCGACACAAACATGCTGTCCACAATGTTGTACATTGCCTGTACCAGCATGGAAATCATCATGGGTACCGACATGCTGATCAGGAGCCGGTTGACTGGCATGACTCCCATCTTGTTTTCTTCCGGAACCGCTGCTGCGGATCTGTTTTCCGGCAAACCAATCCCTCCTTTAAAAATACAAAGGCGTCAAAAAGCCTTGACGCCTTTGTGGTTGATATTTATCCCATGACTGCACGCACCTGGTATTCGGTCTTTCCCTCCTTAAAGGGCACCAGGTTTCCGGGCACTTCCTCTCCGTCCACTTCCAGACGGACCACACCCTTTTCCACACCGTCGGGTTTTTCCACGCAGATGTGATACAAAGCTCCCCGGAACTTTCTCTCCACGGTGAAGTTTCCAAAGTCCTTCGGCACACAGGGATCGATGCGCAGGCCCTCGTAATCCGGCTGGATTCCCAGGATGGCCTGGGAGAGGTTTACAAAGGTCCAGGCTGCGGTTCCCGTAAGCCAGCTGTTCTTGGCCTCCCCGTGATAGAAGGCATCCCGGCCTGCCACCATCTGGGAGTAGACGTAGGGCTCCGTGCGGTGGATTTCGCTGATGTCTTCGATGTAGGAGGGACAGGTCTTCTTATAGATCTCAAAGGCCCGGTCGCCCCGGCCGATCACCGTCTCCGCCATGGAGATCCAGGGATTGTTGTGACAGAAGATGCCGGCGTTTTCCTTGTATCCCGGCGGATAGGAGGAAATCTCGCCCAGGTTCAGATAATACCGGGTGTAGGCGGGCTGAACCAGCATGATCCCGTACTTCGTATCCAGTCTCTCCTTTACGGAGTCCAGAGCCTTCTTCGCAAGGCCTTCCCTGACACCGATGCCCGCCATGACGCAGAAGCCCTGGGGTTCGATGTAGATCTGGCCTTCCTCACACTCGGAGGAACCCACCTTGTTGGAGGCGGCATCGTAGGCCCGCAGGAACCATTCTCCGTCCCATCCAAAGTCCAGAACCGCCTGGACCATGTCTTCCACGGCTGCCTCCGCGGCTCTGGCCCGGTCTTCCTGTCCCAGTTTCCGGCAGATCTGGGCGTATTCCCTTCCGTACTTTACAAACATGCCGCCGATGAAGACGGACTCGGCCACCGGTCCTTCGGAGGGACCGCTGGTCTGGAAGGATTCACCCGGCTCCATGGAGAAGCAGTTCAGGTTCACGCAGTCGTTCCAGTCTGCTCTGCCGATCAGGGGCAGACCGTGAGGTCCCAGATGGGTACAGATGTATTCAAAGGAACGGCGCAGGTGCTCAAAGAGGGGCCTGGCCAGTTCTTCCTTATTTTCAAAGGGAACCATCTCCTCCAGGATGGAGAAGTCTCCGGTCTCCTTTAAGTAGGCGGAGGTGGCGGCAATAAGCCACAGGGGATCGTCGTTGAATCCGCTGCCGATGTCCAGATTTCCCTTCTTGGTCAGAGGCTGGTACTGATGATAGGCGCTGCCGCTCTCAAACTGGGTGGCCGCAATGTCCAGGATTCTCTCTCTGGCTCTCTCCGGAATCAGATGGACAAAGCCCAGCAGATCCTGGCAGGAATCCCGGAAGCCCATGCCTCTGCCCGTGCCGGACTCATAGTAGGAGGCGGAGCGGGACATGTTGAAGGTGACCATGCACTGGTACTGGTTCCAGATGTTGGCCATGCGGTTGACGTTGGGATCCTGGCTTTGCACCTGAAAGCGGGAGAGAAGATCATCCCAGTAGTCATGAAGTTCCCGGAAAGCTTCTTCTACCTGTTCGGTGGTCTGGAAGCGGGATAAAAGTTCATGAGCTCCGTCTTTGCGGATCACACCGGGGCTTTCCCATTTGCGGGCCCGGGGATTTTCCGCGTACCCCAGCACGAAGACGAAATCCTTCTCCTCACCGGGAGCCAGAGTCAGATCGATCTGATGGCTGGCGATGGGGTACCATCCGCTGGCCACGGAGTTCCGGCAGTGGTTTTCCTTCACTGCATCCGGGAAGTCGTTTCCGTTTCCCGGTCCCAGGAAGATGTCACGGCTGGTGTCAAAGGCGGTCACCGGGGTGTTGACGGAAAAGAAGCTGTAGTGGTTTCTCCGCTCCCGGTATTCGGTCTTGTGATAGATGGTGCTGCCCTCGATCTCCACCTCTCCGGTGCTTAAGTTTCGCTGGAAGTTGGTCATGTCGTCCATGGCGTTCCAGAGGCAGAACTCCACGTAGGAGAACAAAGACAGGGTTTTGGTCTGATCCGTAGTGTTTGTCAGCTTCAGGTGATTGACCTCACAGGGAGCGTCCACCGGTACAAAGGCCAGCAGGTTGGCCTGCAGTCCGTTTTTGGAGGAGATAAACCGGCTGTATCCCATGCCGTGACGGCACTCATAGCTGTCCACCGGTGTGCGGGAGGGCATGGTTCCCGGATTCCATATATCCTCCCCCTCATGGATGTAGTAGTATTTACCGTTGGAGTCCGGGGGCAGGTTGTTGTAGCGGTAGCGGGTGATGCGCAGCAGCTTGGCGTCCTTGTAGAAACTGTAGCCGCCGCAGGTGTTGGAGATCAGTGTAAAGAAATCCCGGCTTCCCAGGTAGTTGATCCAGGGCAGGGGAGTGCGGGGCGTGGTGATCACGTATTCCTTCGCCTCGTCGTCGAAGTATCCGAATTTCATAGGAAACCCTCCTTGCAATTGGTAAAGTCCGTATGGTTTCGCACTAAAAAGGCGGGCTTTGGGATTGGAAAAACATCTTACAGCCTGTTGGAGAAGATTATACAGGAATTCCTTTTCAGTGTAAAGTGGGAATGAACCGGGACGGGGAGGGATAAATGAAAGAATGGGAAGGGAAGTAAAAAAACGGGAAGGGATAAAAAAACGGGAAGGGATAAATGGAAAGGGGGGAGCCTGGCGGCTCCCCCCTTTTGTGTGGCGGTATTTATAATGTAAAACAGGGGACTCTCCATATGTGTGATAAATGGATGAGGAAATTGACATATGACAACGGTGCGGAGATCCCCTGGCTTTACCTGTATTACAGCGTCGAAAGCC
>CAZJYM010000217.1:0-5673 GCA_964550245.1 uncultured Blautia sp. | reverse complement strand
CTCCGTGATGGGGCTCATTTCGCATTCCTGTGCGATTTCGATGTCGGTTTTGAATTCCATGAGAAAAATCCTCCTGTACTGTTTCATCCAAAGGGGACGCTGCCGGACCGGTCATGCAGCCTTTTCGAGCACGCCGTGTGAAAAGGCTTATGACGCTGTAATCAAAAAAGGACAGCATTTGACTCGATGATCAAACACTGCCCAGACGGTCGGCATTTCAAATCTCTGATTTCCCTGTGGTAACCCACTGTCTCCGTCAGTTGTCAGAGATTCCTTGGTTGTCAGTGAAAATTTTAACATTGACGGTTTAAAAAGTCAACGGGCAAATTGAACGGGTTTTCCCCGGCTTGATTTTTCTGTTTCCGTGAATTACAATAGGCAGAGGAGAAAGAGACGGGTCCTGACTGGATCCCGGGAAAGAAGGATAAAGATGCAATTTTCCAGAAGACTGGACAGATTTGGAGATGAAATTTTTGCTTCCCTGAACGAGCGGAGAATCCAGCTGGAAGCCCAGGGAATGAAAATCTACAATATGAGTGTGGGAACCCCGGATTTTCCCACACCGGAGCACATCAAGGAGGCTCTCATCGAGGCAGCCCGCGATGATCAGAACTGGAAGTACAGCCTGCGGGATCTGCCGGAGCTTTTGGAGGCGGTGTGCGGATACTACCACAGAAGGTTTCAGGTGGAGATCACCCCGGACATGGTGATGACCGTGTACGGAAGCCAGGAGGGAATGGGACATCTGGGCATGACCCTCTGCGATGAGGGGGATACGGTACTGCTGCCGGATCCCTGCTACCCGGTGTTTGCCGCCGGCGCTCTCATTGCCGGGGCCCAACCCTGGTATTACCCCTTAACCGCCGAACATGATTTCCTCCCCTGTGTGAAGGAGATACCGGAAGAGATTGCCCGAAAAGCCCGGTACATGGTGGTATCCCTGCCCTCCAACCCGGTGGGAAGCATAGCCGTACCCGGGTTGTATCAGGAGATCGTGGAGTTTGGAAAGAAGTATGACATCCTCATTGTCCATGACAACGCCTACAGCGACATTATCTTTGACGGAGAATACGGCGGAAGCTTTCTGTCTACCCCGGGAGCCCTGGAAAACGGTGTGGAGTTTTTCAGTTTATCCAAGTCCTTTAACGTGACCGGGGCCAGGATCAGCTTTTTAATAGGAAGGCCGGATGTGATCGCAGCCCTCAGGAAACTGCGAAGTCAGATCGACTTCGGCATGTTCCTGCCCATTCAGAAGGCAGCCATTGCCGCCTTAAACGGTCCCCTGGAAAGTGTCCATGAGCAGTGCCGGATGTATCAGGAGAGAAGGGATACCCTGTGCAACGGCCTTCGGGATATCGGATGGGACCTGCCCAACGGGAAGGGGACCATGTTTGTGTGGGCCCGGATCCCCGGCGGAAGAACGGACAGCATGAACTTCTGCCTGGAGCTGATGGAAAAGGCCGGTGTGATCGTCACCCCGGGAGCCAGCTTTGGTCCCCACGGGGAAGGGTATGTGCGCTTTGCCCTGGTGCTGCCTCCGGAGAAGATCCGGGAGGCGGTGGAATCCATTAAAAGAAGCGGGATCTGTTAAAACATCTGGATCAGGAGCATGTACAGGATGGTTCCCGCAAGGATGCTGAGCAGGGTGTTGGACTTCCAGGCGTGGAGGATCACCACCGTTCCTCCCGCCAGGACTTCCGGAATCCCGAAGGGACGGGAGAGAACCGATACATTTCGAAAGCAGTAGACCAGGAGCATGCCGATAATGGCAGCAGGCAGCACCCGTCCCAGGTAGGAGACGATCTCCGGAGTCTTCCGGTTCCCTCCAAAGATGAGGAAGGGCAGGAAACGGATCCCCATGGTGACAAGTGCGATCACCAGAATGATAAGAGCCGATCTTTGGGCATTCATCTTGTATTACCTCCCTTCTCCATAAAGGGTCTGCCGGAGAGAAGAATCACGGTGATGCAGAGCATGGAGGGAATCAAAAACTGATCCCTTCCAAAGATGAAAAGGCAGATCAGGGAGGAGAGAACCCCCGTTATCGCGGAGAGATGGTTATGGGTGCTCTTCCACTGATCCACAAAGACCGTGAGAAAGAGGGCGGTCATGGCAAAGTCCACCCCCGGGAAATCATAGGGCATGGCGGAACCCACCGCAGCCCCCAGGAGGCTGCCGATTACCCAGTAGCACTGATTGAAGAGGGAAACCCAGAAACAGTAGCTGTGGTAGTCCAGGCCCTCCGGAGCCTTTCCGGAACACACCAGGGAGTAGGTCTCGTCGGTGAGGGCAAAGATCAGGTAGGGCTTTTTCTTCCCGGCGTTTTTGTAGGGCTCGATCATGGAGATCCCGTAGAACAGATGCCGGGCGTTTACCATCAGGGTGGTGAGGGCCGCGGTGACCAGGGAAGCCCCGGATGTGAGAAGGCTTACGGCCACGTACTGCATGGAGCCGGCATAGATGAAAAGGCTCATGGCCAGTACCCAGGGGATTCCGTATCCGTTTTTCTGTGCGATCACCCCGAAGCCGAAGCCCAGGATCACGTATCCGCTCATGACAGGAAGGGTTTTGATGAGAACTTCCCGGAACATTTTTTTCACTTTCTTCACGCTCCTTTTGGGCAGCCCGGAATCCGGGGTGCTCTTGTACTGGAATTAAAACAATTTTTCTCCAAAAAGAAGTTGCAATAGCGGGCCCCTTTTGCTATAATAATCGCTACCGGGGTATGGCGTAGCTTGGTAGCGCGCACGGCTGGGGGCCGTGAGGTCGCAGGTTCAAATCCTGTTGCCCCGATTTTTTTATGTCCAGATATCGTTCCGCCTTCGGCGGGACGATTTTTTTTTTAGAAACGGAGGGATATCAATGGATCTCTTTGAGTATGCGAGGGAGAAAGCCCAGGAAAAGGAATCTCCCCTGGCCTACCGGCTCCGGCCGGAAACCCTGGATGAGGTGGTGGGACAGAAGCACATCCTGGGGAAGGACAAGCTGCTTACCCGGGCCATTATGGCCGACAAGCTGACTTCCGTCATCTTTTACGGTCCTCCGGGAACCGGAAAGACCACCCTGGCCAGAGTGATCGCCAACACCACCCGGGGTGAGTTTTGTCAGATCAACGCCACCGCAGCCGGAAAGAAGGACATGGAGGATGTGGTGAAGCAGGCCAAAGAGAACCTGGGCATGTACGGGAGAAAGACCATCCTCTTTATCGATGAGATCCACCGGTTTAACAAAGGACAGCAGGACTACCTTCTGCCCTTCGTGGAGGACGGCACCATCATTCTCATCGGAGCCACCACGGAGAATCCTTACTTTGAGGTAAACTCCGCCCTGCTTTCCCGGTCGGTGATCTTTCAGCTGGAGCCCTTAAGTCAGGAGGACGTAAAGGAACTGATCCTGCGGGCCGTTCACGATGAGAAAAAGGGCATGGGCAGCTACCAGGCCGTGATGGATATGGATGCCCTGGAGTTTCTCTCGGACATGGCCGGAGGAGATGCCCGCCGGGCCCTCAATGCGGTGGAACTGGCCATCCTCACCACGGACCGGAGTGAGGACGGAAAGATTCACATCACCCTGGAAGTGGCTTCGGAGTGCATCCAGAAGCGGATGGTTCTCTACGACAAAAAGGGAGACAATCACTACGATGTGATCTCCGCCTTTATCAAGAGCATGCGGGGCTCTGATCCGGACGCCGCCGTGTACTACCTGGCAAAGATGCTCTATGCCGGGGAGGATGTGAAGTTTATCGCCAGGAGAATCATGATCCTGGCCTCGGAGGATATCGGAAATGCAGATCCCCAGGCTCTTTGCGTGGCTGCCGCCGC
This sequence comes from uncultured Blautia sp., assembly GCA_964550245.1. Taxonomy (GTDB): domain Bacteria; phylum Bacillota; class Clostridia; order Lachnospirales; family Lachnospiraceae; genus Blautia_A. The sequence goes on along the minus strand of CAZJYM010000217.1, from coordinate 1,852 downwards.
CGCACAGGCGGTGGAGCGGGTGGGGATGCCCGAGAGTCAGATCATCCTCGCCCAGGCCGTCACCTACATGGCCTGTGCTCCCAAGAGCAACTCGGCAGTGAATGCCATCTCCTCAGCCATGGAATCGGTGAGACAGGTGGAGACCCGGGTTCCCCCTCACCTGCAGGATTCCCATTACGGAGGCCATGAAAGCCTGGGTAAAGGAATCGGCTACAAATATGCCCATGACTACCCCGGCCACTACGTGGATCAGCAGTACCTGCCTTCGGAGATTCTGGGGGAAAAGTTTTATGAGGCGGGGGATCTGGGATACGAGAGAGTGCAGAAGGAGTATCTGGACCGTATTCGGGGAAAATAAAAAGACGGAAAGAAAACGCATGGAGGAGCTTACAGCAGCTCCTCCATGATGGTTGCATAGACTTCCTGGGATTTCTTGCTCCAGTCCATGCAGATGGACTGGGCAGCCTCCAGGCTGGGTACCACCATGTTCAGATCCATGACGGTGCTGCCCCGCTCGATGATCTGGCAGCGCACCGCATAGGCTCCTCCTTTGGTGGTATAGTAGTCTGCCGGAGTGACCAGGTAATCCGGGTTTTTATACCCGATGCCGTTTAAGTAGGTGATGATCTCCGTGCGCATCTCCTGGGGCAGGTCCTTCTCAAAGAAGGAGAGCACGTTTCTGCCCTCCTCCGTGATCCGGTAGTAGGAGGCGTTAAAGACGGTCTTCTTCTCCAGAAGACCGGATTCCACCAGCTCGGACAGGGCCTGCTGCAAAAACAGGTAGTTGGCGTCCTTCTCCAGAACGAAATCGGAAATTTTGGAGTTGGACAGGGATTCCTTTGAATTGTCCAGCATAAAGAGTATGATCAGTTTATAGGTGGTGAAGGATATGGCCATGGGGTCTCCTTTCCAATCGAAGGCTTATTCTTCCTTCCAGAGCTTTCCCTGATAGCTTCCCCTCTCCTTCATCCGGTGATGAAGGAGGTTGAGGATCTCTCTCTTGCGGCTGGCCCAGACAGGGGCCACCAGCAGGGCAGCAGGGCCGTCTCCGGTCAGGCGGTGAATCACCATGGAGGGCCGCAGATGTTCCAGGCACTCCATCAGAAGATCCAGGTATTCATCCCGGCTTAAAACGTCAAATTTCCCCTCTTCATAGTCTGCCGCCAGATCCGTGCCCCGAAGCACGTAAAGAAGCTGAAGCTTGATGCCCTGTACATCCTGACGGTTTAAATACTCCATGGTGGAGAGGATCCTTTCCCGGTCTTCCCCGGGAAGTCCCAGGATGGTATGGACGATCACTTCAATCTCCTGAGACCGGAGTTTTGTTACCCCTTCCTCAAAGCAGGACAGGGGGTAGCCCCGGCGGATGTATCGGGCGGTGTCCTCGTGGATGGTCTGCAGGCCCAGTTCCACCCACACCGGCTTGATCCGGTTCAGTTCTCCGAGAAGCCGGGGAATGGGTTCCTCCAGACAGTCCGGCCGGGTGCCGATGGAAAGAGCCACCACCTGGGGGTGATTTATGGCTTCCCGAAAGATCCGCTCCAGGTATTCCACCGGGCCGTAGGTGTTGGTGTAGGCCTGAAAGTAGGCGATGTATTTCTCGATGGGCCGCTTTTTACTGAGCAGGGCAATCTGACGGTCGATCTGTTCCGTAACAGAAAGGGACGCATCTGCGGCGAAATCGCCGCTGCCTCCCTCACTGCAGAAGATGCATCCCCCGTATCCCACCCTGCCGTCCCGGTTGGGGCAGGACATGCCTCCGTTCAATGTGATTTTGTATACTTTCTCCCCGAACCGCTCCCGGAGCATAAAGTCCAGGCTGTGGTAGGGCTTTCCGTTCCAGGATGGTATC
>CAZJYM010000216.1:0-5689 GCA_964550245.1 uncultured Blautia sp. | reverse complement strand
AGGTTCCCGCCGCGGAGAAGATCGACGTGGATGAGAACGGAAAGATCACCGGACTCTTTTAATATAGAAGCAATAAGGAAGGAGAAACCATGGGTTTATCAACCAGTACCTGTACGGAATTCGTAGAAGTGTTAGCATCCAACGCCCCCGTTCCCGGGGGCGGAGGGGCCTCCGCCCTGGTAGGGGCGGTGGGCACCGCCCTGGGAAACATGGTGGGAAGCCTGACCGTGGGCAAGAAGAAGTATGCGGATGTGGAGGAGGAGATGTGGGAACTCAAAGCGAAGTGCGATCAGCTCCAGAAGGACCTTCTCCGGCTTATTGAGCGGGACGCGGAAGTGTTTGAGCCCCTCTCCAAAGCCTACGGCATGCCCAGATCCACCCCCGAGGAGAAGGCGGAAAAGGCCAGGGTGATGGAAGTGGTGTTAAAGGACGCCTGCTCCGTCCCCATGGAGATCATGGAGAAGTGCTGCGAGGCCATTGAACTCATCGCCGAGTTCGGGGCCAAGGGTTCTGCTCTGGCCATCAGCGATGCGGGAGTGGGTGCGGCCTTCTGCAAGGCGGCCTTAAAGGGTGCCAGCCTCAACGTGTACATCAACACCAAGTCCATGGCAGACCGGGAGTACGCGAAAGAGCTTAACGAGCGGGCCGATGCCATGCTGGAGAAGTACACCAGGATTGCGGATGAAACCTTTGACAGCGTGTTTAACAGGCTGAGAAACCAGGAGGATAAATAAATGGCAAAACAGTTGTTAGGAAAAGAAGTGACTGCAGCCCTCAACGAGAGGATCCGCTCCAACGCGGAGGCTTTGAAGGAAAAGGGCGTAACCCCCACCCTGTGCATCATCCGGGTGGGAGAAAATCCCAGCGACATTTCCTATGAGAAGGGCGCTACCAAGCGCTGTGAGACTCTGGGCGTGGCCTGCGAGAAGATCCTGCTTCCCGAAGACGTTACTCAGGAGGCTCTTTTAGATACCATCCATCAGGTAAACGAGGATGATCACATCCACGGGGTTCTCCTTTTCCGTCCCCTTCCGAAGCATCTGAATCAGGCGGTGATTGAAAATGCCCTCTCCGCCGAAAAGGATGTGGACTGCATGACGGATCTGTCCATGTCGGGGGTGTTTACCGGCAAGCCCATCGGCTTTCCGCCCTGTACGCCCCAGGCCTGCATGGAGATCCTGGATCACTACGGAATCGACTGCACCGGAAAGAAGGCGGTGGTCATCGGCAGAAGCCTGGTAGTGGGAAAACCCGCCGCCATGATGCTGGTGAAGAAAAACGCCACCGTCACCATCTGCCACACCAGGACCGTGGACATGCCCTCTGTCGCCAGGGAGGCGGACATCCTGATCGTGGCTGCCGGCCGTGCCGGGGTGGTGGGAGCCGACTATGTGCGTCCCGGCCAGACCGTCATTGACGTGGGCATCAACGTAAATGCCGAGGGCAAGCTCTGCGGAGATGTGGACTATGCAGCCGTGGAGCCGGTGGTGGATGCCATTACCCCCGTTCCCGGAGGAGTGGGAAGCGTGACCACCTCGGTGCTGGTCTCCCATGTGGTGGAAGCGGCATTGAGGAAGGTACAGGGATAAGAATTGAACAGACAGGGCATTCCTTGGAATGCCCTGTCTGTGTCAGATGGGTAAATTTAGAGGAATGGAGGGAAACGAATGTTAGACCAGTCTTATTACAGAAAAGCGGATGAGATCATCGAGTACTACGGAAAAAAGGCCGCCTCCCTGATCCCCATCATGCAGGACATACAGGCGGAGTACCGGTATCTGCCCGGGGAGCTTCTCACCTACGTGGCTTCCCAGATCGGCATCACCGAGGCCAAGGCCTACAGTGTGGCCACCTTCTATGAGAACTTTTCCTTTGAGCCCAAGGGGAAATACATCATCAAGGTCTGCGACGGCACCGCCTGTCATGTGAGAAAGTCCATGCCCGTCAAGGAAGCCATGCTCAAAGAACTGGGACTGAGCTATAAAAAGCATACCACCGACGACATGCTCTTTACCGTGGAAACCGTGTCCTGCCTGGGGGCCTGCGGACTGGCCCCCACCTGTACCGTCAATGATCAGGTACACCCCAAGATGACACCCGAAAAAGCCCTTGAGCTGCTTGACGAATTGAGAGGTGAGAGCGCGAGATGATCAGAAATAGAGAAGACCTGTCAAACAGACAGGCGGAAGTCAGAAGGGAGATGGATTCCTGTACCTGCCGGGTGCTGGTCTGTTCCGGTACCGGCTGCATCGCTTCCGGATCCGAAAAGATTTATGAGGAGATGGTAAAGCTCTGTAAGGACATCGAGGGCGTCCGGATCGAGATGGTTAAGGACGTACCCCATGTGGGCGTGGTCAAGACCGGCTGCCAGGGCCTTTGCGAGCTGGGTCCCCTGATGCGCATCGAGCCTTACGACTATCAGTATGTTCATGTGCAGATCCAGGACTGCCAGGAGATCGTAAACCGGACCGTTCTGCGGGGAGAGCCGGTGGAGAGGCTCTTCTACAAGCATAAGGATGAAGTCTGTCCCCACCCGGACGACATCCCCTTCCTGAAGCTGCAGACCCGGATTGTGCTGGAAAACTGCGGAAAGATTAACGCAGAATCCATAGACGAATACATCGCCTCCGGAGGCTATCAGGCTCTGGCCAAAGCTCTCTATGAGATGACGCCCCAGGAAGTGATCGATGAGGTAAGCAAATCCGGTCTTCGTGGAAGAGGCGGCGCGGGATTTCCCGCCGGAAAGAAGTGGTCCCAGGTGGCCCGCCAGAAGGAGAAGGAGCGCTACGTGGTCTGCAACGGTGACGAGGGAGATCCGGGCGCCTTTATGGACGGCTCCGTGATGGAGGGCGATCCCTACAAGATGATCGAGGGCATGACCGTGGCGGCCTATGCGGTGGGAGCCGAAAACGGCTACATCTACGTGCGTGCCGAGTATCCCATGTCTGTCAAGAGACTGCGGATGGCCATGGAGCAGGCGGAAGCGTACGGCCTTCTGGGGGATAACATCCTGGGATCCGGTGTGAACTTCCACCTCCACATCAACAGAGGCGCCGGCGCCTTTGTATGCGGAGAGGGCTCCGCCCTCACCGCATCCATTGAGGGAAACCGGGGCATGCCCCGTGTAAAGCCTCCCCGCACGGTAGAAAAGGGACTGTGGGAAAAACCCACCGTTCTCAACAACGTGGAGACCTATGCCAACGTTCCCAAAATCATCCTGCAGGGAGCGGACTGGTTCCGCACCATCGGCACGGAGGGAAGCCCGGGAACCAAAACCTTCTCTCTTACCGGAGCCATTGAGAATACAGGGCTGATTGAAGTGCCCATGGGTACCACCCTGCGGCACATCATCTACGACATCGGCGGCGGCTTAAAGAGCGGAGCGGCCTTTAAGGGAGTTCAGATCGGAGGTCCCTCCGGGGGCTGCCTGGTAGAAGAGCACCTGGATCAGATCCTGGACTTTGACTCCGTGAAGAAGTTTGACGCCATCATGGGATCCGGCGGCCTGGTGGTCATGGACGAGAACACCTGCATGGTGGAGGTGGCCCGGTTCTTCATGAGCTTTACCCAGCGGGAGAGCTGCGGAAAGTGTGTTCCCTGCCGGGAGGGCACCAAGCGGATGCTGGAGATCCTGGAGCGCATCGTAAACGGCAAGGGGGAGATGTCTGACCTGGACGAGCTGGAAGAACTGGCCGAGATGGTAAGAAGCATGGCCCTGTGCGGTCTTGGCAAGAGTGCGCCCCTTCCCGTGATCAGCACCCTGAAGCGGTTCCGGGAGGAGTATGAGGAGCACATCCGGGATAAGAAATGCCGGGCCAAGGTGTGCACCGCCATGAGGAAGTTTGTGATCAATCCGGAGTTTTGCAAGGGCTGCGGCAAGTGTGCCAGAAACTGCCCCGCTGGTGCCATTTCCGGAAGGGTGAAAACCCCCTATCACATCGACAGCGATCTGTGCATCAAGTGCGGAGCCTGCAAGGACAACTGCAACTTTGATGCCATCTATGTAGAGTTCTGAGGAAGGAGGATGAATGATGGGAACAATGACCATTGACGGAAGAGCCGTCCAGTTCACTGATGAGAAGAATGTGCTGACCATTATCCGCCGGGCAGGGGTCAATATACCCACCCTGTGCTATCAGCCCGAATTATCCACCTTCGGCGCCTGCCGCCTCTGCACGGTCCAGGACGACCGGGGCAGACTCTTTGCCTCCTGCTCCGAGGAGCCCAGGGACGGGATGGTGATCTACACCAATACGCCAATTTTGCGGAAGTATCGGAAGATGATCGTTGAGCTTCTGCTGGCTTCCCACTGCCGGGACTGCACCACCTGCCGGGACAGCGGAGAGTGTAAACTGCAGGATCTGGCCCGCAAGATGGGCATCCGGGAGGTGCACTTTGAAAACTATAAGGAGGAGATGCCCATCGACATGTCCTCTCCCTCCATCGTCCGGGATCCCAACAAGTGTATCCTGTGCGGCAACTGCGTGCGGGTCTGCGATGAGATCCAAAGCGTTGGAGCCTTAGGATTCGCTCACCGGGGAACCGATGCCATTGTTACGCCCGCTTTTAATAAGGAAATCGCCACCACAGACTGTGTAAACTGCGGACAGTGCCGGGTGCTGTGTCCCACCGGAGCCATCACCATCCACTCCAACAGAAGCGATGTGTGGGAAGTGCTGGGAGATCCCAAAGTACGGGTGGTAGCCCAGATCGCTCCCTCCGTCCGGGTGGCGGTGGGAGATCACTTCGGTCTTCCCAAGGGCAAAAACTCCATCGGAAAGATTGTAAGCGCCCTGCACAGAATCGGCTTTGACCAGGTCTACGACACCATCTACAGCGCGGATCTCACCATCATGGAGGAGAGCGCGGAGTTTCTGGACCGGGTGAACAACGGGGGCACTTTGCCTCTGCTTACCTCCTGCTGTCCGGCCTGGGTGAAGTTTGTGACCGATCAGTTTAAGGAGTTTATCCCCAACGTGTCCACCTGCCGTTCCCCCCAGGGCATGATGTCCGCCGTGGTGAAGGAATACTACCGGGATCCGGCTAATGCCGGGGATAAGAAGACCGTGATGGTCTCCATCATGCCCTGTACCGCCAAGAAGGCGGAAGCCATCCGTCCCAACAGCATCACCCGGGGAGAACAGGATACAGACTATGTGCTGACCACTACGGAGCTGATCCGCATGATCGAGGAGTACGGCATCAACCTGGCGGAACTGGAGCCCGAGGAGGCGGACAGCCCCTTTGGAATCGGTTCCGGAGGCGGTGTGATCTTCGGCGTCACCGGCGGTGTGACCGAGGCCGTGCTTCGCCGTCTGGCTCCCGATCAGGATCCCGGCACCATCGAGACCATCGCCGAGAGCGGTGTCCGGGGAGCCCAAGGGATCAAGGAGTTCTCCGTACCCTACAACGGCATGCAGGTAAACATCTGTGTGGCCAGCGGTCTGGCCAATGCCAGAACCGTACTGGAGCGGGTAAAGAACGGGGAAGCATCCTATCACCTGATCGAAGTGATGGCCTGTCCCGGAGGCTGCGTCATGGGCGGCGGCCAGCCGGTGGAAAACCGTGACCGGGTGATCCGCACGGAAGGCATCTATGAGGCAGACGAAAAGTCCGAGATCAAGAAGCCGGATGCCAATCCCCTGATGGATGAGCTCTATAACAGGCTGAGCCATGAGCAGGTCCATGA
>CAZJYM010000215.1:0-5708 GCA_964550245.1 uncultured Blautia sp. | reverse complement strand
TCTTCTCAAAAGAGTTCAGGCTTTTTTAAGCCTTTGTAATCATCTTATCACAATCGGGGAGTTTAGCAAGGGGATTTTCCACTCAGGCAGGGGAGAAGGGGGAATATTAAAAAATGACAGTGCCGGAGGGCAAACTTAAACACCAGCTTTAGTTGGTTCTACATCCTCTGACGGGATTTATTCAGGGGCAGGTGAAGGGTTCTCCCAAAACCCTGACGCCTGTCCGTCTGTATCCCCTGAATATTTTAAACCGGGTAACTTTTCAAATTCCCTGCGTTTCAATCATCCCTTTCCTCACCCCCTGCCCCCGGGGCAGGGGGTGAGGTGTAGAAATAAATTTGGAGATAAATTTAAGTTAAAAAGAGACATACACAAAAAAGGACAGATTTGATATATTGAGTGAGGGAAGTTTTCGGCATAAGCTTTCCCGGTGCCTTTTGGCAGGTTTTCCCTGAAGTGAATGTTTAAATTCTAGTTTAGAGGAAACATGCCAAATTTGGGACTTGACTAAGCAAAAAAATTTGGTATATTATTACAATAGATTTATTTGTTTTATTGAGGTTTATCCTCAAAAATATAAATAATCTACAAGGAGGAGGGAGAGAGATGGCAAAAAGCAGTACAAAACCTGCGAAAACAAAGCAAAAGCTCTCATGGAACCTGATCTGGAAACAACGGTATTTATTCTTGATGTCAGTACCTTTTGTTATCTGGATCTTTATTTTTAAGTACATACCCCTGTGGGGCTGGACAATGGCTTTTCAGGAAGTGAAGCCTGCGACCTTCGGCCTCCCCATATGGGAAAGAACCTTCGTCGGTCTCCAGAACTTCATGGATGCATTCCATGACCGTATCTTCATGCAGACCATGATCAATACGATCGGCATCAGTATTTTACAGATCGGAATCGGAACCGTTATCGCCATCGGTTTTGCAGTACTTCTGAATGAACTGGTATTTTCCAGGTTTAAGAAAGTTACCCAGACAGTTTCCTATCTGCCCCACTTTGTATCCTGGGTTATCATTGCCAGTATCGCCAAAAATATTTTCAATGACGGCGGACTGCTCGATACGCTGTTCGGCACCAACCTTCACCTGATGAGCACCAACTCCCCGCTGATCTGGCTGGTAATCGTCATCATCGACTGCTGGAAGGAGACCGGCTGGAACGCCATCATTTATCTGTCCGCCATGGCCGGCATTGATCCCGGTCTTTACGAGGCGGCCCAGATGGACGGCGCCAACCGTTTCCAGAAGATGTGGCACATCACCCTCCCCGGCATCCGCTCCACCATCGTGGTTCTGCTGATCATGAACATCGGCGGCGCCCTGAACGTAGGTATGGAACGTCAGATGCTGCTGAGCAACCCGCTGGTACAGGATCACACCATGGTTCTCTCCTGGTTCTCCTACTTAAGAGGTATCGGAAGCAGCAACTACGGACTTGGTACTGCTATCGGCGTATTCCAGTCGCTGGTCAGCGTGATCATGCTGCTGCTCGCCAATAAGATCGCCGGAATGATCGGCGAAGATAAACTGATTTAGGAGGTGATACAGATGAAAAACATTCATAAAACATGGTTTGACTATGTGCTGGTGGGACTGTTCATCCTCGTCCTGATCGTTACTCTGTATCCGTTCCTGAACGTGCTGGCCATTTCCTTCAACGATGCCACGGATACCATGAAAAACGTAAATTTCATCATCCCCAGGAAATTTACCATTGCCAACTACCGCTACGTGTTTAAGGAAGGGGACATCATAAAGCCTCTCTTCATGTCCATTGCCAAGACGGTGGTGGGCACCGTGGCCGGTGTGATCTGCACCGCCATGCTGGCCTACACCCTGAGCCGCAAGGATTTCGTAGCTCATAAGCTTTTTACCATGATCTTCGTTATCACCATGTATGTGGGCGGCGGCATGATTCCGGAATACCTCCTGATCATGCGTACCCTGCATCTGGGCAACAACTTCCTGGTGTACATCCTGCCCGGTCTGATCTGGGTCTACAACATGATCCTGGTACGTTCCTATATAGAAGGTTTGCCGTTAGCCCTGCAGGAAGCCGCCAAGATAGACGGAGCCAATGACTTCCAGATCTGGTACAAGGTAGTGATGCCTCTGTGCACCCCGGTGCTGGCAACCGTAGCCCTGTACTACGCCGTAGGTCAGTGGAACTCCTTCATGGATACCTATCTGTATGCCAAGGATCTGAAGACTCTGCAGTACAAGCTGTATGAGATCATGTCCCAGGCCACCATGCAGCTGGATACCCACAACGTGAACAACACCACCCAGGCCGTTACCCCCATGGCCATCCGTATGGCCGTGACCGTGGTGGCCACGGTTCCCATCATCATCGTCTACCCCTTCGTGCAGAAGTATTTCGTAGGCGGCATGACCATGGGTTCCGTAAAGGATTGATGACCGAGTCATAAAAATTTGATATATGCCCTGTGTGTCAAGGGTCGTATATAGAACAAAATTTTAAACAAGGAGGAATGTATTTATGAAGTTTCGCAAAATGTCTGCTCTTCTCCTGACCGCTGTCATGACGGCAGGCCTGGCGGCAGGTGCTGCAGTTCCCGTTGCGGCAGATGACGCTGCAGAGGAGCCCATCACGTTCGAGTACTACAACGCGGACGGAAGAAACGATGTCTGGGACAACCCCGTAGGCAACGCCATCACCGAAGCCACAGGCGTAAGCCTGAAGATCACCTACCCGGTATCTTCCACCGGAGATCCGGCAGAGGACATCGCCCTGATGATCGCCGAGGACAAGTATCCGGATCTGATCTACGCAAAACAGGCTGTAACCAACCTGTATGAGGCAGGCGCCCTCATCGACATGACAGACCTGATCGAAGAGTACGGTCCCAACATCAAAAAGATGTACGGGGATGAGTTTGAGAAACTGAAATGGGGTTCCGGAGACGAGGGCATTTATCAGCTGTCCTACGCGGGCGTGGGTCAGCAGACTCTGACTTCCGGCGGAACCTGCCAGATCCAGTTCGCAGTTCTGGCTGAGAACGATTACAAGTATCCCACCACCATCGAAGAGTATGAGAAGATGATCAAGGATTACCTGGCCGCTCATCCCACCGATGAGGAAGGTCTGGACATGATCGGCATCACCATGAGCGCTTCCGACTGGCACTGGATGATCACCTTCGGAAATCCCGCCGGCTTTATTGCCGATGCACAGCCGGATAACGGCCAGTGGCTGGTAGATGAGAACAACAACGTAACCTACAAGCATGCCAGCGATGATGAGAAGGAATACTTCCGCTGGCTGAGCCGCATGTATGATGAAGGCATTCTGGATCCCAACTTTGCCACCCAGACCGATGACGACTACATTGCCAAGCTGGCCAGCGGCCGTGTCGTAGCCATCACCGATGCCATGTGGCATTATGCTCAGGCAGAGCAGGTGCTCAAAGCCGACGGAAAGGTTGACAAGACCTACTGTGGTCTGCCCGTTACCTTAAGAGCCGATCAGAAGGCTCCGTCACTGATGTATCAGGGTCTTCAGGTTGGATACGGCCTGGGCATCACCAAGAGCTGCGAGGATCCGGTTCGTGCCATCAAGTTCCTGGATTACCTCTGCTCCGATGAAGGCGCAAGACTTTACAAATGGGGCATCGAAGGCGAGAACTACGAAATCGATGAGAACGGCAACTGGTATCGTCCTCAGGAAGAGATCGACAGAGCCAACTCCGATCCCGACTATGCAAAGAACACCGGTATCGGCAACTACACCGGTTTCCCGATCTACGGCGACGGCGCTGTTGATGAGAACGGCAAGCCCTATACCCCCATCACCCGTGAGACTGTAGCCGCTGAGTACAACGAAGCTCAGAAAGCCGCCTGCGAAGCCTGGGGCGTCGATATGCTGATCGACATCTTCCCGCAGCCGGATGAGTTTGAGACTCCCGAGTATTCACCGCTTTGGGCCTATGCAACTCCTCAGGAGATCGTAGACCTGCAGAACAGACTGGATGAGATCGCATGGCCGGCCATGGTAAAGGCCGTGACCGATCCCGTGGATGATTTCGATGCCAACTGGGATGCCATGATTCAGTCTCTGAAAGACAACGGTCTGGATGAAGCGAATCAGCTGGAGACCGAGTTCCTGGCTTCCAAACTGAGCTGATGACACATTGATAAATTTTTAAACACTGACAAATAAAAACGGGGCTGATATCCGGCGGTATCAGCCCCGTTTTTCTCCATGAAAAGGTGCCTTCCATGAACAGAAACACACCCTTTTGGGATCCGTCCCTTCCGATTGAAAAGCGTCTGGACTGGCTTCTCTCGGAGATGACCATCGAAGAAAAACTAAACTGTCTGGCATCCTCCGTGCCGGATCTGGAACGGCTGGGAATTCCCGCCATGCGTGTGGGAGGAGAAGCAGCCCACGGCGTGGAGGCCAGAAATGACCAGAACGACTTAAAGATCCCGGAACCCACCACCTCTTTTGTCCAGCCCATCGGCATGAGTGCCACCTGGGATCCGGATCTGATCAAAAAAGCCGGGGAGATCACGGGAATAGAAGCCCGGGTTCTCTATCACCGGCACCCGGACCGGGGATTAAGCCGCTGGGCTCCCACCGTGGATCTGGAACGGGATCCCCGCTGGGGAAGAACCGAGGAAGGATACGGGGAAGATCCGGTCCTGACCGGAACCATGGCTTCGGCCTATGTCCAGGGCATGCAGGGAGAGGATCCCCGGTACCTCAGAGTTGCCAGTACACTCAAACACTTTTATGCCAACAACGTGGAAGAAGGCCGGGCCTGGAAGAATTCTTCCATCGACCCCCGCAATGAGTACGAGCTTTACCTGGAACCCTTCCGCAGAGTTATTCAAAATGGGGGTGCGGAAGGGGTGATGACCGCCTACAACAAAGTCAACGGCATCCCCGGTATTCTAAACCCCGAAGTCCAGACCATCCTCAAAGACCAGTACGGTCTCAAGCATGCGGTCAGCGACGGCGGCGCCATGAGCCTGGTGGCAGCGGCCCATCACTACTTCGGAACCAGTGCGGAGACTCTGGCCGCTGCCATCCAGGCAGGCGTGGACGCCATGTCGGAAAATCCCGCCGGCGTAGCGGAAGCAGCAAAAGAAGCCTGGGAACTGGGACTTCTCACCGAAGAGGATGTAAACAGAGCGATCCGCAACGTCTTTCGCACCAAACTTCGCCTGGGAATCTACGACGAGCCCGTCCGAAACCCTTACGACCTGGTGACGGAAGCGGATCTCCTCTCAAAAGAAAGCGAAGAGACCTGTCTGCAGCTCTCCCGGGAGGCGGTAATCCTTTTGAAAAATGAGAACCACACGCTGCCTCTCCGTGAATCCATGCCCGCCAGGGATCTGGCGGTGATCGGCCCCTTTGGGGATGCCTGGTACCAGGACTGGTACGGGGGAACCCCGCCCTTTAAAAAGACGCTGAAAGACGGAATCCGGGAGATCCTGGGAGAGGGAAGCGTTTACGTAGACGGCTGGGACCGGGTTGTATTCCGTCAGGGGAATCAGGGCATCGCCGTCGCGGAGGATGAAACCCTGCATCTTTCAGACACACCGGATGTATTTATCAAGGAGATGTGGGATCAGGGTTTCTGTACGCTTCGCTGTGAGCGCACCGGCAAACTCTGGAACCTGCAGCTGCCGATGGATCCGGGAGGAGTACCGGGGCGGATCGCAGCCCAGAA
>CAZJYM010000214.1:0-5751 GCA_964550245.1 uncultured Blautia sp. | reverse complement strand
GCAAAGTTCAGGAGTATGAGCAGAATTCAGCCAGGTAAGGTCTGCATCCTGATGGGAATACCTTTTTGTTGACTTTCGCACACTGAAGTGCTACCATGCTCTTATCATTAAAAGCGAAGGAGTGCAACAATGAAAGGATTCAAAAAGGTAAAAAAGGCGGCTGCCGGTATCCTGCTCCTGGCAGTTCTGCTGGTGACGGTTCTTCCCGTACAGGCTCAGGCGGCGGCTGTCACGAAGGCGAAGGCTTACAAAGCGTATGCGCAGTGGCTGGAAAGTAAGGAAGCGGAGGAAGTAAAGTACGATCAGTTTTCTCTTGTGCGGCTGGATTCTGACAAAGTGCCGGAGCTGGTGGCCAAACATGAGGGCTATGTGCGGGATTACTGCATCTGCACCTTCAATGGAAAAAAGGTTGTTACCCAAAGCTTTACAGAGGCAAATGTAGTAGGGGGAATGCTCCAAAGTCACTGGTACTATATTCCCCGGAAGGGAAAGATTGCAGTGACTTCTTCCATGGGCGGACGCACGGTTGTGGAGGCAAGCCTCTTAAAGTCCGGGAAGTGGAAGCAGACATTTGCGGGGGCTTCTGATCCGGAATCCGGAGAGTGGACCATCAATGAGAAAAAGGTAAGCGAAGCTGTTTACAACAAAAAACTCTCCAGTGCCTTCAACATGAAAAAAGCGAAACTCTTTTACGATCTGCCTTATGTCTCAAAGGCGAAGATCCTGAAAAAACTGAAATAAGATTCTTTTCACAGCCGCTCCCCGGGAGCGGCTGTTATTGTTTTCTGGAGTCAGCTGGGAAACAAAAGATTGACACCGTATGATGACGGTTGTATCATGCAGATAATGACATTGTGTCAGAACGGTTGCATTTGAAGGAGGGAATATAAGGTGAAATATACGAAGCTTGGCAGGTCTGATCTTACGGTGTCCCGGATCTGCATGGGGTGTATGGGATTTGGCAATCCCGCTACCGGACAGCACACCTGGACGGTAGATGAAGCCCGGACAAGGGAGATCATTAAACACGGCCTGGATCTGGGCATCAACTTTTTTGATACCGCCATCGCCTATCAGAACGGTACCAGTGAACAGTACGTGGGACGCGCTCTGCGGGATTTTTGCAGCAGGGACGACTATGTGATCGCCACCAAGTTTACGCCCAGAACTCAGGAGGAGATTGACGGGGGAGTAAGCGGGCAGAAACACATTGAAAACTACCTGAATCAGAGCCTGACAAACCTGGGAATGGACCATGTGGATCTCTACATCTATCACATGTGGGACTACCATACCCCCATGGAGGAGATCATGGAGGGACTTCACAATGCGGTGAAGGCTGGAAAGACAAGATACATCGGCATCTCCAACTGCTTTGCCTGGCAGCTGGCCAAGGCCAACTTCTATGCCAGAGAACACGGGCTTACGGAGTTTGTGTCCATTCAGGGCCATTACAACCTGATCGCCCGGGAGGAGGAGAGGGAGATGGCTCCCTTCTGTGCCGACCAGAACATTGCCATGACGCCCTACAGTTCCCTGGCCGGGGGAAGACTCTCCAAAAGACCGGGAGAAACCTCCAAACGTCTGCGGGAAGATTCCTATGCAAGGTTCAAGTACGATGCCACTGCAGAGGCGGATGGGAAGATCATTGCCAGGGTGGCAGAGCTGGCGGACAGAAGAGGGGTTTCCATGACGGAGATCTCCCTGGCCTGGCTGCTGTCCAAAGTGACCGCTCCGGTGGTGGGAGCCACGAAGTTCTCCCATGTGGAGGGTGCGGCCAGGGCGGTGGACCTGGAACTTACCGGGGATGAGACCGCTTACCTGGAAGAGCTGTATGTGCCCCATGCCCTGGTGGGCGTGATGGCGCAAAATGGTAAGCAAAAGGCCGGAAACGTGGTGTGATTTCAGTACGGGGAGGTTTTGTTATGAAAAAAGCGGGTAAGTTGTTGCTGATGGCCATCCTGACACTGTCCCTGGGAGTCTGTCCGGTGATGGCACAGGGAGAGGAAGAGGAAGCTTCCGTTCTGGTGGCCTGTTTTTCCGGTACCGGGAATACCATGGAAGTGGCAGATGTGCTCTCGGAAGCTCTGGGAGCGCAGCTTTTTGAGATTGTACCGGAAGAGCCCTACACCGAAGAGGACTTAAACTACCGGGATTCTTCCTCCCGGGCAGTTACGGAGCAGAATGATGCGGATGCCCGTCCGGCCATTTCCTCCTCTCTGGAGGAGATGGATTCTTATGATGTGGTCTTCCTGGGATACCCCATCTGGTGCGGGGAAGCTCCCAGGATCATGAGCACCTTTGTGGAGAGTTATGACTTTACCGGCAAGACGGTGGTTCCTTTTTGTACTTCAGGAGGTTCCGGGTTTGGAAAGAGCGATGCTGCCCTTCAGGAGGCGGCCCCGGATGCCGTATGGGTTGAAGGACACCGGTTTTCAGCCGGGGCCGCCCGGGAGGAGATCCTGGAGTGGGCAGAAGGACTGAAACTGCCGGGTGTGGAGATTTTAAAGGAGGAGAGCGGAATGAAGCTTACAATCGGAGATACGGATGTTTCCGTGGAGTGGGAAGCCAATGAATCGGTGGAGGCCTTAAAGGAGCTCTGTAAAGAGGAGCCTCTGGAGATTTCCATGTCCATGTATGGGGGATTTGAACAGGTGGGTTCGATTGGGCAGAGTCTTCCCAGAAATGATGAACAGACGGTTACGGAACCGGGGGATCTGGTTCTGTATTCGGGGGATCAGCTGGTGGTCTTTTACGGATCCAATTCCTGGGCCTACACCAGACTGGGACACATCACGGATCAGACACAGGAGGATCTGACAGATCTTCTGAGCAACGGAGATGTGACGATCACAATCAGAGGAGGAGAAGAGGAATGAAGATACTGGTTTTAAACGGAAGCCCCCACATCAACGGAGCCACTTCAGACATGGTCAAGGCCTTTGCAGACGGAGCCGGGGAAGCGGGTCATGAAGTCCATGTCATCAATGTGGCCCATAAAAACGTCCACGGCTGTCTGGGATGTGAGTACTGCCGGGAAAAGGAAAGGGGAGTCTGTGTACAGAAGGATGACATGCAGGAAATCTACCCGGAGATCCTTACTGCGGACATGGTGGTCTTTGCCTCTCCCATCTACTATTTCACCCTATCATCCCAGCTGCAGGCGGTGATTCACAGAACCTATGCCATTGACATTCCGAAGAACGTAAAGAAGACGGCCCTGATCATGAGCTCCGGCAGCAGGTTTGTGTACGGAGCGGCCATTACGGAGTACTTCCAGGGCATTGTGGAGTACTGGGGTGTGGAAAACATGGGCATTTTCACCGCTAATGGGAAGGAAAACCATTCGGAGGAAAAACGCCGGCAGCTTTATGCTTTTGGAAAAAGCCTTTAATAAAACGTCATGGGTTCTCTTTTGATCGCTGTCATCTATCTGGCCTTTGTAAGCCTGGGACTGCCGGATTCCCTTCTGGGTTCCGGATGGCCGGCCATGCAGGTCGTGTTCGGGGTGCCATCCTCCTACGCCGGGTATGTTTCCATGTCCATCTCCGCCATGACCATCCTGTCGGCTCTGCTGTCCCCCAGGCTGATGAAACGGGTGTCAACGGGATGGATCGTGGTGGGTTCCATCTTTCTCACCGTGGTGGGACTGCTGGGGTTTTCCTTTTCCACCCGGTACTGGATGCTCTTTCTCTTTGTGGCTCCCTACGGACTGGGAGCGGGAAGCGTGGATGCGGCACTGAATCACTATGTGGCGGAGCACTACTCCTCCTCCGTCATGAACTTTCTTCACTGTTTCTACGGACTGGGGGCCATCATCAGTCCCAACCTGATGGCGGCGGCTTTAAAGTATGCCCGCTGGAATGAGGGCTACCGCTGGACCGCCTTTCTTCAGGCAGGGATCCTGGTGATCTGTATCCTCTCTCTTCCTCTGTGGAAGCAGAATGAAAAAGCAGAAGATTTAGAACGGGCGGAGAGTGCAGGGATCTCTGAGACCATCCGGGTTTCCGGGGTGGTATCCACCATGATCGCCTTCTTCTCCTACTGTGCCGGGGAAGCCACCTGCTTTTTGTGGACACCCAGCTACTTTGCCGGAACCAGGCCCCAGATGAGCACGGAGCTGGTGGCCGCCTCCGGTTCCCTGGTCTTCGGGGGACTGATGTTCGGACGGCTGATCTCCGGCTTTGTCTCCAACCGGCTGGGAGACCGGCTGCTGATCCGGGTGGGTCTTATAGTGGAACTGGCCGGGATTATTCTGGCTGCCCTTCCCTCAAAGGGATACCTTCTTCCCGCCCTGGGCTTTCTCATTGTGGGAGCGGGTATGGGTCCCGTATACCCGGCCATTCAGCACATGGCTCCCGCCAACTTCGGTTCCCGTTACAGCGGAGCCGCCATCGGTCTGCAGATGGCTTCCGCCTATGCGGGCAGTACCTTTATGCCCATGATCTTCGGAAAACTTCAGCAGAGTGTGGGAATCGGCATCATGCCCGGCTATGTGGCCATTTTTACGGTGGCCAACTTTGTATTTCTGGAAATCGCCTACCTGCAGATCCGTAAGCACAGGAGCCTATAGGGAGGGAAATACCCTTTTAAACTCCTCCGGCACCGGGGCGGTGATCTCCATCTCTTCTCCGGTGACGGGGTGAACAAAGCAGATCTTCCAGGAGTGGAGAGGCTGGCGGGTAAAAGTGTCATACACCGGGTTGTACAGGTAGTCCCCCGGGAGAGGGTATCCCAGGTATTTCATGTGGACCCGGATCTGGTGAGTCCTTCCGGTTTCCAGGTGAAGCTCCAGAAGAGAGAAGGATCCTTTTGTGTCAAGCCTTCTAAAGTGGGTAACCGCCGGTTCTCCTCTTTCAAAGTTTACCTCTCTGGTGATCACCGACCCTTCTGCTCTGGCTATGGGTGCCTCTATGCTTCCCTCCCCGGGAGGAAAGCCCTCTACAACGGCCAGGTAGGTGCGTCTGATCTTCCTCTCCTTCATCTGTGCCGATAAAAGGGAGGCACTTAAAGGGTTTTTGGCCAGCAGCAGGGCTCCGGTGGTATCCCGGTCCAGGCGGCTTACACAGCGAAAGGCAGAGGGAAGGCCCTGACGGGCCCAGTAGTCCGCGACTCCGTTGGCAATGGTGTTCTCATAGTTTCCCGGGGAGGGATGAACCGGGGTGTCTCCCGGTTTATTGAGGATCAGAAGGTCCTCATCCTCAAAGAGGATCTCCAGCTTCATGGGGACAGGCTTTATGCGGCTGTTTTCAGTCTCCGGAACGTGTATCCGCAGCAGATCCCCTTCCTGTAAGACGGTGGTGGCAAAAACCGGGGCATCGTTTAACAGGATGGCATCCGGCACAGTCTTCATGGAGTTGAGGATGTTTCGGGAAAAGCCCTTCTCCCGCAGAAGATCCAGGATGGTTTTTCCTTCCTGTGATCTGTCCACCCATAAGTGAAGGATTCGATCCATGGGTTTTCCTTTCTCTTTAAAGCGTCAACCTGCCTGACGCTTTTTTGGTGTCCGGCCTGCCGTTTTTGGGTCCTGCAGGCCTGGTTTTATCTTAGCATGCCCCTTCAACCTTCGCAAGGGAGAGAAATTCTGTTGCTTTTTGCGGGTGAGGGCGGGTATAATAAACAAAAAAGAGGAAGATTCGGATGGGTCATGTAAATCGCAGGGAGGAAGTCCCGATTCCGGAAGGAACGGGACGAAAAGACCGGTGCTGATCGGATACAAAACGGATGACAACCGGATGCATCCCAATGACA
>CAZJYM010000213.1:0-5776 GCA_964550245.1 uncultured Blautia sp. | reverse complement strand
TTAAAGAAGGGATTGCTATTTTTTTCTTTTAGAGATAATATTATGAAAGCAGTACCTGCGGAGTTCCCGGAGGGAATCTTACTGTATAAGGAGAATGCAAATGACGACACTGACCATTAATCCTGATAAAAAACTGAGCAGGATTCATAAGGAAATCTACGGCCATTTCTCCGAGCATCTGGGACGGTGCATCTACGGAGGCTACTATGTGGGGGAGGACTCCTCCATTCCCAATGAGAAGGGCATTCGAACCGATGTGGTGGAAGCCCTGAGAAAGATAAAAATCCCCGTGCTTCGCTGGCCCGGGGGATGTTTTGCCGATGAATACCACTGGATGGACGGAATCGGTCCCAAGGAAAGCCGCAAAAAGATGCTCAACACCCACTGGGGCGGCGTCACCGAGGACAACAGCTTCGGAACTCATGAGTACTTTGAGCTGTGCTCCCAGCTGGGATGCGAGGCCTATGTAAACGGAAACCTGGGAAGCGGCACGGTGCGGGAGATGTCCGAATGGGTGGAGTACATCACCCTGGACGGGCTTTCCCCCATGACGGAGCTTCGGAAAAAGAACGGCAGGGAAAAACCCTGGCCTCTCTCCTACTTCTGCGTGGGCAATGAAAACTGGGGATGCGGCGGAAACATGACTCCCGAGTATTATGCCAATGAATACCGGAGATATCAGACCTTCATCCGCAACTACGGAAAACAGAAAGTCCAGAAAATCTGCTGCGGTCCCAACGTGGACGACTATGAGTGGACCAGAGAGGTTCTCCATACCTGCTTCCGCCACAGCGCACCGGAAGTTCACGGACACATGGACGGATTCTCCCTTCACTACTACGTCCATCCCAACGGCTGGAAAGACAAGGGAAGCGCCACCGAGTTCGACGACGCCTCCTGGTACCGGACGCTCTCCAGAGCCTGCTACATGGATACCCTGATTAAGAACCACAGCGCCATCATGGACGAGTATGACCCGGAGAAGGCCATTGCCCTGGTGGTAGACGAGTGGGGCACCTGGTATACGGTGGAACCGGGCACCAATCCGGGATTCCTCTATCAGCAGAATACCATCCGGGACGCCCTGGTGGCCGGCATCACCCTGAACATCTTCAACAGTCACTCCGACCGTGTAAGAATGGCCAACCTGGCTCAGACCATCAACGTGCTTCAGTCCGTGATCCTGACGGAGGGAGCCTCCATGATCCTGACGCCCACCTACCACGTGTTTGATCTGTACAAGCAGCATCAGGAAGGAATCCTGCTGGAAAGCTCCGTAGAAACAAAAGAACTTTCCCTGGAAGATGAATACCCGGTGCCCGAGATCACCCAGTCCGCCTCCCTTTCCGAGGACGGCACCGTGTTCCTCACCCTCACCAACGCCTCCCTGACAGATGCGGTTCCCATCACCGTATCCCTCTCCGGACATTCCGTCGTCTCCGTAAAGGGAGAGATGGTACACGGTGAAAAGGAAGCAAAGAACACCTTTGAGGAGCCCCAGTGTGTAGGTCTTGAAAAGTTTGAATCTTACAGGATCACCGAAGAGGGACTTTCCCTTACGGTTCCTCCCCGCTGCGTTCTGGGCCTTACCCTGGAAATCCGCTGATGGACGGGGGACTTCACCCCTGCCGCAAATGTCTCCTCTACTCGGAAACCCGGGAGGAATTCTTCCAGAAGCTGGACAGCTATATCAAAAACCTGAGCGAGGATGAGAAGGTCTCCCAGGATGTTTACGATACCAGGCTTGAGATCTGCGGGCAGTGCCCCCTTCTCACAGACGGCATGTGCACTCTGTGCGGCTGCTATGTGGAGCTTCGGGCCGCCAAAAAGATCCGCCGGTGTCCGGACACTCCCTCCAGATGGTAAAACAACAGCCCCGGGGTTACTCCCCGGGGCTGTAGTAAACTCTGACTTTGATGTCCTGGTTGTAGTTTCCAAATCCCTTTCCGAAAAGGGTGATGCCTCCCGCGTGTCCCCCGCTCTCCAGAGCCTGGAATCGAAACTGCATGTCACTTTGAAAGTCCAGGTTTAACTGGGAAGTGGTCACCTCGGAGATCTTCAGACCGTCCATAAAAGTGCCCTGCCGGTTGATCTCCAGCATCTTTAAGGTCCCGTACTGATTCCAGTTGGGAAACCACCAGCTGGGGGTAAACATGCCGTGCACATCCCCAAAGTCCCCGGGGGAGGTCCAGGTACCAAGCTTTACGCCGTTGAGAACAAAACTGATGTCCGAGGGCCAGTTGCTGTTGACTCCCGGAGCCTCGCTGCCGATCTCGAAGGACATGGTGATCTGATCGATCCGGTGACCGGCAGGGACCAGGTTGGGAATGCGGTAGTCCACATGTCCTCTGGCCAGCCAGAGGATCTGGGCGTCCACATGGTCCGGATGGGCGAAATACCGGGGATCGTCCACGGTGCCGATCAGGTTCCGGGCGGTAGAAAGCCCGCAGGTGGGACAGACCCGGTACTGGAAGTAATCCCCCACGGGAATGTCGATGGAGTAGCTGTTGGAAGCAGACACCTCGTCCCGGGGAATCACGTCGATGAGGATCTTATCCACGTTCATGCGGCATACCTTCTGGTTTCCGTGTCCGGCACTTTCCGTGAGGATGGTGACAATGCCGCTCTCCTCCAGCTTGCGGATGTGGCTGGTAAGGGCTCCGTTGGTGATCCCCAAAGCAGCGGCCAGCTCGCCCATGTTCATCTCCCGGCTCTCCAGCAGGAGTTTGATGATGCGGATGCGAAGGGGAGAAGCCAGTGCCCGAAAGATGGCTTCCCCGTCCTCAATGTTTTTGATATAAAGCATACGATACCCCACATTTTGTGTCCGGATTACCGGACAGATTTTCATATCTTACTGCTATCGGAGGTTTTATAATGAATGAAAAAAGCCCACGCAAATTCAATCAACCCTGGATCCTGCAGCGGGCAGACCCTTATGTTTACCGCCATACGGACGGAACTTACTACTTTACCGCCTCCATCCCGGACTACAGCGGCATTGTCCTTCGCAGATCCAGAACTCTCTTCGGTCTTTCAGAAGCGGAGGAAGTAAAGATCTGGAAGAAACACGAAAAAGGCATCATGAGTTATCACATCTGGGCCCCGGAACTTCATTACCTGGAGGGTAAATGGTACGTCTACTACTCCGGAGGAGACGTGGATGACATCTGGTCCATCCGCCCCTACGTGCTGGAGTGCACCGGAGATGATCCCCTTGGTGATCCCTGGGTTGAAAGGGGAAAGATGAAACGGGCCAAAGGGGATCCCTTCTCCTTTGAGGCCTTCTCCCTGGATGCCACCGTGTTTGAAAACCGGGGAGAACACTACTATGTGTGGGCCGAAAAGGTCAGCGTACACCCCCAGATCTCCAACCTGTACATCGCCAGGATGAAATCCCCCACGGAACTGGAGACGGTGCAGGTTTTACTCACAACCCCGGACTACCCCTGGGAGCGGGTGGGATTCTGGGTAAACGAAGGTCCCGCCGTGATTCACCACGCCGGAAAGATCTTCCTCACCTACTCCGCTTCGGAGACCGGTCCGGAGTACTGCATGGGCATGCTCACCGCTTCAGAGGATTCAGACCTTCTGGATCCCCGGTCCTGGACCAAAGAGCGGGAGCCGGTGCTGCGCTCCGATCCTGCAAAGGGCATCTACGGTCCCGGCCACAACAGCTTCACAACCGATGAAGAAGGCAACCCCGTCATGTGCTATCACGCCAGAACGCATGAAGAGATCGTGGGCAATCCCCTCTACAACCCGGACCGGCATGCCATGCTGATGCCGATCCGTTTTGACAAAGAAGGCCGTCCCATCTTTTCCTACGAGGACTGATCTACATCCGGACCGGGATCCAGACCCGCATCTGGTTTTCTCCCCGGTTGCCCCAGGCATAGTAGGGGATGGCCCGGATCTCACAGGGAGTCACCACCGGAGGATGATTCATGTACAGATCCTCCGTTTTTTCCTGGCGGAAGCCCCGGACCCGAAGGGAGACCACGTCTTCCGGAAGGCCCGGGACTCCTCCGTCGGGAACGGGCATCTCCCGGGTATCCAGGGAAAGGGAAAGCACATCCCCTTCATTGTCCACTCCTTCCAGACAGTACACCAGAGGACCTCTCTTCATGGCTGCCCTGCCGGAATCTGCGGGAACCCGGGAGGAGGCATAGATAAACCGGGGACTGTCATCCAGGGTAAGCTCCAGCACATCTCCCGTCTTCAGACCTTCAAAGTACTGATACCCTTCCCGGGTCTTTACTTCCAGCTTCTCTCCGTTTCTGGAAACACTCGTCTTTGTGCTCCATCCGGGAATGCGGACGGAAAGGTTTCCCTCCCCCTCTTTCACCTCATATCTCACCGTAAAGCCGTAGGGGTATTCTGTCGCGCAGGAGACCACCAGGCCGTTTCCAAAATCCACCTCCCCGCTTACAAAGAGATGGCAGTATCCGGTATCCGCAGAAGCCCCGTAGGCATAGCGGGCGATGGAGGACAAGGTTCTGGCCACGTTGGGAGGACAGCAGGCGCAGGCATACCAGGCCGGTCTCTGGGGCAGGTCATGCTGGTGAGTTACCGCCACCCCCGAGATCCCCGGCACCACTTCCAGGGGATTCACATAGAAGAATCTCTTCCCGTCCAGCTGCATCCCCGCCAGCACCGTGTTGTAGAGGGCCAGCTCCATCACATCGCCGTATTCCCCCTTCACTTCCGTCTCCAGCATCCGGGAGGCGAAATAGATGAGACCGATGGAGGCGCAGGTCTCTGCATACACCGTATCGTTGGGCAGATCAAAGTCCACCGTAAAGGCTTCCCCCTGTACGGTGGAGCCGATGCCGCCGGTGATGTACATCCTTCTCTTTACAATGCTCTCCCAGAGCCGGCGGCAGGCGGCAAGCAGTTCCTGATCCCCGGTCTCCGAGGCCAGATCCGCCATGGCGGTGTAGAGATAGACTGCCCGGACGCTGTGTCCCACAGCGTCCGACTGTTCTCTTACGGGAGCATGGCTCTGGTTGTAGAAAGGATCGGCGGGCATGCTTCCCCACACATACCAGCCTCTCTCCCGGGATTCTTTTGCAAAAAACTCCGGATCCTGTCCCCTCTCATCGAGGAAGTGCCCGGCCAGTTCCAGCCAGCGCCGGTCTCCCGTGCAGCGGTAAAGCTTCATCAATGCCAGTTCGATCTCCGGATGTCCCGGAAATCCCTTCTTTCCTTCCGTGATGAAACGCCGGTAGATATGTTCCGCGTTTTTAATCACCACATCCAGCAGGGTTCTCTTTCCCGTAGCCTCATAGTAGGCGATCCCCGCCTCCATCATGTGTCCCGCACAGTAAAGCTCATGACCTTCACTCAGGTTCTGCCATCTGCGGTCACGGTCCTTGATGGTAAAACGGGTATTTAAGTATCCGTCCTCATCCTGGGCGGCACGGATCAGCTCGATAAAGGCATCCGCCTTCTCCTCCAGCTCCGGATCCGGAAACAGTTCCAGAGAGTAGGCCACCGCCTCCAGCCACTTGGCCCCGTCGCTGTCCTGAAACACCATCCCGTAAAAGCCGTCTCCCGGATCCTTCCCCGAAAGCACCGCCCCCGCATTGGCGAAGTTGGCCATCACGTGGCTTTTCTCTACGCCTTCCGCCTGGTCCCGGAGCACATCGTACTGATAGGGGATGGCCACCTCTTTAACCAGCTTCTGATAGCTTCTCAAAAACCCTTCCGTTCCCTTCAGGGCATTCACCCTGATCTGTGCCTGTATTTTCATCCCTGTTCCTCCTTTTCATTC
>CAZJYM010000212.1:1297-5840 GCA_964550245.1 uncultured Blautia sp. | reverse complement strand
TTCTTGACAGGAGCAGGAATTCATGGTATTTAGTTCAATGACTTTTCTGTGCGTTTTTCTGCCGGTGGTCTTTTTGCTCCACTGCATTGTACCCGGAATCCGGTGGAAAAACGCCATGCTGCTGCTGGCCAGTCTGGCCTTCTATGCCTACGGCGAGCCGGTGTATGTGATTCTGCTGATTCTCTCGGCGCTCTTTAATTACCTGTGCGCCAGGTGGATCGGAACTTTCTCCAACTGGAAAAAGCCTCTGCTGATTCTGGCCGTGCTGGGGAATCTGGGAATCCTCATCTACTTTAAGTACACGGGCTTTCTGGTGGAATCCCTCAACTCCCTGACGGGACTTGGCATACCGGTTCCCCAGATCCGCATGCCCATCGGGATCTCCTTTTTCACCTTCCAGGCCCTCTCCTACGTGATCGATGTGTACCGGGGACATACAGCCTTTCAAAAGAGCTTCCCCAAGGTGCTGCTTTACATCTCCTTCTTCCCCCAGCTGATTGCGGGGCCCATCGTCTACTACCACGACGTGGAAAGAGAGATTGAAGACAGACAGCAGACCGTGGAGGGCGTGGCCGTGGGAATCCGCCGGTTTTCCGCAGGGCTTTGCAAAAAGGTGCTGATCGCCAACACCATGGGGCTGGTGGCGGATACCCTTTATGCCGCGGGGGACTCGGAAGTCAACATCCTTCTGGCCTGGACCGCCGCCATCGCCTACATGCTTCAGATCTACTTTGACTTCTCCGGATACAGCGACATGGCCATCGGACTGGGATGGATGTTTGGGTTTCACTTTAAGGAGAACTTCAACTACCCCTACATCTCCTCCAGCATTCAGGAGTTCTGGAGAAGGTGGCACATGTCCTTATCAGGCTGGTTTCGGGAATACCTCTACTTTCCTCTGGGTGGAAACCGGAAGGGTAAGCTGCGCACGGTGATCAACCGGATGATTGTATTTTTATGCACCGGCATCTGGCACGGGGCATCCCTCAACTTTCTCTTCTGGGGAGCCTACCACGGATTCTTCCTTCTGCTGGAGGAGTATGTGCCGGTTCTTAAAAGTGCCGGGGGAAAGGTAAAGACCTTCTTCCAGAGGGTATATACGCTGCTGGTGGTGTGCCTGGGATTCGTCTTCTTCCGGGTGGAGACCATGGGAAGGGCCTGTTTCTGGGTGGGCCGCATGTTTACCGGCTTTACGTTTGAATCGGAGGGGATGGTATTACTGCTTTCCCAGCTGACTCCGACGGTGATTCTGACCTTTGGGGCAGCCCTGATCGCCTGCTTCCCGGTTAAGAAAGCTCTGGAAAAGATACGGGGATGGGAGGGCTTCTCTTATGCTGTAAGCCTTGTGGGTCTCGTGCTTTCCATCCTGTCTCTGGCCGGGGGAACCTACAATCCCTTTATCTATTTCAGGTTTTAGGAGAGGGGGAGAAGGTCATGAAGAGATGGAAGATTGTTTACATTGTTTTCTTTTTTGTCCTCTGTCTGATTCCCTTTGTCTTTCTTCCCCTTAAAGGGGAGGAAGCTTCTTCGGAAAACCGGGAACTCTCAGAAATCCCCTCTCTGGTGACGGAGGAGGGAGTCAACAAAGAGTGGCTCTCCCAGCTGGGGGACTACTTTCAGGAACACTTTGCCTTTCGAAACGAACTGGTGACCGCCAACGCCCTGATTCAGGGAAAGGTGCTGGGGGTTTCTACAGCCTCCGGGGTGATCCAGGGAAGTGACGGATGGCTTTACTACAAGGATTCCCTGGCGGACTACCAGGGGACAGACCTTTTGTCCTCCCGGAGCCTTTTCAATCTGGCCCATACCATGGGCATGACGGAAAGAGCTTTAAGAGCCAAAGGGGTTGACTTTGTTTTTGCGGTGGCTCCCAATAAAAATTCTCTTTACGGGGAGCACATGCCATACTATTATAAGATGAAGGTGACGGAGGACAACAACATCTCCCACCTGATTCCTCTCCTGGAGCAGGAGGGTGTGACATTCACAGACCTCTTTACGGTGTTCCGGGATCAGGATGAGGTCCTCTATCACAAAAGAGATTCCCACTGGAACAACAAGGGAGCGGCCCTGGCAGCAGACTCCATCCTGAATACCCTGGGAAAGGAACATGTCTCCTGTCAGGGAGAGGATTACACCACGAAGAAGGATTTCGACGGAGATCTGGATCAGATGCTCTATCCCCTGGCCATGACGCCGGAGGAAGAGATCTACTTTGATCCCGGCCCTTCCTTTACCTACGTGGAGGAGGTGGAGAGCAACTTTGCCCCCAGGATCAGCACCACGGCAGCCGGAAAGACAGGAAGCCTGGTGGTCTACCGGGATTCCTTCGGCAATGCCCTGCTTCCCTTCCTGGCAGGCTCTTACGGCCAGGCCTACTTCTCCAGAGGGGTTCCCTACCAGCTGACGGATGTGGAAGCCCATCAGGCGGACACGGTGATGATTGTGCGGGCGGAGCGGTTTTTGCCCGAGATGGTTTCATCCCCGCCGGCCATGGAAGCCATGGCTGTGGCCTATGAGGGACAGATCCTGGAGCCTGCCGATGCGGGCGGAGGAGCTGCTGATCTTGTACTGAAGAATCAGGGACTCTTAAAGCAGATCTCCGGCCGGATTCTCCCCGGATACCTGGATGACCAGACCCGGATCTTTGTGAGAATCGACGGGAATGCCCTTTACGAGGCTTTTCCCATGGATCTGGAGCTTCCGGACGGCAGTACGGATCCCGGAGGCTTCTGTCTCTATGTAAGAGGGGATACGATTCTGGCGGACGGCACCCTGGTGGAAGTCTTCCGGGGGGATGAGTCATCGCTGGAACTTATTCATAAAGAAATATTAAAGGAGGTTGTACCACAATGAAACGGAGAACGCTAAGCTTTCTACTGGCCCTGACGGCAGCCATATCCTTCACGGTCTGCCCGGTGGCTGCGGCGGATGCCGATGCCACCCCCACCCCGGCGGAGGAGGAAAAGGTTCCGGAGGACATCCAGGTGACCCTGGATTCCGGTGAGATCACCATCACCAACAATACGGAGATCGCCTTTTCGGGGGCTTCTTATGAGAAGGCGGAAAAGACGGAGGGGACGGAAGAGACCTGGAACCTGGTTCTCACGGAGGACAGTGAGGAGGCCGCTGAACACACTTTCGAAAACGTGACTCCGGATCAGTGGACCGAGCCCCACCTGGAAGAGGAATGGGGCTGCCTCTACATCTACTATAAATCAGAGACCGGAGCCGATGAGGAAGCTCTGGAAACCGGAGAGGAAAAGGAACTGGAAGAAAAGGTGACCATCTATGCCACCACGGATGTGAATGTGCGGGAGGAAGCCAGCACCGAATCCAAGTCCTTGAAGGTTACCACCCTGGGTGCCGAGTGGACAGCCGTTGCCGGGGTTCCCGGATGGGTGAAGGTGGAAGGGGAGGATGTGACCGGATACATCTTCCACAGCTATGTAACCGATGACAAGGCGAAAGTGGACGAGCTGGTAAAGGCCGCCCAGGAAGCGGCAGCCGCTGCCGCGGCAGCAGCCCAGAGCCAGAGCAGCAGTTCTTCCGGTTCATCCGGTGCTGCCGCGCCTGCGCCTCAGGAACCGGCACCGGAGGCCGTCTATGAGGTGAGCCGTCAGGCTTACGACGACTGTGACGGTTCCGGACACGGATACTGGGAGATCCTCTACTCCGACGGCAGTGTGGGGTATGAGTACTACTAAGATTTAAACAGGGAGGAAGAATCATGAAAAAGGGATGGATGAAAAGAATCGGCGTCTTTTTGCTTCTGCTGTGCCTGACGCTGACCATGGTTCCCCAGGTGAGCGTATCCGCTGCTTCCGGGAAGCAGGGCCTGGTCAAGGAGAAGAACAACCTGTACTACTATAATTCCAAGGGCAAAAAGGTAACCAATACCTGGGAAACCGTAAAGGGCAAGAAATACTACTTCGGCGAGAACGGAGCAGCCAAAAAGGGATGCTGGTATACGGCCAAGTCCCCGGATGGAAAGGCTTACTTTACCTACTACTTTAATAAGAACGGAGCCTACTCCGGAAAGAACAAAGCCATTGACTCCGATCTGGTCACCAGAATGGACGCCCTTATAAAGGGACAGAAGATCACCGCCAAGACAGCCAACAAGACTGCCATCAAAAAGCTGTACAACCTGGTGAAAACCTCCTACGGCTATGGAAACGCGGTGGGCTTTAAGCCGGAAAGTGCCGAGAAGGGCTGGGAGAACACCTTTGCCAAAGCCTTTTTGGAGGGCTCCGGAGCCAGCTGCTATCACTACGCTTCCGGACTGGCCTTCCTTATAAGGAGAGCCACCGGTCTGGATGTGCGCATCGGCTACGGGGATGCGGAGATCTACACCAAAGGCAAGACACAGCCCCACGGCTGGGTGGAAGTCAAGTTAAACGGCAAGTGGTATACCTACGATCCCCTGGTGGAGAAGTACAGCAGCAACCGGAAGGGACTGAATTTCAAGCTGTATCAGCTGAAAAGCGCTACAGCGCAGAAGTACTATAAAGCTAAGGGATACATCAACGTAGAGATCTGA
>CAZJYM010000212.1:0-1197 GCA_964550245.1 uncultured Blautia sp. | reverse complement strand
ACACTGCGATACAACTAGAGATTTAAGCGGCCTGGCCCCAGTCGCTCCTTGTTTTTATCGGGAGGAAAACAGAACCATGAAACCTGCTGCATTTGTAAAGGAGATACTATTGACGGCGCTGCTGCTTTTGTGCATCCCATCCGTGGGTGTCAAAGCGGAAGCTCTTCTGGAAGAGGAGGAGGAACTTTTACTTCTCCGTGCAGATGATGAGGAGGACGGCCTGGTGGAAGAGGCGGGAGGAACCGCCTACTACGAGGACGGCCGGAAGGTAAAAAGACGTTGGGTAACCCTTGGGGATGACACCTACTATTTCGGCAGCAGCGGTTATGCCTGCACGGGAAACAAAAAAGTGGAGGGAAAGCTTTATCTCTTCCGAAATGACGGTACGCTGGTACAGCCCGCCAAACCCTCCTTTGTAAACATGAACGGGAAGAGGTTCTATGTAAACACCAAAGGAATCGCCAGTACCGGCGTTGTTAAGATCGGGAAGAAGATGTATCTCTTCCGGGCCAACGGCGCTCTGGTGATGCCCAAAACTCAGACTCTGGTCAGTGTAGCCGGAAAGAGGTACTATGTGAACCCCCAGGGACAGGTGAAAGTCGGAACGGTACAGATCGGAGCCGGCCTCTATCTCTTTGACGACAAGGGAGCTCAGATAAGACCCAAGACAGCCGGCTTTTACACCGTATCCGGCAAACGCTACTATGTGAATAACAACTCCAAGGTTTCCACCGGCTGGCTGGTGCTGGGAAATGATCTCTACTACGCCAGCGCTTCCTCCGGGGAGCTCTGGACCAACAAGAGCTTCGAGGGCATCAACTTCGGCAAGGACGGAAAGGCCGAGGACAACGCCGCCGCCGGGCTGAAGATCAAAACCCGGCAGATCCTTGCCGGTATCACAAACGAGGGCATGAGCGACTCCTCGAAACTGCGGGCCGCCTGGAATTACCTCACTTCTCAGGGACGCTTTGGCTACTGGGCCAGCTATCCGGATCTCACTCAAAAGGGATGGCAGAAGCAGGAAGCCCTGGACATGCTCAGCACCGGAGGAGGAAACTGCTATGCCTTTGCCTGCGGATTCGCAGCTCTGGCAGCAGAGATCGGCTACCGTCCCTACGTGGTCTGCGGCCGGGTAAGCGGAAACCGGGACGGAGCGGCGGACGGACTCACCCGTCATGCCTGGGTGACCATCAACGG
>CAZJYM010000211.1:0-5846 GCA_964550245.1 uncultured Blautia sp. | reverse complement strand
CGGATCTGATTTTTGATTCCCTTTTGGGGAAAATCGTGGTATACTTTTACCATTGAAAGAAAGGGGAGGAAATTTCCATGAATAGCCCCGGCGATGAGGTCCGGAAAAATAAGGACCGGATGATAGAACAACTGATGATGGAGCAGATCAGAGAATACCATTTCCCCCCTGCTGCCTGGGAAAGGAAACGGGAAACCGAACCGGGAGAAAAGGGTGTGCCCATGGTGTCCTGGGAACACTTCCGCAGCTTTCTGAAGCAAAGCTGTGATGTGCACATCCCCAGGGGAAGGCAGTTTTTCATCACCCGCCATCCGGACTGTCCCTTCGGGGAACACATGCATGACCACTATAAGGCCTGCTACGTGCTCTCCGGCAGCTGTACCGCCGCCATCGGCAGTCACCTGGAAACGCTGCATGAGGGAGATTTCTGTCTGGTGCCGCCCCGGGTAGTCCATGACTGCAAAAGCGCCCCGGAGAGCATACTTCTCTGTTTTGCCATCCACCCCTCTCTCTTTAAGGGGACCTGTTCCTCTCTTTTAGAGGGGGATACCCTCTGGGGACACTTTCTGGCGGACAGCTTTCATAAGGAAAACCAGGACGGCTACCTGCTCTTCCAGACCGGAAGGGACATGCCCCTGAAGACCATGGCAGTGACCATGTTTCAGATCATGATGGATCCGGAGGAAAAGGGGGAACACACCCTGGAAAACTTCCTGCTGCCCTTCTTTGCCAGAATGGGAGAACATCCCGGCCGGGTGGTGGAGGAAGCCCCCTCGGGAGCCAGGATGTCCGACCAGGAGCTCCTGAACATGATCCGCAAGAACTTTGCCACCATCACCCTGGCTGATCTGGCCAGACAGCTCCACTACACCGTTCCCCACTGCTCCAAGTATCTGAAGAGCCATCTGGGGGCCAACTTCTCCCAGCTGGTGCGCCAGGTCCGGTTCCAGACCGCCCGGGAATATCTCATCCACTCGGACCTGGACATGACCCGCATCAGCGAGGTACTGGGATATGAAAACCCGGAAAACTTCATCCGGGCTTTCAAGAAGGTGTTCGGTGTAACTCCCAACCGGTACCGGCTGATGAACCGGTAGACCAATAAGAACCTGAGGAAGGAGGAAGATTATGGAACACAGCAATCCACTGCTTCGCGAACACGATGACACGGAAAACCGCTTCATCACCATCGGCGAGATCATGCTTCGGCTCACCCCTCCCAACTATGAAAAGATCCGCATGGCCACCAGCTTTGAGGCCAGCTACGGGGGAAGCGAGGCCAACATCGCTCTGGCCCTGGCCAACCTGGGAATCAGCAGCACCTTCTTTACGGTGGTTCCCAACAACAGCCTGGGAAAAAGCGCCGTCCGCATGCTGCGCAGCAACGACGTGCACGCTACCCCGGTGATCTTAAGCACCCCGGAGCAGACACCCACCCACCGGCTGGGAAGCTACTACCTGGAAACCGGCTTTGGAATCCGTCCCAGCAAGGTGATCTATGACAGAAAGCACAGCGCCATGGCGGAGTTTGACTTCAGCACTGTCGATCTGGACAAACTGCTGGATGGCTTTACCTGGCTTCATTTAAGCGGCATCACTCCGGCTCTCTCTCCCGGATGCCGGGATCTGATCCTGAACAGCCTGAAAGTTGCCAAAGAAAAAGGCCTCACCGTAAGCTTTGACGGAAACTTCCGCAGTACCCTCTGGTCCTGGGAGGAGGCAAGGGATTTCTGTACCCAGTGCCTGCCCTACGTGGACGTGCTGATGGGAATCGAACCCTATCACCTCTGGAGAGATGAAAATGATCACTCCAAGGGAGATGTGAAAGACGGAGTCCCCCTGCAGCCCAGCTATGAGGAGCAGGATGACATCTTCCAGGCTTTTATCGAGCGCTATCCCAACCTGAAGTGCATTGCCAGACACGTGCGCTACGCCCACAGCGGAAGTGAAAACAGCCTGAAAGCCTTCATGTGGTATGAGGGACACACCTTTGAGAGCAAGCTTTTCACCTTCAACATCCTGGACCGGGTAGGCGGAGGAGACGCCTTTGCCAGCGGATTAATCTACGCCATCATGAAAGACTACCGGGCCATGGACATCGTAAACTTCGCGGTGGCCAGCAGCGCCATCAAGCACACCATCCGGGGAGACGCCAACATCACCGATGATGTGTCCTCCATCCGCAACCTCATGAACATGAACTACGACATCCGCCGTTAGAAAAACGATGGATATCCAGACAATCCGGGAAGCGGTGGAACAGATCGCCGATGAGTTTGCCTTCACCAGAGTAACACTTTTCGGATCCCAGGCCAGTGGGAAAAGCACGCCGGAGAGTGACATTGACCTGATCCTGGAGTTTCGGGATCCCATCAGCCTGCTTACACTGTCTATGGCAAAGGTGAGGCTGGAGGAGATGCTGGGCCTCACTGTGGATGTGGTGCATGGACCTTTAAGGGAGGATGACTTTCTGGAGATTGAAAACGAGATCGAGATCTATGCGGCAGAGACATAAAAGACGGCCATGCAGGAGCATTCCTGCATGGCCGTCTTTTAATCTCCCATTGTCTCCAGTAAAGCTTCCAGAAACTTCTCCACCGCCCTGGTCTGCGTCTGATACTTCTTCCACACCAGGGACATGCCCAGGGTGAGTTCCGGCTTGAAGGGCAAAAACACCAGATCCAGTCCCCGGGTGTTGATCAGCTTGTCCAGGGCCAGCACATAGCCCATCTTTTCCTGGGCCATGATGGAGGCGTTGATCACCAGGTTGTAAGTGGCCACCACATCCAGGCTGGATAAAGGTCTTCCCAGCCACTTTTCAAAGCGGGGACTGCCCGGGATCTGCCGGGACACGATGAGGGGTTTGTCCCACAGATCCTCCGCAGTCACGGCTTCTTTTGATGCCAAAGGCATGTCCCGGTGCATCAGCACACCCCATCTGTCCCGGTAGGGCAGCTCCAGGTACTCATACCTGGACTGGTCAATGCCTCCCATCAGCAGACAAAGATCAAAAAGCCCCCGGTCCAGTCTCTCCGTCAGATCCGCCGAATCTCCGCTTACCAGATGAAAGTGAATGCCCCGGTACTGCTCCTGCAGATCCGCCATCACTCTGGCCACGTGGCGGATGGAATCCGTCTCCCCCACACCCATGTAAATGTCGCCGGCCACCACGTCACAGGGGTTTCTCATCTCCTCCCGGGTGCGGTGGGCCAGGCTTACAATCTCCTCCGCCCTCTTTCTCAGGTAAAATCCCTCCTCGGTGAGAGTTACCTTTCTCTTTCCCCGGATGAACAGGGTTTTCCCGAACTCCTCCTCCAGATCTTTGAGCTGTCTGGAAAGGGTGGGCTGGGTGATGTGGAGGTACTCGGCAGCCCGGGAGATGTTCTGCTCCCTGGCCACCGCCAGAAAATATTCCAAAACCCGCAGTTCCATCATGCATCACCTTCCTTCCTGCCTGTAATACCCAACAACACTATAAAGTAAATTATTATACCTGTCAAGCATGGAAAATCATGCAGCATAAGTATTTGCCCCCTGGGAAAAGAGAAGGTATACTTGTGTACTGAAAGGCGGGGAGAACAAATGACAGAAGAAAAACTCACCAGAGCCCTCACGGACGGGGGATGTACTCCGGAGGAGATCAGCTGCTTCCTGGAAAAGTGGCAGTCCGGAGAAGAAGGGGAAGCCCTGCAGATGCTGGAACGAAGAAGGAAGCTTCTTCTGGAGGAATTCAACAGAAGCAAGGCCTGCATGGATACCCTGGATTACCTGGTGTTTCAGATAGAAAAGAACAGAAAGGCGGCCGGATTATGAGAACCATCAGGGATGGCTATTACGTGGGAGAACGTCCTCTTTTCAAGGAAAGAGACCTGATCATAGAAGACACCATTTTTACGGACGGGGAATCTCCCCTGAAGGAGACCCGGAACATAGAGCTTCTTCACTCCATGTTTAAGTGGAAATATCCTCTGTGGTACTCGGAAAACATCCATGCCAGAGAGTGTGCCTGGTTTGAGATGGCCAGAGCCGGGGTGTGGTATACCAACCACATCACGGTGGAGGACTGCCAGATCGAAGCCCCCAAAAACTTCCGGCGCTGTCAGGACCTCACCCTTCGCAATACCACCTTCCCCAATGCTGCGGAAACCCTCTGGCACTGTCAGGATGTAACCCTGGACCATGTGATGGCCAAAGGGGACTACTTTGCCATGAACTGCTCCAACGTGAAGGTGGACGGACTGGTGCTGTACGGCAATTACTGCTTTGACGGAGCCACGGATGTGGAGGTGAGAAACTCCCGGCTGCTCTCCAAGGATGCCTTCTGGAACGGTGAGCGGGTTACGGTGTATGATTCCTTTATCTCCGGGGAGTACCTGGGCTGGAATGCCAAAGACCTGACTTTAATCAACTGCACGGTGGAGAGTCTCCAGGGCCTGTGCTACATCGACAACCTGGTGATGAAAAACTGCAAGCTGGTGAACACCACCCTGGCCTTTGAGTACTCCACGGTGGAGGCAGACATCAGTGGAAAAATTGACAGCGTCTTTAATCCCACCTCCGGAAGAATCACGGCGGACAGCATCGGAGAGCTGATCATCGAAAAGGACCGGGTGGATCCCTCCAAAACGGTGATCGTCTGCCGGGACCAGCCCTGTAAGGAGGCCTGCTGATGAAGTACGATCTGGATGCCCTGGTGGACAGACGGGGTACGGGATCCCTCAAATGGGATGTAAAGGACGGGGAACTGCCCATGTGGGTGGCAGACATGGACTTTCCCACGGCTCCCGAGATCCGGGAAGCTCTGCAGGAAAGATTAAATCAGGGTGTGTACGGCTATTCCCTGGTAACCGATGAATGGTATGATGCCTACTGCGGCTGGTGGGAGAGGAGACATCACTGCAAGATAGACAAAGAATCCCTGATCTACTGCACCGGGGTGGTTCCCGCCCTCTCCTCCATGGTTCGGAAGCTGACCACCCCGGGAGAAAATGTGGTGATTCAGACTCCGGTCTACAACATCTTCTTTAACTCCATCCGCAACAACGGCAGAAATGTGCTGGAGAGTTCCCTCCATTATGAAAGAGGGGAATACTCCATGGATCTGGAGGATCTGGAAAAGAAGCTTTCTGATCCTCAGACCAGTATGATGATTCTCTGCAACCCCCACAATCCGGTAGGAAAGATCTGGGACAGGGAAACTCTCTCCCGGGTGGGACACCTGGCCGCCAAATACCATGTGATCCTGGTCAGTGATGAAATCCACTGCGACATTACGGATCCCGGGGAGGAATATGTTCCCCTGGCCTCTGTAAATGAGGAGTGCCGTCAAAACAGCATCACCTGCCTGGCTCCCACCAAGGCTTTCAACCTTGCGGGGCTTTGTACCGCGGCTGTAAGCGTACCGGATCCGGTACTGCGTCACAGGGTGTGGCGGGGACTGAACACAGATGAAGTGGCCGAACCCGGTGTGTTTGCCGTTCCTGCCGCCGTCGCCGCCTTTACGAAAGGAGAACCCTGGCTGGATGAACTGAGAGTCTATCTCCTGGAAAACAAACAGATGGCAGGAGAGTTCCTGAAAAAACATATCCCCCAGATACATCTGGTTCCCTCAAAGGCTACCTACCTGCTGTGGCTGGACTGCTCCGCCCTGTGTTCCCATACCGGGGAACTGCAGGAATTCATCCGCCGGGAAACCGGACTGGTGGTAACTGCGGGAGAGGAGTACGGTCAGGCCGGAGCTGCCTTCCTGCGCATGAACATCGCCTGTCCCAGGGAGCGGGTAAAAGACGGTCTGGAAAGGCTGGAGAGAGGCTGCAGGCTCTGGATGAACTGCCGATGAGAAAAAA
>CAZJYM010000210.1:1456-5848 GCA_964550245.1 uncultured Blautia sp. | reverse complement strand
CCTGTCTTTTTGCGACAGCCCGCTTAGACTATCATATTCAACAGGCTTTGTCAACAACTTTTTTCAAGCTGTTTTTTTATTCAGGCGATTGCCTGAAAACGGAGAAGGAGGGATTTGAACCCTCGCGCCGCGTTAACGACCTATACCCTTAGCAGGGGCACCTCTTCGGCCTCTTGAGTACTTCTCCAGACTCCGAACTCATAATTCTCTATGCGATTCGAATACATTTCCAGGGGTTCTCCTCCGAAATGCATGATTCATTATACTTAAAACCACCTGCCTTGTCAACGGATTTTTTTCTTTTTTCAAAACATTTTCGACCATTTGCCGCAGAGTCTCGCAGGCCCCGGGGAAAGCCCGGTAAAGGAAACCCTCCCCCGCTTTCTCCCGGGGATCGAAGGAGTTTCTTCCTTATATAAAGGGGCTTCCCTGCAGGGCTGGAAGCGGGAAAATTTCCTCCTTTCGGGAAAATTATATTTTATTTGTAATTTTCGCACAATTATAGGGCATATTCTTTACATAATGGCTCATTTTCTGTATCATATGGTTTGAGAAAGGAGGTCTTTCGATGATTAAAGACTTGGAATCCCTGATAAAACTTTGCAGGGATGAACTTCATGACCGGGAATACACAACCAGTCATGCCAACTCCATTATGAAGGAGTGGGATGAAGTCCTGTCCTGGTTTCAGGAACAGGGCCTTCCCGAGTTTGACCGGGAAACCGGTTACCGCTACTGCGATCAGGTCATCGGCTCCCACGTGATCGTGGAGGGGATGACGGATCTGCAAAAGAGGAAACTCCGTGCAGTGCGGATGCTGATCTCCTACCAGGAGGACGGAGACTTTGAATTCCGTTCCCCCAGAGGAGAGAAGATCTTTCGGGGTGAAACCGGAGAGTGGATGTTAAGGCATCTCCGGACCGAGAAGACCAGAGGGCTCTCGGAGAGCACCCTCACCTGCAAGGAGATGTATCTCTACCGCCTCAATGAGTACCTGGAAGACAGAAAATTATCCTTTGAGGCCGTAAACCTGGATCTGATGGAGGATTTCTTCCAGCAAAACTGCAAGAGCCTGGCCACCCGCCACAACTGTGCCAATGTCATCCGTCAGTTCTTCCGCTACCTCTTTGACTGTCACCGGACGGAGATTGATCTGTCCTGCTACATCCTCAAGGACCGGTACAAAAACAAGAGCAAGCTGCCCACCACCTACACGGAGGAGGAGATCAGACAGATATTGGCATCCGTAGACCGCTCCACCGCCATGGGCAGGAGGGACTACCTGATCCTGCTTCTGGCCTCCCAGTACGGCTGGAGAAGCGGAGACATCGTTGGGTTTCGCTTTTCCCAGATTGACTGGGACCGTAACCTTATCTCCCTGGATCAGCACAAGACGGGAGTCCCCTCGGATTTTCCCCTTCTGGCCTCGGTGGGCAATGCCATCATCGACTACCTGAAGTTCGGCAGACCCAAATCCGATGCACAGGAGGTCATTGTCTCCGACAATGCGGGAAAGAGAGGAAGCGCCTTAAAGCGTCCCGCCGTCCATGCGGTAGTAAGCCGGTACATGGAAGAAGCCCGTATCCCCCACTGGCAGGAGAAGAAGCACGGAGGCCATGCCCTCCGTCACAGCCTGGCCACCAACCTTTTAGAGAAGGATGTGCCCCTGCCGGTGATCAGCGCGGTACTGGGTCATCAGAGCACCCAGAGCACGGGGGTCTACCTGCGCATCGATGTGAACCGTCTCTCCCTGTGTGTTCTGCCCATGCCGGTCATGGAAAGTGAAGTCTACAAAAAGGAGGTGTCATCTGATGAGTAAAAGGGAGTTTCGTTCCGGTTTTAAGGAGGAGATTGATCGCTACATCTCCTACAAGGTGGCCAACGGCTTCTCGGAGGACAGCTTTCGGGGGATCCTCCGGGATTTTGATACCTTCTGCTTTAACCGGAAGATTATGGAACCTGTGTTTACCAGGGAGGATGCGGACGCCTGGTGTGTAAGAAGACCGTCTGAGGCCAGCACCTCCCACTATTCCCGGGTCAACAAGGTGAAGAACTTCCTGGCGTACTTAAAGCTTAAGGGGCTGGATGTGTACCCGCCGGAGGATGTGCTTTACCGGGCTTCGGACTTTCAGCCCCACATCTACACCAACGAGGAGGTGAGAAAGTACTTTCTGGCGGTGGACAGCCTGGTCTCCACCCGAAACAAGTCGGAAGCCGTCCAGTTCCCGGTGCTCTTCCGCCTTTTCTACTGCTGCGGTACCCGGCTTAATGAAACCCTGGGCATCCGTAAAAAGGATGTGGATCTCTCCCAGGGTGTGATCCGCCTGGTGGAGACCAAGAACGGAAGGGAGCGGTACATTTCCCTGGGACCGGAAATGCTGGCATTGATGCGGCAGTTTTCCGTGAAGTACTTTAATTCCCTGGAAGATGAGGACTACATCTTCTCCCCGGGCCGGGGGCTCCGGGGATTGGGAGGACGTATCTACGACGTCCACCGGATCCTTCTGGAGAAGGCGGACATTCCCTACCTGGGCGGAGGCAGAGGTCCCCGGATTCATGACTGGAGACACACCTTTGCGGTCCGTTCCTTCAAGCAGCTGGTGGACAGCGGCATGGATGCCTACGTGGCTCTTCCCATCCTGTCCGCCTACATGGGACACAAGTCCATCCAGACCACGGAGCGCTATGTAAGGCTCACCGCGGCTTTGTATCCCTACATCGGACAGCAGTGCGGTCCCGGGTACTCCCCCAAAACCACGGGGAATGCTCCCTCGGCCCGCAATCCCCTGATGGGGAACTGCAAGCGGGATCTGAATCCGCCGGATCTCCATTCCTATCCGAACATGGATACCTGGAACCGGTACTATCCCGAATCCAACCATAAGAACCCGTTTTGGAAAGGAGGTCAATAAGACCATGAAACAAACTGATTTCGCCGTGTATCTCAGCAGGTTCCTGACTGACTATCTTCCCAATAAGAAGGGATGTTCCCCCAAAACCGTTGCCTCCTACCGCTACGCCTTTCTCCAGCTTCTGGATTACTATGAAAAGGTATGCGGCATTCCCTCCGGCAGGCTGACATTAAAGGATCTGACCTACGAGCGGATCCTGGACTGGCTGGACTGGCTCCAGAGAGAGCGGGGCGTATCCGCATCCACCCGCAACCAGCGCCAGGCAGCCCTCAACAGCTTCCTGCACTATCTGGTTCACGAGAAGCCGGATCATCTGTGGGAGTACCAGCGCATCCTGGGGATCCCCATCAAGAAGGTGGTCAGGAAGGAGATCTCCTACCTGAAGGACGAGGGTGTGGACGTCCTGATGAAGAGCGTGGATGTGAACCGGGGCAACGGCCTTCGGGATTATCTGATCCTGATGGTTCTGGATACCACCGGCATCCGGGTAAGCGAGCTCACCGAGATCCGTCTGCGGGATCTGTCCCTGTATGAGCCCTACACCCTGCAGGTCCACGGCAAAGGGGGCAAGAGCCGCTATGTTCCCCTGACCAAGGACACCGTCACCACCATCCGCATGTATCTGGATCAGACCTGCCGCACCTATCCCTTCAAGGTGGACAGCTGGCTCTTCCAGAGCCAGCGGGGAGAACCCCTCACCCGCCAGGGGGTGTACCACATCGTGAAGAAGTACGGGGCTCTGGCCCGGGAGAAAGCCCCGGAGCTGATCCCCGCGGACTTAAGTCCCCACAAGATGCGGCACACCACCGCCATGAACCTCCTCAACTCCGGTGTCAACATCCTCTACATCCGGGATCTTCTGGGCCATGCCAGCGTGCGGACCACGGAGATCTATGCCAGAGCCGATGCCCGGCTTAAGAGGGAGGCCATCGAGGCCGCCGGAAAGGACATCGTTCCCCCGGAGGAACCGTCCTGGAGTAACGACGACGATCTCAAGAACTGGCTGAAGAACTTCGGGAGTAAGAGCAAATCCTGAAAGGCTATTGAATGAGCCGGCTGTTCATGCTATGATGATTCCAGAGAAAGAAAAGAAAGGAGTCCATGAACATGAAATTCTACTTGTGTGAAAAATGCGGAAACCTGGTGGGAGTCATCAAGGAGTCCGGTGTTCCCCTGATGTGCTGCGGCCAGAAGATGACCGAACTCATTCCCGGCACCTCTGACGGAGCCGTGGAAAAGCATGTGCCGGTGTACACCGTGGAGGGAAATCTGGTATCCGTCACGGTGGGATCCGTAGAACATCCCATGACCGAGGCTCATTCCATCGAATGGATCGCCATCCAGACCGCCCAGGGTGCCCAGAGAAAGGTCCTTAAACCCGGGGATGCCCCCAAAGCGGAGTTTGCCCTTACAAAAGACGACTCTCTGGTGGCTGTCTACGCCTACTGCAACCTTCACGGTCTGTGGAAAGCGTAAAGAA
>CAZJYM010000210.1:0-1356 GCA_964550245.1 uncultured Blautia sp. | reverse complement strand
AATCCCTGATCCGCGAAGCGGATCAGGGATCCTCTCAATAATTGTAAACAGTGGACTTTTCGTATAACACAAAGAAACGGAGGCGATTCACATGCGCACACTGGTGGTGTTTTTTACCCAGACCGGGAAGACCAAGGCCCTGGCGGTAAGGATCTCCAAGCTGACAGGTGCTGATCTCTTTGAAATCAGAACCAAAAAATCCTATGATATCTCCTACGCGAAGACCGTACTCACATCCATGAAGGAAATCCTCACCAAAGAAAGACCGGAACTCACCGAGGAGATCCCGGACTGCCAGGCCTACGACCGGATCCTGATCGGATCCCCCATCTGGTGCGGATACGTACCCAATGCGGTGCTCTCTTTCATGGAAAAAGCCAACCTGGAGGAGAAGCGCACGGCTCTCTTTACCACCAGCGGAGGAACGGATCCCATGAGAGCTGCCGTAAAGCTTAAAAAGGCCTATCCCGCCTGCCGGTGGCACAGCCCCTTAAACGGCAACGATGTAACAGAGGAAGACCTGCGCAAGTGGCTGGGACTTTAACAAAGGAAGAAAAAGGAGAAGAGCATGTACAGACTGGCCTGCTACGGAGATAAAGACTATGAAAGGGAAGATGTCCGCTACATTCAGAAAATTGCCACGGAAACCGTGATCAGCGGGCTGCACTTTGTCTACAGAGATTCAGACGGGAAGAAACCCCCATATTTCTTTGAAATCATGGCTGAACTGGACTCCCGGGACTTCTTCGATGAAATCTCCGAGTACATTTCGGGGGATTTCGACTATGAAGTCGGTATGAGGCTTGTGCAGGAAAAAACCCGCAGAATGCTGGAGAAGATGGAGGATCCCAACGAGCGGTACACCTTTGACATCTTTGAGGAGTTTCTGCTCTATTACGCCATCCTGATCTGCAGGCAGCACAAAAGAGCATACAGAAAGCATCCGGAGCTCTACAACAGGGAAAGAGAAGAACAGGTGGCTCAGACCCTGATGGAAAAGTATCACTACAAAGAGCGCAAAGCCAGGAAGACCAGCCGGCAGATCCTGCGTTTCTCCGAGATGATGTTAAAAGATGATGAGGACTCCAACATGTACTTCTGGGATGAGGATTTCCTGTTCATCTTCGACAGCACCTTTGTGCAGGGCATCAAGATCCTGGTGAGTGCCGTGGGGGACTGCATCGGCTACGGATACGACTACACCTGCAAGATCTTCACAGACATCGGATTAAAACCCCCGATCATGCTTTTAGGGACCAAAGAGGCCAACCGGATCCGCAATGAGATGATGATTCAAAAAGCCAAGGAACGACCGGACGGCCCCTTCGGATGGTCAGGAGAACCCTCAAACACGGA
>CAZJYM010000209.1:0-5864 GCA_964550245.1 uncultured Blautia sp. | reverse complement strand
GGATGGCTTCCTGTGCCAAATGTACACATCCGTCAGGATGTGTGTACCTGTTGACGATCAACTCGCTTATCTCGTGCAGGACTTCACTGCGAAAAAGGTTTTTCCTGTCTCTGATGGAA
The DNA here is from genome assembly GCA_964550245.1 of uncultured Blautia sp. Taxonomy (GTDB): domain Bacteria; phylum Bacillota; class Clostridia; order Lachnospirales; family Lachnospiraceae; genus Blautia_A. The sequence goes on along the minus strand of CAZJYM010000209.1, from coordinate 5,745 downwards.
TTTTATGTTGAAAAAGAACCCGGGGTGGAGTATAATAAGCCCAGTGAAAAAAGAAAACTCCTGGGATGTGCGACCCCCCTTTTATATTTGAACCTACAACTCTCAAAAGGGACTCCAAAATCGCAGGGCAGATGTCAGACCTCTCGTCGTGGTAGGCAGAAGTTCTGTTGAGGACACCCACCTAGCGCTTGGCTAGGACTCAAAGAAAGGGAACGGCATCCTGGGACACCAGAAAAAAACAGGACCAGCAAATGGTCCTTTTTTTAAAAACGGAGGATTCAACATGATATCTGTCAGAAAGTTTGGAGAGCTGCCCTCCGGGGAAGAAGTAAAGATCTATCATCTGGAAAACAAATCCGGGGCCTTTGCGGAGGTGACGGACTTCGGTGCAATCCTGGTAAGGCTCCTGGTGCCGGACAAAAACGGGACATTAGTGGACGTGGTACTGGGGTACGATAAGCTGGAATCCTACTTTGTCAACGGCTGCTTTTTCGGGGCCGTGATCGGGAGAAACGGAAACCGCATAGAAAATGGAAGATTTTCCATCGGAGATCAGGAAATTGTCCTGGCCCAGAATGAAAACACCAACAACCTGCACAGCGGACCGGACGGGTTTGAAAAGAAGCTCTGGAAAGCGGTTCCCTCTGAGGAAGATACGTCTGTAACCTTCTCCCGCTTAAGTCCCGACGGTGAAAACGGCTATCCCGGAAACTTCCAGGTATCCGTCACCTACACCTTCACCGACGACAATGAGCTAAAGCTTCATTACAGCGGTACCTGTGATCAGGATACAGTCGGAAATCTCACCAATCATTCCTATTTTAACCTCTCCGGAGAGGGAAGCGGCACGGTGCTGGATCAGGTGCTGACCATTCATGCTTCTTCCTACACCCCGGTGCGCTCCGATTCCATCCCTCTGGGCGAAAATGCCCCGGTAGAAGGAACTCCCATGGACTTTAGGTCGGGAAAACCCATCGGAGAGGACATTGAGGCGGATTTCCAGCAGCTTGACTTTACCGGCGGCTTTGACCACAACTTTGTTCCCGACGGGTATGAAAAGGGTGTGATCAGAGAGATTGCCGAGGCTTATTCTTCCTCTACGGGAATCGAGATGAGAGTTTCCTCCGATCAGCCCTGCGTTCAGTTCTATGCCGGCAACTCTATTAAGGAAGAAGTGGGGAAAAACGGACACGTGTACCACAAGAGAGAGGGATTTTGCCTGGAGACCCAGGTGGAGCCCAATGCGGTGAATGTGCCTGCATTCCACAGCCCGGTAATCAGGAAGGGTGAAACCTATACCAGCGCCACAACCTATGCTTTCTCGGTAAAGAAGTGACATGCAGTAGAGAAGATTCTGGTTTTCCTCATGGGATCCGGTATGAGGGAAACCAGATTTTTCATTTGGAGCCAGGTGCCCCATCCCTTCTTCTGGAAGGAAGAGACTTAAGATGAAGGAAAGCTTAAAAAAATGGATTCACGCGGTACGGGCCATTCTGCAGCATATGACGCAGGACCATGTGGGGGCCTACGCAGCACAGATGGCCTACTTCTTTATCATGTCCTTTATTCCGCTGCTGCTGTTTCTCACCACCATCGTGCGCTACACGCCCCTGACCTACGATGTGATGCGGGAGGCCATCTGTACCGTGATCCCGGACAACATTCAGCCCCTGGTGCTGGAGGTGGTGTGGGAGGTGTACCAGAGAAGCGATGCCATTCTTCCCGTGTCGGTTCTGATGTCCTTATGGTCTGCGGGTAAGATCGCCCAGTCCATGATGAACGGGCTCAACGTGATCTATCACGTAAAGGAGACCCGAAACTGGCTGCTGAACCGGATCATCTCCGTTTTTTACATCGTGCTCTTTGTGGGTGCCCTGGTGGCTACCTTACTGCTGCTGGTATTAGGTGATCTGATTCAGGCCACGGTATCCACCTACATTCCCATCCTGGGAAAGCTGATCGGGGAGATCCTGGGAGCCAGGAACCAGCTGATGTTTTTCATGCTGTTTATCGTCTTCCTGGTGATTTACCGGTTCATTCCCAACCGGAAGACCACCATAAGAAGCCAGATCCCCGGAGCCGTCTTTGCAGCCGTTGCCTGGGCGGCATTTTCCTACTTCTTTTCCATCTACTTCACCATCTTTCCCAACATCAGCAACATCTACGGCAGTCTGACGGCGGTGATCCTGGTGATGCTGTGGCTCTACGTGTGCATGAACCTGCTTCTTTACGGGGCTGAGTTAAACGTCTTCTTAAAGGCTTTGTGGGAACGGATGAAGGAAAAGAAAAAGCAAAAGGAGGAGGCCGTTTCCACCGGAGAGGCCAAATCATGATGAAACTGTACATGGTAAGACACGGGCGGACTGCCTGGAATGCCCTGGGAAAGGTGCAGGGATCCGCGGATGTGCCCCTGGGGGAGGAGGGGATCCGGCTGGCAGCAGCTACCGGAAAGGCCCTTTTGGATGTGCCCTTTGATCTTTGCTTTACCAGTCCCCTGATTCGGGCCAGAAGGACGGCGGAGTTAATCCTCTCCGGAAGGGATGTACCCATTATTCCCGATTCCAGGCTTTCCGAGATCGACTTTGGAGTTCTGGAGGGCAGCCGCTTCCGGGATGAGACCGGAAGGGTGCAAAGCCCGGAGATGGAGACCTTTTTTGAGCATCCGGAAAGCTTTCAAAGACCGGAAGGGGGAGAGAGCATCCAGGACGTAATTTGGCGCACCGGGGACTTTCTCACTGAAAAGATCACGGATCCGGATCTTTTTGGAAAGACCATCCTGATTTCCACCCACGGCTGTGCCCTGCGGGCACTGCTGCAAAACATTAAGCCCTCTCCGGGAGATTTCTGGAGGGGTAAGGTACCCCCTAACTGCAGTATCAGTATTGCAGAAGCAGAAGGGAAAAAACTGCGGCTTTTAGCTCTGGATCTGGTCCCGGCGGGATAAATTTCATATTACAGGGGGGTTGCGCTCCCTATGATATGATATTTGTCAAAAAAACAGAAAGGACGGACAGAACTGTACCGAGGAGGAGTATTATGGGAAAAAAGATTGTCAATGTACTGTTATTTATCGCTGTCCTGGCCGCCTCTGTGGGGATTACGCTTTATGTAGGCCAGGGCGCTGTGGGAGTCATGGTCTACAACTTCGTGTTCCTGGGGATCATGGCTGTGATCTATCTGGCCGGACTCATCGGGGGGATGTTCCGAATGAACGGGATCACCGAATCCCTTCAGCACTCCACGGTGATGATTTCCGATATCTTTCAGGGCGCCGGCAAGGCCTCCCCATCTCAGATTTCCCAGCTGGATGGCCTGTTTATCCATAAATATCTGGACCAGAAGATGAACAACTTTATCGTTGGCCTTCGAAGCAGCGAGAGCGGCATCGATGAGATCGAGAACTATCTCAATGAGGATGAGCTGGACAACCACATCCACAAACGCCTCCTGGAGATGATTCCCGACATCCTCACCAGCCTGGGTATCCTGGGCACCTTTGTGGGGCTTGTATGGGGCCTTAAAAACTTTGAGCCCAGCAACTACGAGGCCATGACCAACTCCGTGGCCGCTCTGGTGGAGGGCATCAAGGTGGCTTTCCTTACCTCCATCTATGGAATTTCCCTCTCCATTACATACAGCTTCGGCATGAAGAGTGAGTACTCCAGCATGATGGAAGCTCTGCAGGGCTTTCTGGACAAGTTTCATGCCTGTGTGTTCCCCTCTGCGGAGAATGAGTCCATGAACCTTCTGATGATGAACCAGAAGGGACAGACACAGGCCATGCAGACTATGGCCCTGGAGTTTTCCCGGCAGATGGCGGGAAGCTTTGAGAGGATCATTGCCCCTACCTTTGAAAAGATGAATGAGTCCCTGGATGTGCTGACCAATACCGTGGCTCATGGTCAGCAGGATGCCATCCGGGAGATCTTAAACGTGTTTCTCCAGGAGATGCATAAATCCTTCCAGCTGGAATTCAACGGCTTTAACGAGGCCTTAAACCAGATGAAAACCGCCCAGCAGGAAAATGTGGCCTATACCTCCGATCTCTATCAGGGCATGGCCCGGCAGATGAGCGACTCCTACGCCAAGCAGGACCGCACCATTAAAGACATGATCAAGGAGATGCACAACATCCAGACCCAGTACATGAATTCCGCCACCATGATCCTGCAGGAGAACCAGGAGATCCAGAGACAGGTCAACGGAGACTACCAGCATGTGGTGGAATACCTGCGGGATGCGGAGAAATCCTCGGCCAAGTTCTGGGTGGCCTGCAACCAGACCATGCAGAAATATGTGGAGACCGCTGCCCAGGCCATGGAGAGAACCGCAGCCTCCGGTCAGGTGAGCACCCAGGTGCTGGAAAGCAACCGCCGGGTGGTGGAATCCTTCGACCAGAAGATGCAGGAGTTTGTCCAGTACCAGAAGCTGACCTGCCAGACCATGGATCAGGTCTGCAAGCTGCTCTCCGACATTATCGTGAACAAGTCCGACCGGGACGTATACCTGACCGGCGGAAGAAACAACGCCGTCTACCAGAGCAGAGAAATGCTGGAGTCCGTGCAGGAGATCGTGGAATCCCAGGGAGAACAGCAGCAGCGGACACTGGATGAGATCTCCGAGAATCTCCGGGAACTCTCCAGGGGAGTTCAGAAGGGAAAATTCAAGTTGTTTAAGTAAGAGGAGAGATTCATGCGCAGAAGAAGAAAATCAGAGAGCAGCGGATTTAATGTCTGGCGTTCCTATTCCGATATGATGGCGGGTGTTCTGCTTCTTTTCGTGCTGATCATGTGCGTGACTCTTTTTCAGGCACAGAAAAGTTATAATGAGAGTATACAGGAACGGGATGAAAGGATCGCCCTCCAGGAGCAGTACACCAGGGAGATCCTGATTCAGCAGGCGGCCCTGGAGGAAAAGGAGGGCAAGCTTGCAGAGCTGGATGAGGAGCTGGCCTCCAAAAACGAACTTCTGGAGAACCAGGAGGAGCTGCTTGCCAGGCTGGCCTCCGAGCTTCGGGATCAGCAGGTCACCCTGAATGCCCAGCAGACTGCGCTGGATGAACAGACGGCTCTCCTCAAGGATCAGCAGGAACAGATCGACCGCATCATCGGTGTGAAGGCGGATGTGGTGGAATCCCTGCGCAGGGAGTTTGCCAACAACAATGTGAGCGTGGACATTGACTCCCAGACGGGTGCTCTGACACTGGACGCCAACGTAATGTTCGCCTACGACGAGGCGGACCTTACGGATGAAGGAAGGGCCACTCTCCGGCAGGTGCTTCCCATCTACTGCGGAGTTCTTCTCCGGGATTCCAATCTTCCCTACCTGGCTGAGATCATTATCGACGGGTATACGGATACGGACGGGGATTACAGCTACAACCTGGAACTGTCCCAGAGACGTTCTCTGGCGGTGGCTCAGTATCTTCTGGAGATCCAGTACGAGTTCCTGGATCAGACTCAGATCTCCAACCTGGAAAATTACCTTACGGTGAACGGCCACTCCATGGCCAATCCCATCCTGGATGCCCAGGGAAATGTGGACAAGGATGCTTCCCGAAGAGTGGAGGTGAAGTTCCGGCTGAAGGATGAGGAGATGATCAATGAGTTAAACGAGATCATGTCCGAGTCGGACAGTGCGCTGACACCCTCTCCGGCAGCCCAGCAGCCCCAGGGAGAGCAGGGCCAGTAAGAAAAAGAGGTCAGATGAGAATTGCTGTGCATGAAAATGCACAGCAATTTTTTT
>CAZJYM010000208.1:0-5867 GCA_964550245.1 uncultured Blautia sp. | reverse complement strand
TATGAGAAGTATATTGCGGAGAATATTGCTCATTCACCCAGGTACAAGGAGTACGACTACTGCTACTTTGATATCAACCGGGACGGGATTGCGGAACTGATTGTATCGTATAACGCCGGAGCAAGGGCCGGATATGCCATGTTTACCTATTATGGAGGCAAGGTCTGCAGGATCCACAAAAACTTTGTGGGATGCAACAGCGTTGAGTGGTTTGGCCCCTATATCACGGTGGCTCAGTCCAGTGGATCAAACGATAGCTCTATTACCGCATTCAGGCTGGTGGGAAAAAAGCTTAAACAGGCGGCGGTTTACAGATACTACAACCGTCAGGCCTATCGAAACGGAAAGCTGATTTCAGACCAGCAGTTTTCCACATTTATGAGTAAGCAGAAACGCCTGCCCCGCGTATCCGGCAGCACTGCCGCATCCCTGAAGATGGCACAGGATGCTTATAACTTTGTCCAGGGGAAGATCTTTTTCCTCAAGGGGTTTCAGCTTTCATGCAAGTTTTCGGATACTGGAACCTTTACCGCAATCGGGTACTATTCCAGCAGTCCTTTGGAAAACAAGTACTGCACTTATTCTTTTAAGGGAGATCGTGTTCAGATCAACGGAGTGTGGACGGATGTGGCAAAGGTTGTCATTGACGGCTGGGAGTACAGATTCTCCCGGGTCGGAGCTGGAGACTTCCAGCTGGATGGAAGCGGAGAGTTTGCCGGGACCTGGGAGTTTTTCCGGTATTCGGAATAACCTTTCCTGACAGTCGGGGCACGGCTGTCCGAAATTGAATCATTTGGCTTTAGAAGAAGCGGGAATTCCCTCCGGGGAGTTCCCGCTTTTCTTATTTGGTCATTTCTGCGCACTATTTATCCCTGAATGATTAGATTCTGGAGTAAAAAAGAGTAATAATAGGCTTGGAATTTTCCTGCACGAATATAAGTTTCAAATGGGAGGTGCGGCAGTATGAATTTGATTTTTGACAGGGCAGAGATTGAGGATGCCATCGACCGCGTGGTGAAGCGCACCATGAACATGGACCTGACCTGGGACTGGCCCTGCGGTGTGGCATATTACGGAATCAGCGAGGCCTGGGAGAAGACCGGGAATGAAAAGTATCTGGAAGTTTTGAAAAACCGCGTGGATGAACTGATTGAGCTGGGACTGCCCGGTACCTGGACGGTGAACTCCTGTGCCATGGGCCACTGCCTGATCACCCTTTACCAGGCCACCGGAGAGCAGAAATACTGGGACATTCTCATGAGCAAGATCGAGTATCTTAGAAAGGATGCCCTGCGGTTCGGAGACCATGTGCTCCAGCACACGGTGTCCGCCAACAACGACTTTCCCGAGCAGGCCTGGGCGGATACCCTGTTCATGGCGGCCTTCCTGCTTCTGAGAGTGGGCGTGATCTTAAAGGATGAGGACATCATCGACGACGCCCTGAACCAGTGGTACTGGCATATCAACTATCTCCAGGATGAGAATACCGGCTTTTACTATCACGGATACAACAACATCACCCACGACCATATGTCCGGCATCTACTGGGGAAGAGCCAACGCCTGGGCGGCCTATACCATGTCAAAAGTATCCGGGACACTGCCGGAGTGCTATCTGTATCCCAAATATCTCGATGTGGCCGGATCCTTAAATGATCAGCTCTCCGCTCTCAAGAACGTGCAGACGGAGAACGGACTGTGGCGCACGGTCCTCAACGATCCGGAATCCTACGAGGAGATTTCCGCCTCTGCCGGCATTGCGGCAGCCATGGTGGAGCGGGGCAATCCCCTGCACACCCGCTACGTGAATAAAGCCATCCGGGGGATCCTTTCCAACATCGCTCCGGACGGAAGAGTCATGAACGTGTCCGGCGGCACGGCGGTGATGAAGAACGTGGAGGGCTACCGGGACATCTCCAGACGCTGGATCCAGGGATGGGGACAGGGACTGACTCTGGCCTTCCTTTCAGGCGTACTGGTATCCGGCAATACCCAGAAGGACGGAGCGCTGTAAATCGGCATGGACAGCGGAGGAATAGAAAGATGAGCAGAAGAAAAGGCGGATTTACACTTCCGGGGGAAGCCGGCTATGAAGAGCTGACATTAAAGATGGCCGAGAAATGGGGAGCGGATGTGATCCGGGACAGCGACGGAACCCAGCTCTCGGACGATATCATCCACGCAGGGTACGGGATCTACTCCACCATCTGCGTGATCCGGGAACACAATGCCTGGGCAAAGGAAAACCAGGACAAGCTGCAGCAGACCTTTCTCTGTACGGAACCTCTGGTGGCAGTGCCGGAGGGAGGAAATTGCAGTCTCACCATCGATCTGATGGCAGATTTCTTTACGGAACAGTTCCGGATCAACGACGGAGAGAGAGCCATGAAATACTGGCAGGTCTGGGACCGGACGAGCAATACCCTGATCGATCCGGGAGTTTCGGAAGATAAACCCTTCTGGACCTACGATGCGGAAAAAGGATCTGTCACCGTAGAGAATGCCCTTCCCTGGCATAAATACACGGCCAGCTTTCTGGCCTACCGGATCTGGGAAGAGATCTCCATGTACAACCATACCACCAACAACTGGAACACCGAACATCTGATGCAGATCGATCCCCGGTACCCGGAAACCCGGGAATACCTGAGGGGATGGATGAAGGACTGGTGTGAGAGCCACCCGGACACCACGGTGGTCCGCTTCACCTCCCTCTTCTACAACTTTGTCTGGATCTGGGGCAGTGATGAGCGGCACAGGAATCTCTTCACCGACTGGGGATCCTATGATTTCACGGTCAGTGACCTGGCCCTGGACGAGTTTGCCCGGGAGTACGGCTACTCCATGACCGCGGAGGACTTTGTCAACCAGAACAAGCGCCATGTGACCCACATGCCGGGAAACAGCCGGAAAGCGGACTGGATGCGCTTTATCAACGACTTTGTGATCTCCTTCGGCAAAGAACTTATAGACATCGTTCACTCCTACGGCAAGAAGGCCTACGTGTTCTACGATGACAGCTGGGTGGGCCTGGAGCCCTACAACGGCCGCTTCCACGAATTTGGTTTTGACGGTCTGATCAAGTGCGTGTTCTCCGGCTTTGAGGTAAGGCTTTGTGCCGGGGCGGATGTGCCGGTTCACGAGCTTCGCTTCCATCCCTACCTGTTCCCGGTGGGACTGGGAGGAGCCCCCACCTTCATGGAGGGCGGGGATCCCACCGCCGGAGCCAGGGAGTACTGGAAACATGTGCGCCGGGCTCTTCTCTACGGAAAGATTGAGAGAATCGGTCTGGGGGGATACCTGCATCTGACTCAGGACTTCCCGGATTTCTGCGACTACATCGAGCAGATCTCCGATGAGTTCCGGATGATCAAGGATCTTCACCAGGATGGGGAACCATACCGCATTAAAACCAAAGTGGCGGTTCTCCACTACTGGGGATCTCTGCGGTCCTGGACACTCTCCGGTCACTTCCATGAGACCTACCGGCATGATCTGATCCACATCAATGAGGCCCTCTCCGGACTTCCGGTGGAGGTCTCCTTCCTCTCCTTTGAGGATGTGAAGGCTGGAGCACTGAAAGATGTGGATGTGGTCATCAATGCCGGAATGGCGGGAAGCGCCTGGAGCGGCGGGGATGTCTGGAAGGACGATGCCCTGGTGGAGGAGATTACCCGCTGGGTGTACAATGGCGGAACCTTCCTGGGAGTCAACGAACCCTCTGCCGTGGAGGGGTATGACACATACTTCCGCATGAGCCATGTGCTGGGCGTGGATGAAGATACCGGCGCCCGCATCTGTCACGGAAAGTGGAGCTTTGAAACGGAAGATCCGGATGGTCTGGTGCCGGCCGGAGCGGCTCCCGCGGCAAAGGAGAACCGCTATCTCACCGACGGGAAGACAAGGGTGCTTCTCTCCAGGGGTGAGGATCCCCTGATCACGGTTCATGACTTCGGTTCCGGAAGAGGCATTTACCTTGCCTCCTTCCAGGTAAACGATGAGAATACCCGTCTTTTGTACCAGCTGATCCGCTGGGCCGGCGGAGAGGGTGTGACCGGTCCATACATGACCGACAACCTGCATACCGAGTGTGCTTACTATCCCGGCAGCGGCAGGCTGGTGGTGATCAACAACAGCGATGAGCCCCAGACCGCTCATGTGGAGACGGAGACGGGGATCCGGGAGTTTCATCTGGCACCCTGTGAGACGGCCTTTGCGGATTTATAAAAAAGAGATAGAAACAAAAGAGAAAGACAGGAACAGAAAAGTAAGAGAAACAAAGAGTAAGAAAGAAAAAGAAATACCGGCAGCGCACGCGCTGCCGGTACAGGGATCTCATTCCGGATACATCCAGCCGGAGAATTGCAGCACCGACTGGTTTTTGGCAAATTCATTTTCCCTGGCAGACTGATTCCGGTATTCCCTGGGGGAGGAGTGCATGATCTCCAGGAAATGGCGGTTATAGCTGGATACGGACTGAAAGCCCACCATGCCGGAGATCTCCAGGATGGACCTGGAGGAATTGCACAGCAGTTCGCAGGACTTGATGACCCGGGTCTTGTTCAGGTAATCCAGAGGGGCGATGCCCATCATCTGGTGGAAGATCCGCCGGAAGTGGGTGGGACTCCAGTGGCACATCTCCGCCAGATCCCCGATGGAGATCTGCTGCATGTAGTTGTTTTCAATGTAGTCCAGGGCCGGCATGATACCGGCGGGATGGGGCAGGGGCGGAGAGGCGTTTTCACTGAAGGGACTTTCAGTCTCCCCGCTCTCAATCCGGTATATCTCCACATACAGGGAGAACAGAAGCCCCCGGGTGACCAGCTGGTAGCCGGGCTTCTCCCCGTTCATCTCCTCGATGATCATGGTCATCAGCTGATGGATCCGGGGATAGGCATCCCGGTTCAGGATATAGCGGAAGCTCTGGAATTCGTAGCTTAGAAGGTCGAAATTGCGCCAGGTGGCCGGCAGCAGGTCCCGGAAGAGCAGCTTGGGATCCAGAAACAGATAGGACCACAGACTGGCCTTGCCCTTGTCCGAGTAGGTAGTGTGAGGCACGTTGCGGGGAACAACGGTGACATCCCCTTCCTGGAAGGGAGTCTGGTGACCGTAGAACGTCATGAATCCGCTGTCCGCGTGACAGATCCCGATCTCCAGGCAGTTGTGGAAGTGGAGGCGGGGACTGATCACATCTGAAATCCGCCAGTGATCGCCGCTGAGCAGAAGGACCGGAAAGGACGGGGGAAGGTAGTAGTTCCGGTACTCGGTCACTACACCTTTGTTCTTCGCCATGGATGATTTCCTCCTTTTCTAGGGAGCATTTTACTATCAAATTGTACAAATTTCAATAAAAAATCGGTCGGAAAGAGGGAGACTTCATACTATCTGACGAAAAAAAAGAGCAGCCGGAAAGAATAATGGTCGTTTTTGCACGGTTTATACCAGTAACTGATTAGAAATAGGAGAGCTTTTGTGGGAAAATGGTAATATCTCAAGAGAACCCGGACAGTTGTCAGAGAAAGGGGAGGCAGGCAGTCTGGATAAGGGGATGGATCCTGCGGGGAGAGGCCAGGTGCGTGAACGGAATCATCATCAGTTCAGACCATCCGTTTTCCAGAACAAAAGCCTTAACAGCCGGCATTTACCAACGGATAAAAATTTTAACCGGGTAAATCATTACGCGTAATTTCACCATTAAACTGTTGCATCGTAACAACTGGTTCGAGTAAGCATACTCCAACTGGAACCCGTGATATTTCAGGCACCTGAGGATGCCCGTAAATAGCGAACGAAACTGATGAACGTCCACGATGTGGGATGAGGATGAATTAGCAGCTGAAATTCTTCCCCGGGACTCGCACCCATAAC
>CAZJYM010000207.1:0-5974 GCA_964550245.1 uncultured Blautia sp. | reverse complement strand
ACATCATATTGGGTATATGTTTTCTCATGTTCAAACTCAATTGGACCTTCTGCAGCCCTGACCTGCTCAGGCTCTGAGAACACCACTGCGGAAACCGCAAAGACCAGCACAAGAACCAGGCAAAGCAGTTTCTTTGCCATATTCGTAAACTTTCTTTTCAAGGTAAATCTCCTTTCCATGGGAATAAATTGTCAAAACATTTTTCTAAGTGCTTTATCAGCGGGGGACTGAAGTGACTTTCCCAGTAGCATATGTATAACGGTACAAATGTCCATTTACGTAATATTCACAGTATTTTGATGTAAACCCTGCCATATAGGTTGAGGCAGAAGAACCTCCATCCACATGATGAATTTTAACTACACCGGTTCCGTCCGGACGGGCTTTGTAAAATGTGAATTCTGCCATTATCCTGTCGAAAACGTCGTAGTAAAGATTTCCACCTGCGAAGTTTGCATAGGCTCCTTTGGTGGTAATGTTTTTGACTTTCTGAAGACCGGAGGCAGAAAGCTTGTAAAGCGTGTAGCTTGCCGCTCCCATCCCCGTCCGGTAGGTATCTGCTGAGATCACATAGTCCTTAAAGCGGTCGATGATCGCACAGTCACGCTTCAGAAGTCGGATTTTTCCCCCTTTCACGTTGTAGAGGAAGGTATCATACTGGAAGAGGAATTCTGAGCCCCTGGTGAGATACAGTCTGTTTCCCTGGGCTGCACCGATCGAATAAGTGGTTGTTCTGGGTTCATCTATCGGCAGATCCTGCACATAATAGGACTCTCCGCTGGCATACACATACCTGTACAGGTAATGTCCGTCCTTAATGAAATAGGCCTGCTTTCCGTTGGAAGCGAACCCCATCTGATTAAGCGGTGTCTCCCTATAAGGCCCGTTTTTGGAAGTGGAGATATAAAACCTGTTGCTTTCCTGCTTAAAATAATATTTACCGCTCTTTGTCCTGTACTTGGGATCGTGATGTCCGGTGTTGTCGATACGCATGCTCACATATCCCGCAGCCTGTACTTTGACCGTTCCCTTCCCCGTAATCAGAAATGCCGCCACAACCAGGGCTGCAAGCAGCATTGTGCGGAAGATACGGCGTTTTGCATTTTCTTTCTTTTCCATTTCATTCCTCCTGCATTTTGTCTCTTTTTGCATCTCCGGGCAGCCATCCCGGTATGCAGTTTCAAACCTTATCCCTATTATATGTATTCCCCGGCAGGAAAACAAGCTCTTCAACCCTGAAAAGGCCATTCCGGGCATAAACTGTTTCCGAAATATACATTTACTGGTTTTCGTATAAGGCTGCCGTTGTTGAGGTCTGTCTTTGGTTTCGGAGAAGAGGATATTCTGGCGCATTAACTGACAAACATGTCTGTTTCTTTTTTCTATTACGAAAGCTGTTTTGTCCTGTGCTATAATAGGTAAAAATTATACCTCAAGGAGGCGTTTGTTATGCGAAAAGCACTTTTATGCCTGTCTCTCGGTCTGATCCTGCTGAGTACGACAGTGTATGCGGATGCCGATAACGGCATTGTCCATCCCATTGCGCCGGAGGGTATCATGATCGCCCGGGTAGCCGAAGGCCTGGATCACGGCAACATGTCCGTCTTCCATGAATACCTGAATGCCGGCGGGAATTCTCTGTACAGCCCCTACAGTCTGAAGGGAGCCCTGGGGATCCTCTATCCGGGAATCAGCGGCGTGAGCAAAGAGCAGATCGACGAGGTTCTGGGGTTTACTCCGGATACCGTGGCATCCCTGGACCGCTATGAACAGGCCCTGGGGAACTCCGGTGTGAAGTCGGCAAACCGGACTTATCTCAACAACTCCTATGTCATCCATACGGAGAACCTTCGGGAGACGGGTATTGAATCCATGCCCTTCGGGACGGAGGAAGAGCGCAGGGCAGTGGTTGAGGATGTGAATGCCTTTGTGGCGGAGAACACAGAGGATAAGATCACGGACATCCTGCAGGAAGAGAACATTTCCCCAGAAACCGGCATGTTGGCCGTTAATGCCCTGTATTTCAATAAACTGTGGGCATTTAAGGATGATGAGAACTTCATGCCCGATGACATCATCGCCTGGAGCGATGATGCTTTCTATGAGTCCGTGGGCATCCGGGATGAATCCGGAGAGTGGCTCTCCAATGTGAAGACGGACGGAGAGATCGACATCACCAGGCTTCCCTATGAGGCCGGGGAAAGCGATATCCAGTATGCCATGTATCTCATCACGGATGGAACTGAAGCGGAGAGTCAGGGCGTGAAGGACTATCTCCTGGCCATGGACGATGAGAAGTTAAACGAGGTGACGGATTTTGAAGGCTATGAGCCGGACGGAAGCTTCGATGAAGTGACCATCCGTTTCCCCAAGTTTGAGTTTGAAAGCCGTCTGGAACTGCCGGAGATGCTGAAAGCGGCGGGACTTACCCAGATGTTTCAGCCTTCCAATGAGGACGGCACGCCCAACCTGGATTTTGCCGCGATTTCCGATCCGGAGGAAAACGGCGGACAGGTCATGTATGTGGACAATGTGATCCAGTCCACCTATGTGAATGTGAATGAGACCGGGACGGAAGCGGCAGCTGCTACAGCGGTGGTTATGGCGGAGGGCATTGCTCTGGATCCGGAAGCGCCGGTTGTCAAACATGTGCTGGCGGATGATCCCTTTGGATTTGTGATCAAGGACGAGACCAACAACGTGGTTCTCTTCATGGGATTTGTGGAAGACATGAGTGAGATTGGTACAGTCAGTGAACTGTAATTCAGGAGACTGCCGGAGCGGGAAGGATTCCCGCTCCGGCAGTCTCTTTGTGTTGGGTTTAATTGATGTGAGATTTCCGGCTTTCCCCCTGAAATTCCACAATTTCTTCATTTTCCATGGACAAAATCCTTCTGATATGCCAAAATAAGGGGGAAGACCATGCAGAGGACTCTTCAGACAGGATCCTCTGAGGAAGGAGCTGATGGATACGAAGCAGTACGACGTTGTGATTATCGGTGCGGGACCGGGGGGAATCTTCTCCGCTTACGAGCTGGTCATGAAGAAGCCGGGGCTTAAAGTGGCCGTCTTTGAGGCGGGTACTACCCTGGAGAACCGGCACTGTCCCATCGATGGAAAGAAAATCACCGGCTGTATCAAATGCAAAACCTGCGCCATCATGAACGGGTTTGGAGGAGCGGGTGCGTTCTCAGATGGAAAGTATAACATCACCAATGATTTCGGAGGAACGCTTCATGAGCATATCGGAAGGGAAGAGGCCATCTCCCTGATGGAGTATGTGGACGGGATCAACCTGTCTCATGGGGGAGAGGGTACCCGGCTTTACTCTACGGCAGGAAGTCCCTTTCACAAGGTGTGCATGCAGAACAAGCTGACACTGCTCAATGCCTCTGTGCGTCATCTGGGAACGGACATCAACTACATTGTCCTGAAAAACCTGTACGCCGACCTGAAAGACCGGGTGGACTTCTACTTTAACACCCCGGTGGATCATATCGAAAAGCTGGAGAAGGGATACCGGACCTTTTACCGGCAGGAGTACGTGGACAGTGAGTACTGTGTGGTATCCGTGGGCCGAAGCGGCAGCAAGTGGATGGAGAAGGTCTGCTGTGAGCTTTCCATCCCCACCCGGTCCAACCGGGTGGATATCGGAGTAAGGGTTGAACTTCCCGCCGTGATCTTCGAGCACATAACGGATGAATTCTATGAGAGCAAGATTGTCTACCGCACGGAGAAGTTTGAGGACAGTGTGCGCACCTTCTGCATGAATCCCAGGGGCATCGTGGTTAATGAAAATACCAACGGCATCATCACGGTGAACGGCCACAGCTTTGAGAGCGAGGACAAAAAGACGGAGAATACCAACTTTGCCCTTCTGGTGGCCAAGCACTTCTCCGAACCCTTCAAGGACAGCAACGGGTACGGGGAGAGCATTGCCCGTCTCTCCAACATGCTGGGAGGCGGTGTGATCGTTCAGAGGCTGGGAGATTTGGAGAGAGGAAGAAGAAGCACCCCCAAACGGCTGGATGAGGGAACGGTTCGTCCCACGCTGGCAGCTACTCCGGGGGATTTAAGCCTGGTTCTTCCCAAGAGAATCCTGGACGGCATCATCGAGATGATTCACGCCCTGGACAAGATCGCTCCGGGAACGGCCAACGATGACACCCTGCTGTACGGGGTGGAAGTGAAGTTCTACAACATGGAGGTAGAACTGGACGAAAACCTGGAAACCCTTCATAAGGGGCTTTTTATCATCGGGGACGGAAGCGGCGTCACCCATTCCCTCTCTCATGCCTCCGCCAGCGGAGTCTTTGTGGCGGACAGGATCATCGAGCGGTCCTGATTTTTACAAACCTTCAACATGACTTTTAGGATGCCCCGGCAGGAGCCGGGGCATCCGGATCAAGGAGAAAATATGTCTACAATTTATCTGCATATTGGAACGGCGAAGACAGGAACCTCCGCCATTCAGAGCTTCCTGATGAAAAACCGCAGCGTGCTGGAGGAGAAGGGATACACCCTTCCTCTTTTCGGCATCAACTTCGGTTCCCCCTTCATCAACCGCAACGGACACTTCCTGGTGCACAGGCCTCACAATGAAACCCCGGAGGAGAATGAGGCGGAGTACCAGCAGGTTCAGGATCAGTGCTTTGCCATTCTGGAGGAGGCTGCAAAACAGTATGAGGGGATCATCCTCACCGATGAGGGGATCTGGCAGTACTCCGATTACATTAAGGACTTCTGGAAGATTCTCCGGGAGAAAGCGGAGAAGATCGGCTGTCAGGTAAAGGTCGTGGTGTATCTGCGCCGTCAGGACCTCCTGGCGGAATCTCTCTGGAACCAGAACGTGAAATCCTTCCACAATACCAGCAAACGGTTTGCCAGATGGATCCGGGCGGGAAGATGCGGCCGTTATCCCATGGACTACTATGCTCAGCTGAACAAGATCTCCTCCGGCATCGGAAAGGAGAACGTGATCGTCCGGGTATACGAAAAGAATGCCTTCATGGGCGGGGAAGGGGGAGGAAAGTCCATCTTTTCCGATTTCCTGCAGGCTGTAGGACTGACCTTTACCAGTGACTTCACCACCGAAGAGATTTCTTCCAACAACGGGCTGAAGGGAAACTTCCTGGAGATCAAGAGGTGGCTCAACAACATTCCCGAGTACCGGGGGATGAATGACTTCATGCGCCGCCCCATCCTTCACGGCAGCGATTACGTGAGTCAGGCCGCTTCTCTGCCCAGAACCACCATGTTCACCAAAGAGGATCACCGGAAGTTCATGAAGCAGTTCCAGGAGAGCAACCGGAAGGTGGCGGTGGAGTATCTGGGAAGAGAGGACGGAGTTCTCTTCTCGGATGTGATCGAGGATCTTCCTCTGTGGCAGTGGGATGAGAAGAGGCAGACCCGGGATCTGGTGATTGTGATGGGCGAGATCTTCTGTGCCCAGCAGAAAACCCTGTTGCAGCAGAAAAACCAGATCCGTGCCCTGGAGTCCAGGGTGAGAACCCTGGAAGGAACAGTGGGTGAACATCAGGGCAGGATGGACTACATTGATTCCCAGCTCCACGTCATGACCGACAACGTCATCTACAGGGCTTATAAGAAGATCCGGGATCTGGTCCGGAATGCAAAATCCAGGACTGAATAAGGCAGGAAATGGTGCTTCTCCGGGAGAACAGGAACCATCTTTCGAGTTGAAGATAGACGATGACAGAAATGAACAGAGTGGGATAGATTACAAACCTTTCATTTCCAGACGACAGAGAAGCAAAATCATTTGCAGACATAAAAATTTTCCCACATTTTGAAATCCCAGTATTCACCCGGGATTTCAGGCTCTGAAAAAATTTTTTAAATAAATTTAATGGAATATCTTGACGCGCCTCAAGAACTCATGTATACTGAAAACATCAGAATAACTCTGGAGGTAAGGCAAAATGGCCGAAAAAGACATCACCGAAAAGGCTCT
>CAZJYM010000206.1:0-5994 GCA_964550245.1 uncultured Blautia sp. | reverse complement strand
CAGCGCACGTTTTTGGGAAGCTCCTTTACTCCCACGCAGGATCTGGCGGGTTTGCCGGTGAAATACCGGGCGTACACCCCGTTAAAGGCGGCAAAGTCCCCCATGTCTGCAAGATAACAGGTGGTCTTTACGGCCAGCTCCGGGCTGCTGCCGGAAGCCTTCAGCACTTCAGAGAGGTTTTTCATCACCTGCTCCGCCTGCTCTTCAATGGTTTCCCCCTCAATCTCCCCGCTGGCGGGATTGATGGGGATCTGTCCGGAGGTAAACACCAGATCTCCCAGGACAACGGCCTGGGAATAGGGACCGATGGCCGCCGGGGCCTTTTCTGTAAAAACGGTTTTCATGACAGTCTCCTTCTTTCATTCAAGATTTAAATACAGGTACACGGTACTGGAGATCTCCGAGATGGCGTGGATGGCATCCCCCTCATCCGGACAGCCCTGGGACATGACACACAGCACATAGTCCCTCACCGGCCCGTAGATGATGGCCGCATCGTGCTGGTTCTGATCCGTCTCCCCGCTCTTGCTGGCATAGGGCACATCACCGGGAAGGCCGGCGGGGATCTTCCAGTCGGTTTGCTGATTTATCAGCAGGTTTATCATCCCCTCCGAGGCTTCGGGGCTTACACACTCTCCTTTGTAGATCCTCTCCAGGATTTTTCCGCAGTCCGCTGCTGAAGTCATGTTTCCTCCTCCCAGTCCCTCGGACTGGGAGGAGGAAGGATGAAGGGTATGTTGAACTGTGGTATCACTGTATCCCTGTCGGGCAAGATATTCGTTGATACGCTGCGCTCCCTCGGTAAAGCTGTTTTTTGATGACTGCAGGCGCACCAGCTCGTTGCAGGACTCATTGTCGCTGACGGTGATCATGTTCCAGAGGAGATCCTGGATGGCTTTGTCCACCTCGGGGCTGTCGGGGGAAAGACTCATCTTTTCCGCCTGGTTTTTGCGGACCCGGTCCATGCTCCGGTAGGTCTTTTCCATCACAAAGAGCTTGATGAGGCTGGCGGAGGTCATGGGCAGGGGATTCAGATACAGCTCCTGGTCGGTGGATAAATCCTTTACGTAGACGCTCCAGTCTCCCTGGCAGGATTCCATCAGAGAAGTAAGCTTTCCCTCCAGGGACTCCAGGGGATTTTCGGCGGAGAATTCCACCCTTCCGGTCTCATCCACGGGAAAACCCTGAGGGGTAGTGCCGGCCTCTAAAAGAAGGGAACCGTTCTCCCCGCCGAAGTAGTAGCTTCCCCGAAAGGAAACCCCGTTTTCATCCATCTCCAGGGTGTGGATTCCCTCACCTGTATCCAGCTTTCCCGTCCGGTCAAAGTAGTAGTAGCCCTCAAAGGTGATGTCGTGGAGGGTAAGCCCCGAAAGATACCGCACTCTGGGAGCACCAGAAAGTCTTCCCAGGTTGGAAGCCATGTAGAAGCCCTCAAAAACGGCATCCTCACAGGGGATGTTTTCCAGGTAGAGGAATTCCGGGTTTCCCGGGTGAAACACCCCGTCCTCCGGGTGGTAGTAGTAGCCGTCAAAGACGGTGCCCCCGACTTCCAGCCGGTCAAAGTGATGAACCGCCGGGGAGGTGTGGAGGTTCCCCTCGGCATCCCGGCAGGTAAAGTCAGTTCCTTTCGTGAGGACCATGCCGCTTCCGTCCTCCATGGGGGTTGTGTAAACCTTTTCCTCGGAAGCGGCATGGACAGTCCGTGCAGTCAGGGTTAAAAGGAAGAGGAACAGGAAGAGAAGCTTTCTCCATTCCCTTTGCAATATGAATCCCATCCTCATTCCACCGTCACGGACTTGGCCAGGTTTCTGGGCTTGTCCACATCCAGGCCCTTGCCCAGGGATACGTAGTAGGCAAAGAGCTGCAGGGGAATGATGGCCAGGGAGTTGGCAAAGTATCCGCTGGTCTTGGGAATGTAGATCACATAGTCGGCGTTCTTTTCAATCTCCTTGTGCCCGAAGTTGGTCACCGCCAGGACAAAGGCTCCCCGGGTCTTGACTTCCTGGATGTTGCTGATGGTCTTGGCGTACAGCTCCTCCTGGGTAGCCAGGGCCACCACCAGGGTTCCATCTTCAATCAGAGAGATGGTGCCGTGCTTTAACTCTCCCGCAGCATAGGCCTCCGAGTGGATGTAGGAGATCTCCTTTAACTTTAAGGAGCCCTCCAGGGAGATGGCATAGTCGATTCCCCGGCCGATGAAAAACATGTGGTCTGCGGCCAGGTAGCGCTGGGCAAAGCGCTGAATCCTCTCCTTGATCCCCAGAAGGGATTCGATCTGTTCCGGCAGCTGAACCAGATCCGACTGGAGAGAAAGAAACTCCTGGCGGGAGATGGTACCCCGCACCATGGCAAACTTCATGGCCAGCAGGTAGAGAGCCGCCAGCTGGCAGCTGTAGGCCTTGGTGGTGGCCACCGAGATCTCCGGTCCCGCCCAGGTGTACATCACGTTGTCCGCCTCCCGGGCGATGGAGCTGCCCACCACGTTTACAATGCCAAGAACACGGACTCCGTGTTCCCTGGCCTCCCGCAGGGCGGCCAGGGAATCAGCAGTCTCCCCGGACTGGCTGATCACAATGGCCAGGGTTCCCTCCTGATAGATGGGCCGGCGGTAGCGAAACTCAGAAGCCAGATCCACCTCCACCGGAATCCGGGCCAGTCCCTCCAGCACGTACTTGCCCGTCACCCCCGCATGATAGGCGGATCCGCAGGCCACGATGCAGATCTTGTGGATGGAGCGGATCTCCTCATCCGTCATGCCCAGCTCCTCGATCACCACATCCGAATCCTGAAGCCGGGGGCTGATGGTATCCCGAACGGCCCGGGGCTGCTCGTAGATCTCCTTTAACATGAAGTGCTCGTAGCCGCCCTTTTCCGCCGCGTTTAAGTCCCAGTCGATGATGGTGGGAGTTTTCTCCACCCTTTCACCGTCGATGTTGAAAAACTCCACCTTGTCGGCACTGAGGCAGGCAATCTCCTCGTTTTCCATGTAGTAGACTTCCCGGGTGTAGCGAAGTACCGCCGGTACGTCCGAGGCGATCAGGTTGCCCTTTGGGGAGGCTCCCACGATCAGGGGGCTGTCTTTGCGGGCCGCGTACACATGGGTGGGATCATCCTGAAAGAGGATTCCCAGGGCATAGGATCCCTCCACCCGGCGCATCACCCGTTCAATGGCCGAGATGGGATCCCCGGTGTAATATTCCGTCAGAAGGTGGGCCAGCACTTCCGTATCCGTCTCGGAGAGGAATTCATAGCCCTTCTTCTCCAGTCTGGCCTTCAGCTTCCCATAATTTTCTATAATCCCGTTGTGGACCACCATGATGGAGTGTTCCTTATTAAAGTGGGGATGGGCATTGGCGTCGGAGGGACTGCCGTGGGTGGCCCAGCGGGTATGGCCGATGCCGGCTGTGCCGGGCATGGTCTTTCCCCCGTGGGTCAGCTCCTCCAGTATCTTCAGTCTGCCCATGGACTTCTCGGCCACAATCTCATGACCGTTGTACACCGCGATCCCCGCGGAGTCGTACCCCCTGTACTCCAGTTTTGAAAGTCCGTCCAGAAGGATGGGGGCCGCCTGCTCCTCCCCGATGTAGCCAACAATTCCACACATGCTTTTTTGCCTCCTGTCAATCGCGTTCCTGTTTTTTCTCCCAGAAAGCCTGAAGCTTCTCCTCCAGGGATTCCAGCCTCACATACTGAGCATCCTCCCACTCCGGGGGAAAGAGGGCCCGGGTGGATCCCTGTCCGAACCGGTCGTCCAAAAGCAGGATCACACCCACATCCTCCCCGGTTCGGATCACCCGGCCCGCCGCCTGCAGCACCCGGTTCATGCCCGGTGTGCGGTAGGCAAAGCCAAAGCCGTCCTCTCCCCGATTGTCATAGTATTCCTTTAAGATCTCTCTCTCCCGGCTGATCCCGGGAATTCCCGTACCCACCACAATCACCCCGATGAGCCGGTCTCCCATGAGATCAATGCCTTCCGAAAAGACTCCCCCCATGACGCAGAATCCCACCAGAGACTCCTTTCTCTCCTGAAACTCCTCCAGAAAGGATTCCCTCTCCTGCTCCGTCATGGAACTGGTCTGACAGATACACTGGATCCCGGGAAGGGAAAACTCCTGCTGGTAAACCCCGTAGACTTCCTCCATCAGGGCATAGGAGGGAAAGAAGGCCATGTAGTTGCCCTTTTTCTGCCGGACGGTCAGGGAAATGTATCCGGCCATCCTGCGGTACTCCGGGTAATCTCTCCTGGTATAGCGGCTGCTCACATCGGTGGCCAGCAAAAGACACCGGTTCTCTTTGGGAAAGGGAGAGGGAATGTAAAGACCGTAGTCATCCTGCCGGGTGCTTAAAAGCTTCCGGTAATACCCCATGGGAAAGAGGGTGGCGGAAAAGAACACCGTACTTTTGGCCTTTTCCAGACACTTTTCCAGGTTTGTGGCCGGGTTTACACAGAAAAGCCGGATCAGAAAGCTTCCCTCCTCCCCGGCGGAGGTGTAGACCACGTAGTTTTCGTCCAGCAGGTCGGAAATGTTTAAGAAATCCCGCAGGGTAAAAAAGAACTCCAGGATCTCCTCCCCCGCTTCTCCTGCCGGCTCCTGCAAGTACTCCTCCAGTTCTCCCATCACCGGCAGGAGAAGCAGGAAAAGAGGCTCGGGATTTTCCACCTTCTGCCAGGTCTCACATTCTTTGGAGAGGGAGAGAAGATACCGGTTTACCCGCTCCAGGCTTCTGGCCAGGCTGGGTTTATAAGGCTTTACCAGCTTTTTTACCCTGCGCACATCCTCCCGGCGAAGGGCGGCGCTGTACATCTCCCGGCCCCGGTCCGCCAGGTTGTGGGCCTCGTCGATGAGAAAGATGTATTCCCCCTGGACACCCTCGCCGAAAAAACGCTTCAGGTGTACGTTGGGATCAAACACGTAGTTGTAGTCACAGATCACCCCGTCCATCCACACCGCGGCATCCAGACAGAGTTCGAAGGGACAGACCTGATAAGCTTCCGCCTGTTTTAAAATCACCTCTCTGGTGAAGCGCTGATGCCGGGTGAGCATGTCAAAGACGGCTTCGTTGATTCTGTCATAATGCCCTTTGGCCCGGGGACAGACCTGGGGATTGCACTCCATGGTCTCCAAAGCGCAGAGCTTCTCTCTTGCGGTGATGGTGATCACCTTAAACAAAAGCCCCTTATCCTCCAGGATGGAGAAGGCTTCTTCTGCCACCGCCCGGGCCGTGGTCCGGGCGGTGAGATAAAAGAGGGCTTCTCCCCTGCCCTCTCCTAAAGCCCGGACGGCGGGAAAGATCACCGACATGGTCTTTCCCACCCCGGTCGGGGCCTGAATAAAGATCTGTTTTTCCTGCCGGATGGCGTGGTAGACACCGGCCACCATCTTTTTTTGTCCCTCCCGGTAGGGAAAGGGAAACTCCAGCCCTTCCATGGAGGCATCCCGCTGCTTTCTCCAGGAGAGCTGGTAAGACACCCACCGGTGGTATTCCTTTATAAGTTTATCATACCAGGCTTCCAGGAATTCCCCGGAGAGGGTTTCCTCAAAGCGGCGGATCTTTTCCGTATCCAGATTGATATAGGTCATCTGGACGCCCATCTCTTTCTGACCGGTCATCTCAGCGTAGATCCGGGCGTAACACATGGCCTGGGCCTTATGTACCCCGTAAGGGGCTTCCAGATGCTCCGGGTTCTGATAGATCCCCTTGATCTCCTCGATGACGGTAAGACCCTCCCGGGTAAAGATCCCGTCCGCTCTTCCCTCCACCCGGATCACAAGATCCGGGAATTCCGTATCTCTTTTCAGGGAAACCTCCGCCCGGTAATCCCCTCCCGTCTCCTTCTGGATCTTTCGGTGGAGCCGGCTTCCCTTCTGCATGGCTTCCCGGTCCGGCAGACCTCCTCCCATCTGCAGATCTCCGCTTCGAAGGAGAAACTCCACAAGGCTGCGGACGGAGATGCGTATCACTGGTTTGTCCATACCTGGTACCTCAAGTACA
>CAZJYM010000205.1:1649-6204 GCA_964550245.1 uncultured Blautia sp. | reverse complement strand
TCCACTTTTCCAGAGGTTCGGCCATGATGCGCCGCAGTTCCTCTTCTCCCTCCACCACCACAAAGGACTTCATGGTCTGGGGACTTTCCAGGGCATCTGCCAGACTGCCGGAGATCTTTTTCTCTTCCCGCTCCTGCAGAACCAGTTCCTTTACCTCCTCCAGGGGGAATCCTTCTGCCAGCCAGGAGAGGGCTTCAAAGGCATCCTCCGGAAAGAGTCCCTTCTTTTCATAAAACTCGGAGGCATCCTTTATGGTCCGGGCAAGGGGAAGCAGATCCTCCGGAAGCCCCAGTTCCAGAAGATCCGCATCTGAAACGGCCGAGAAAAGTTCCCCCTTTGTACTTTCAGCTGTCCCGTTCACCTCGTAGACCTGAATGGCCCCGGTCTTTTGGTTCACCTCACACTTTTTGTTTTTTGCCCACTCCAGGGCCTTATCCCGAAGATCCACCCACAGCATCAGATACACACCGGATTCCGGCTGCCGGACCACGATGCCCCGGTAGCTGTCATCGATTTTTACCGCAGAGATCTTGGAATCCTGGCAGGCTTCCATCTTTTCATAGCTGATGCCGGGGGCTGTGGGATCATTTCGAAAGCGGTTTAAAAACTCCGTGACCTTTACCTGGATCTGTGGGGGCAGGGCTGCAAAGGCCGAGAGAAACTCGGTAGAGACTGCTACTTTACTGTTTCCTTCCATATCTTACTCCTCCCAGCGGATGGTTTTGATCTCCTCAGAGGAACAGAAGATCTTCCATCCGAGGCCTTCGGCCTTTTTCCGGTCAGAAAGCTGACTGCCGGTCATGTATCCGACTTTCCTGTCCGTCCAGGCCAGTTCGATCTCCGCAATCACTTCCCCGGTGCTGTCCGCAAGCTCATAACCGACCTCCCGGGGTGCGGGTATTCCCTTTTTGATCAGGATGTCTGCCAGCTCCAGGACCTCCTCATCGAAGAGCAGTTCCTTCACTTCCGACCAGCCCTCACTGTCCGTATCCGGTACCTGGTCTTTCTTACCGGCATCACCGAAGGGCAGGACCTCGTAGGTATGGTTATCAAGCCCCGTAGCACTGACAGCGGTAAAGAGGGGGTTAAACTGCAGCACATTGAAAAACTGCCAGAAGCCGTTCCACTCGGGTTCATACTGATCGGTGCGGCTGTCCTGCATGTCATCCAGGACGGTCACGACACACACCGGGGTGTTTTTATCTTCCCGCATACGCTGTACAGAGATACCCGCAAAGGCGTAAAAGTGGGTATTGCTGCTTCGGGGCACCCATCTGCCGAAGAAGGTACCCGGCTGTACGAAGGGAAGCTCTGTAAGGTGAACCTGCTCATTCACCTGTGTGAAGACTTCGTTCCAGGCCTGGAAAGCAGAAACATCGGATGCCTTTGCCGGCTCCAGGAGGGAGAGGGCGTAGGCACGGGCCTGGATGGCAAAGAGGGATTCACTGTCTTGCAGATCCAGATAGCGCATCAGCAGTTCAAAGGAGGACATCCTGCCGGGTTTGAGGATTCCGGCTTTTCCCGCAGTTACCGTGGGCTGATACATGGTGGGGCCGGAGGGCATCTTTTCCGGTGAGAGAGTGGGTGTGGCATAATCGCTTTGTGAGTGGAAGACGGACTGTACATCCAGCCAGCTGAGAACCCAGACCCGGTATTTCCCGCTTCTGCGGATGGCCTCCCGCTTTAAGGTGTCATCTGCAACTTTATCTTTATGATAGAGAAAGCCGTCGGTAAAGACCGCCACCGGCAGTCTCTCCGAAGCTCCGATGGGCCGGATCACAAAGTCGGGTTTGCATTTCACGGATACCCCCTGGGATGGACCCAGCTCCGCCTGGGGTTCAATCTCCCAGGAGGAGGAGTTTACTTTCAAAATGTAGCCGTCCTTGTCGTTGACAAGGGATTTGGAGATCGTAACCCTGCGGTTTTCATTTCCCATCTGGCTGACTGCTTCCACAAACCGGCGCTCCAGTTCGCTGTCAAAGAGGGGGTTGACCGGGATGTTGGAAAGCTTTTCAATTTTTGTCAGGTTATCCTTTCCGCTTATGATTGACTTTAAGATACTGATGGCGGTTCTCCGGGAGATGTTGCCGATGTTCCGGCTCTGCCGGTAGGCATACAGGCAGTGATAGCAGCCGTCCTTCTGGGGATCCTCCCTGCAGGAACACTGTTCCAGCCTGTGAAGAGCCCGTTCCAGGATGTCCGTCAGAGAGCCTTCCTTTTGCATCAGCTGCTTGAGATAGCCTGTTCCTCCGGGGACGGAATCATAGATCACCAGATACTGCTTGCGGTAATCCGCATCCGGCACCGGCACTTCACTGACCGTGGCCCGCAGGTGATCCACATTTCCAAAGTACTCCTTCATGCCCAGCATGAAAGCGGCGGTGAAGGATTCGGTGCGCACCGTGGAGGCATCCATGGTGGTGGCCGGGATCAGGATGCGCAGGGCCTCGGTGGTAAACTCCCGGTACAAAAAGAGGCATTCCTCAAAGGGATCATTATCGGGGGAAGGCATTTTTAAGGCCCTGCAGTAATGGGAATGGTTGGGCTTTCCGTTTTCGGGCTGGATCTTTCCGCAGAATTTACAGATCTTAAACCCCTTGCGCACATCCTCCACCCCGGAGACGGTCATCTTTTCCCCCACCATGTCCTGTTCCCCGAAGTTAATCTCCCGCAGGGTAGCCTTCTTCACGAATTCGTAGCCGAAGGGAAAATCATCGTTGTCCATCTCGTAGGCGCTGGAGATGTCATGGTCTTCATCCACATCCACCAGAAGCTGCTTGCAGTAAAAGACATTGGCGCGGTCATCGCTCTCATCGGAGATCAGACTTCTGGTGTAGTCCATGTTTGAATAGACCATCTGCACCTTCAGCATGTTTTTCACCTGTCCCGCATCTGCCCAGGCCGGGCTGCCGCATCGGGGACAGGAGGACCTGTTTTTCCCGGCTTCCTCCAGCTCCGCATGGGAACAGTTGGGGCACAGGCGCCATCTGGCAGAGTGGACACTGGCCAGATCCACCTGATCGATGGACAGTTTTCTGCCGTCCACATAGAAACTGTTGTTCGGAGCAAACTCGGAAATAGCGGCAGAAGCCGAACGGTTGTACTCATAGACGGACTTGGTGTACTTTTTCCCGGTGGGCAAATCCTCCAGGTCCTCCTCCTTTCGGTAGAGGACTGCCTTCAGTACGATGCCGGACTCCGGAAAGGCGTAGTTGGGAAGCAGTCCCTCATCGGAGAGGAAGTTGAAGGTATCTTTTTTGTTGATCTCCTGGACCACGTTCATCAGGGCGTTCTGTTCCGCTTTCAGCTCTTTGATCTCTTCCTCATAGGAGGAGTCCTTCGGTTTGGCCTCCAGCTCGGAGATCATGGATTTCAGCTCTCTGATGCTCTGGGAGAGGGAATCTCTCTGTTTTTTCA
The DNA here is from genome assembly GCA_964550245.1 of uncultured Blautia sp. GTDB lineage: Bacteria > Bacillota > Clostridia > Lachnospirales > Lachnospiraceae > Blautia_A. The sequence continues at coordinate 2,787 of CAZJYM010000205.1, read as the reverse complement.
GGTTCTGAAAGGCTTCCAGGATCTTCATGTGCATGGGACTCTCGGAAAGAGCGTTTCCCTGGGCAAAGATGCGCAGTTCACTGCGGGCCGTCTCATCCAGGTAGCCGGTAAACATCTGGATAAAGGAATTGAGCAGATGGGTGAGGTTGTTCTGTACGTAATCCAGGTAGTTGAAGGGGAACACAGTGACGGGATGTTTTTCCAGTTTTCCCAGTACAGAGCTCACATTTTTGGGGATGGACTGTTCTGATGCTCCCCTCTTTACCCAGGAATCCATGCAGAAGGCCATAAACTGCCGCTCCAGTACCGCCGAGGCTTTCAGGAAGATCTTGGGGGGAACAACGTTTCCCTCCATCATGTCCAGGGGATCAGAATAAAAGTACAGGTCATGGGGCCGGGCGGCAGCCACCACAAGAGTCAGCGCATTTCCGTCCCGCCTGCCCGCCCGGCCGGTGCGCTGCAGAAACTGGGACTGGGCCGGAGGAATGTTGCAGAGTACGACCGTAGAGAGATCCCCGATGTCGATTCCCATCTCCAGGGTAGGAGTGCAGGAGAGTACGTTGGGATCCCAGCCCTGGACAGAGTCCTTTTTCCGCTTGAAGTCTCTTTCCAGGGCTTCCCGGTCTTCTCTCTCCAGCAGTCCGGTGTGTTCCCTGGCGTTGATGCGCACCATGTCTCCCGTTGAGAAAAGCCTTCCATAGTAATCCAGGCCCTTTTCTTCATCAGTTCTTAAATACCCTTCACAGATGCTTCTGGTGCAGGGAGCCCCTTCAAAGAACTCCTGATCCTCCCGGGATACGGTGATACAGGTTCCGCAGACATCACACTTCAAAAAGGCCACCTGATCCGTGATGAATACCCTCTCCTTGTCAAGGCCAAAGACACTGTACGAAGCTGTGGCAGGGATCTTAACCACGATCCCGTTTTTGACCAGCTCTTCCAGAATGATGCGGCTGATCGCATCACAGTCGGAAGACTCCACCATGAAATCCTCGCAGCAGGCTGCGATCCAGTCGGTGTACTTGTTATCCTCGGCCCGGTCAAAGTGTTTGTCCCTGCTGCCGGGAATGTTTTCCCGGTAAATGAACCTGGGCGTATTTCTCCCGGACTGAAGACCGGGCATCCAGCTTAAAAATTC
>CAZJYM010000205.1:0-1549 GCA_964550245.1 uncultured Blautia sp. | reverse complement strand
TGCGGATCATGTCCTCATAAGCGCTCATCCAGGTCATGTTGGGGGCGGTGAAGAAGCTGACAAAGTTTTCATCGGTCAGGTTCTCATGCCAGTAGCGGATAAATTCTCTGGTAAAGTCCGAAAGGCTGAGGCCCGCACCGCCTTCCTGTACAAATTTTTGCAGGGCAGAGCGGAAGCCGAACCTCCAGGTACGGGCGTTAAAGAATCCTGCCCGGTGGGCTGCATCCTGCACGTTGTCGGAAAAGGCCAGTGTCTTTTTGTCATCGTTAAATTTCGAGGCAAAGATCTGGGAGAGTTCCGTACTGATTTCTGTGGGGCTTCGAAGTCCCATCATGGAAAGTCCCCGTCTGGAACCGCAAAAGGGACAGATGAACTGCCTGTTATTTTTGCTTCCTGTGGTGCGGATGGGATTGGGAAGAACAATGTCTGTCATCTCGGAGCCGCAGTTATCACAGAAGGAAGACTGATCCGATCCAATCTTTACGTGAAGACACTCGGGACAGATCCTGCCGGCGATCAGTCCCCTGGGGACAGTCCTGTGGTCATGGGGAAACATCATGACAATCTTGTCATCGGCTTTAAAGTAGAGGTTGTAGAAGGCCTCCAGGCTGGGAAGCGAGGCATTTCCTCTTTCACTTAAAACGGAAGTCCAGCCGGTGGCTCCGCAGTCCCGGCAGTTTACTACCGGCAGATACTGTCTGGCCTGCCGGGCATTTAAATCGTAGGCAATGGAATAGGCGATCTCTTTACCGGATACCTTTGCTTCCAGACGGCGGAGTTCCCGTATCCACAGCTGGGCCTGTACGTTCAGAAACGGCCTCAGGTTATCCGGATCTCCGGTACGGGCGTGGGAGATAAGTGCCAGAAGAGCGTCTATGGCAGCCTGGGGATCCCCCATCTCCCGGAGATGGGGATAGCGTGTCTCCAGTTCCTCCACGATATGCTCTTCCTGAAAGTAGCTGCCTCCCATGAGAGAGATCATGGCCTGCATGAAACTGTGGTGCAAAAGATGATCTCCCAGTGCAATCCTGCCCTCCGGTGTCAGTATATCCAGATCCGAAAGGCTGGTCCATGCCTGTACAGCGGATTGAAGATAAGCTTCTTCCGAGTCCTGTTCAATCAGCTTTTTCAGCTCTTCAATCTGCGAAGCTGTGGGTATGGTAAAGTCTGTTACCTCTTTTCCTGCAAAGAACTCATCTGCAGACAGCCGGTCTTCGGTAACAATAGCGTTTTCTTCAAAGGGCTCTCCGAAGATCTCCTCGGCATACTGGAGGATGTTCTTTCCATTATCCCTGGATCCCATGGTTGCCGAGGTACCGATACAGCACAGATACCCCGGTGAAGTCCACAGACGGGATTTGAGTCTCCGAAGCAGACAGGCCAGATCCGTACCCTGGGCTCCGTCAAAGGTGTGCAGTTCATCCACGGCAATGTACTTCAGTGTATCCGGCCGGTTATCTTTCCAGAGTGCAGCATCCTTGGGACGGACCAGCAGGTAGTCCAGCATCTTGTAATTGGTCATCAGTATGTCCGGGGGATTTCCCAGCAG
>CAZJYM010000204.1:0-6246 GCA_964550245.1 uncultured Blautia sp. | reverse complement strand
TCACCCAGAGAACGCTCATAGGCGGCGGTGTAGATGGCCAGCAGATCCGCAAGACCTGCCTTGTCCAGAGATTCCTTGTAGCTGTCCCACTCGGCGTCGATATCCTTGGCACCGGTCATGAAGGCCACGGAGGATTCCTCGATGATCTTGGCCACTTCCACGGCGATGACGGAGATGTCGGTGGACTCGGAATCGGTGATCTTCAGCTCATCCAGAAGCTGGATGTCGCCTACACCGGCATAGGGCTCATAGAGTTCCTTGCTGGCATCATACAGGAGTTTCTCCAGTCCTTCCGGAGCATGGATGTCCACATCGGGATCCACGGCCTGTCCCAGACGGTAGTCGGCGGGGGCTACACGGATACCGATATCCTGCCAGTCATGATTCTGAGTCTCGGAGGTGTAAAGGTTGAGCACTTCATAGTCGGCGGGTTCGCCGTCCAGGCCCACTTTGCCCTCGGGATTGAGAACCCAGTCCACGCCTTCCTCGGCACCGTACTGAGAGCACAGGTCGCCGGTGGCGCTGTAGAAGAAGTCAACCCAGCGAAGAGCGGCTGCCGGATCCTCACACTTGTCGGTGATGACGAAAGCTCCGGAGCTCACACCGGGGTTGGGAGACTGGAAGGCAATCCTGGTGCCGTCGGGTCCTGCAATGGGAGCCATGGCGGCATAATCCTTGTAGAAGTCGGGGTTGGTGGCCGCATCGATGGCATCGGAGATGGTTCCCAGGGTGAAGAACAGAACCGGCTCATCGGGCTGATTTACCAAGGTCTTCATCTGCTCTGCGGTCTGGGTAAAGTCGCCGTCATAGATGGCGCCCAGCTCATACAGGCTGTGGATCCACTTCAGGGCCTCTTTATAGCGGTCGTCGGTGGCTACGCATACCATCTCTCCGGTATCCTTGTTCAGGGCTACGGTGTCCCGAACACCCAGGGTAGCGGAGGAGGAGGGCATCAGAACGAAAGCGTCAATCAGCCAGTCCTGCATACGGGAATACCAGCCCTCGGAAGCGCCGGCTACGGCTACGCCGTTGGGTTTGTACTCCATGAACTTCTGGCATACTTCATAGAATTCATCGGTGGTGGTGGGGATTTCGCAGCCCATCTCCTCCAGATAGCGGGTATTTACCCACATTTTCCTTCCATACATGCAGTGATAGCACACATTGATATCCGCCAGGGAATAGATGTGTCCGTCAGTCTCACGGGTCATGTCCAGACCGTAGGGCTCCATCATCTTCAGATAGTTGGGCAGATACTCATCGGTGAGATAGTCGTCCAGCTGTATGAACATTCCCTCTTTCACGCCGTAGCGGGCGATGTTGGGGCCAACGCCCATGATCACGTCCGCGTAGTCGCCGGCCTGCAGGTCCATGTTCAGCTTCTCTTCCCAGTCATCACGTCCTCCGGTACGGAAGTCTACATGGATGCCGGTCAGGTCTTCCAGATACTTGGTGAAGTCGTTGGTCTGAAGGTCTTCCACGTTGGGCATGGACATGGTGAAGACTTCCATGTCAATGGGCTCGCTGACGATGGGATACTCACCCGGAGCGCTGAGCTCAGCCGCGGAAACGGTCATGCCGGTCAGCATGACGGCGGACATGACGAGGGCGGTAACCTTCATAAATTTGTTCCTCATGCATTTCCCTCCTTTAAGAAAAAGTATACGAAATTTTTCTCTTCTCCCTGCAGACCCTGCAGGGAGAAGAGAACTACAGTGGCATTGTAGCATTGATTGGTATGCTTAGAAGGGAACAATTTTTCCAAATACCAGACATTTCTTACTTTTTGCAGGAATTGACGGTATTGAGGGTATTTTCTGTTATTTCGAAATGATCACAAAGAAAAGCCCTTCTCCCACAGGAGAAGGGCTTTTGTCTTAATCTTTAAAACTTCTGATACTCACTGGGTGAGATCCCCACCACCCTCTTGAAGGCCCTGCGGAAGGAGTAGTCGCTGCCGTATCCGGTAAGCCGGGCGGTCTCCCCCACCGGGGTGCCGGCTTTTAGCAGGGCACAGGCCTTCTCGATGCGGATCTTTTCCAGACAGGCGCTGAAGGTCATGCCGAAGACTCCCTTGAAGTCGGCGTAGAGCTTCCGTTCCGACATGCCCAGGTAATCCGCCAGCATGGAGAGATTAAGCCCTGGATCCGGGTAGTGTTCCTGCAGGTAGGATTCGATCTTTTCCCGGTCCAGGGAGGGAAGGGATTCCTTTTTCTCCCTGTTGTGCCGGGAACAGCAGGCCTGGGTATCCTTTGTGATCTGGAAGATCTCCTCCGGATCCTCTGTCTTTCTGGCCGCTTCCCGAAGGGCGGAGGCTTCCTCTTCCTCCCCGCAAAGGGAAAGGCTTCTGTAGATACAGCTTTTGAGGATCTCGGCGGCATGCTCCCTTGTCTCCCGGCTGCCGCCGGGACGGAAGTAGGATTCCCGGATGCGGGAGAGAAGATCTTCAAGCTGTTCCGGGTTTCCACCCTGGATGGTATTTAAAAGCTTTAACTCCACGTCGATGGTGAGAAACTCCGGGGGATCCTCGATTTTCTCTCCCGGGAGATCGGCACTGTCCAGGGGGACATGGATCTCATAAACCCTGGCGTATTCTGCCAGACGCAGGGCGATCTCGTACTCGTGCTCCAGCTTCATCAGATCGGAGCAGCCCTGGCTGACTCCCGTATACCCGCTTACCCGGTAGCTGTCATAGAGGCTGCCGTAGAGCTGTTCCAGGGATTCCTTCAGTTCCCGGTTGGCCGGGGAATCGCTTTGCACCAGCAAAGCCCCGGAGAGATCACTGATGGGACAGGCATAGTAGGTCCCTGGTAAATACCGCTGAAGGGAATCCCGCAGGATTTTTCTGAATTCCCCGGTGGTTCCCTGAAAGTCCGTGCCCAGAGGGGTATCCAGCTCGATATAGACCACATGGTACCAGGGGGCGTTCAGGGTGATTTCGGCCTTCTTTTCAGCCTCCTGTATGCTTTCCGGGGAGTCATAGCCCCCGTAGAAGAGCTTCCGCAAAAACTCCCGGCGGATGATCTCCCGTTGTTCTTCCAGAGTCTCCCACATCCGGTCCACATCCTGGAGGAATCCGCTGAAGGTTCCCCAGAACCAGACGTTGTTGTCGGAGATGCCCATCCGTTCCTGGAGAAGAAAGTAGTTCTGGACCATGGTCTTTCTCTGCTTCCAGTAGGCGAAGCAGAAGAAAAAGCCGATGGCTACCGCCAGGGCACAAAAACCGATGACCATGTATCGGATGGGACCGATGCGGCTGGTCAGGACACTTTTGGGTACCGCTGCCACCAGACTCCAGCCGTTATAAGCGGCGTATTTCTCACAGGTGACGGTGGAGGAACCATAGTCTTTGGATTTCAGGTATTCCTGGAAGGAGCCCCCTTTAATGGCTTGGCAATTGCCTTCGGGTCCGATCTCCACCCCGGTGAGGATCTGTCCCTGATCATCCAGCAGGGCGGCAATGCCCTCCTGCTCATCCAGAACAGGCTCCAGGATCTCCCGCACCCGCTTCCAGTTCAGTTCTACGATCACCGCACTCTTTCCCGGCCAGCTGTAGGGATACTTCATCTCGCAGGGAAGAAAGAGAAGATCCTCTTCTCCCGGCTTTTCGTAGATAAAGAGGGCCTTGGAGGTGTCCTGACCGTTGTAGTAGTCCATGAAGATTTCATAGCTGCTGAAGGGGAAGTCCGCTAAAGTGGCGATTCCGTACTGGGTCTGGGGGATCACCTGGGGGATCTTGATGATGTAGCGGCTCTCGGAGATCAGGACATACACGTTTTTGATGATGCTGTTGGTCAGGCTGTAGTTGGGATAGTTGCTGGCGATGGTGTAGAGGGCATAAAACTCCTCGCTGTGTCCCGGACGCCAGTCCAGTCCCAGATAATCCGTGAGCCTTCTCTCCCGGCTCACATAGTAGCCTGCATTCTGAGCCTGCTCCACCTCCCGGTCAAAGGTGAGCCGGGCTTCCGAGAGCATGCTCTGGATCCGCTCCTTCTGAGTGTCCTCAAAGGTGCGGGAGGCGGTGAGATAGACCACCAGGATGGCGATGGCGGGAGCCACCAGGATCAACAGATAGGAGAAAAGCAGGCTCATGGAGATATGGCGCTGCCTTCGTTTTTCCAGACTGTTTTTGCCGTTTCCAGACAATTCATCCATTGGCTTGCTTTTCACCCCTTTCTGTTGTAAGATAATCAAAGACTTATGTTTCTTTCAGGAGGTGGACCCATGCTGTTTAAAAAGAAGACCACTGCCACTGCCCTTCCCCAGGTGAAACTTTTTTGTGGAGATCAGCTTCTCTATCAGGGAGACTTAAAGGATCTGCCCCTGAAGGAGTCGGTGATCATCGAGAAGAGCATCTACTTTTTTAATGATCCGGAACCCTGCTACATTCACCGGGGTGCGGTGCAGGTGCGCCTGACCGAGGAACTCCTGCGGGAAGCCAGGGAACAAAGGGATGAAGAGCCGGGTCCCCTGATGCTGGCCTGGGCGGATTATGAGGATGTAACCCGGTGCTGTGTTACCGAAGGATAAAGTATATGGCATACAGAATGAAGAGCCCCGTGTTTAACAGCTTGATCCCGGCCAGGTGATCCAGCATGAACTGAGATACCTTTCCCGTTCCTTTGGTGAGGTGAATAATCACCACGATCACCGCGGAAGGGATGCTCATGGCGGTCACATAGAGGAGCAGGGCCAGCAGGTTTCGGGCCAGGCTTCCTCCGCTTCGAAGGAGATAGAGGATGGAAGCCATGTAAATCTGGCCGGTACAGAAAAACTCTCCCACAGAGACCGCAATGCCCAGGCCCAGCACCAGCAGGGTGAGAAAGACTCCTTCCGCTCCCTGGGCATGGCGGATCAGTTTGTGGTTAAATCTCCGCAGTTTCTGAGGAAGCTGCATCCGTACCTTGCCGTACTGCTCCTTGCGCACGTTTAGGAAATCCAGGAAGTTTAACAGGGCAGCCACCAGGAATAAAGCCACAATGATCCAGTCCACCACCCGGCTGTAGCGGGAGAGAAGGTTTTCATTGATTTGGGAGGCTGCAAAGTAGATCCCGCATCCCAGTCCCAGGTATACCGCATATTTTCCGGCCAGGTACACCAGCCCGTTCTTCAGCACGGAGGAATGGGAGGTCAGCAGGATGGAAAACAGCATGAGAAGCATGGAGATGGAACAGGGGTTAAAGCCGGAGAGAAGTCCCGCTCCCAGGATGGCGAGCAGACTGGGGCCGGATCCGTCTTCTTCACCGGCGTTAAGGGACTTTGAAAGCCGAGTCTCTAACTCTTTGGCATCTGCCTGACCTTCCTCCAGGATGGCGGGCAGTTTTTCTTTGATCTCGTTAGCTCCGAAGAGGGCTTCCTTTCCGGTAAAAACCGCCGGAACCTTTCCCTCCTCCTGGGGGTAACCCCAGACGGAGAGGCAGTTCTTGAAGGCGGTGACGTTGTCCCCCTCTACGATGTTGCACTCATCCATGAGAAAGTCTTCCTCTTCCTGAAGCCGGGAGAGGAATTCCCTGGCTTCCTCGCATTCCTCACAGGAGTAAGTGGTAAAGAGAAGAAGGGCCTGATCACTGTCTCCGGCATCTGCAAGAAAAGCGGTGATGTCTTTTTCTTCGGCAGCAGGACTTATCATCTCTTCTTCCGAAGAACCAGGAGAGACAGACGGACTTTCTTCAATCTCCTCCCCAAAGAGGACCCCGTGGAGACGGCGCTCCATCTCCTCGTATCCGCTGATCCACTGCCCGTCGATTACCAGAACCGGCAGGGTATAGTCGGCCTTTTCCTTCCCGGATTCTTCCAGCAGTTTTTCATAGACCGCCTCATCCGCATCCAGAAAGAGGTTGTAGGTGCGGATCTCATAGGTGATGGTCTTTTTCTCCTCCGAAGTCACACAGCGGTTAAAGAGATCGTAGAAGTTATCCTCCTCGTGACAGGAGGCACAGACGTTGTTGTAAAAGAATTGAAGGCTGTGTTCCGGCTCTTCTCCGAAGACCACAGTTTGTGGAATCAGGAGAATCACCAGGAGCAGGACTGCCGGTATGAGAAATTTCCGTCTCATGGAATTAAACATCCCCTTTCGGACAGGTCCTCTGCCTGGCGGCAGAGGATTTAGGGTTCACCGTGGTTTTATCATATCATCAATCCCTAAAGATGTCAAAAATTTTGCACCTTTCCTGTCCAGATTTAAGCCATCAAAAAAGAGCCCACGGCGTGGACTCTTTTTTGTCTTTTCAGGTTGAATTGTTTTTC
>CAZJYM010000203.1:0-6272 GCA_964550245.1 uncultured Blautia sp. | reverse complement strand
CCGGTGAGCAATCACAAAGGTGGTCCTGTCCTTCATGATGGCATCCATCCCCTCCTCGATGTGGCGCTCGGTCCGGGTATCCACCGAACTGGTGGCCTCATCCAAAATCAATATGGGAGCCCTGGAGACAGCGGCTCTGGCGATGTTTAAGAGCTGTCTCTGTCCCTGGGAGAGATTGGCGCCGTCCTGTTCCAGCACCGTATCGTATCCCTGCTCCAGTCTCATGATAAAGGAGTGGGCGGACGCAATTTTCGCTGCCTCCTCCACCTCCGCATCGGTGGCGTCCAGCCTGCCGTAGCGGATGTTTTCACGGACCGTGCCGGTAAAGAGGTGAGTATCCTGCAGCACCATGGCCACGTTGCCGCGCAGGATCCTCCTGGGGATCTTCTCAATGGGAATCCCGTCAATGGTGATGCTGCCGGAGGAGATGTCGTAAAACCGGGAGAGCAGGTTGGTGACCGTGGTCTTTCCCGCTCCTGTAGATCCCACAAAGGCGATCTTCTGTCCCGGTCTGGCATAGAGGGAGATGTCATGCAGGACGGGCGTTTCCGGATCATACCCGAAGTTTACATGGCTGATCTCCACGTTGCCCAGGATCCTTTCCGGGATCACCGTCTCCGAGGTTTCCATCTCCGGCTCCTGATCCAGTACCTCAAAGACCCGCTCCGCCCCGGCCAGAGCCGAGAACACGTTGTTCATCTGCATGGAGATCTCATTGATGGGCCGGTTAAACTGGCGGGTGTAGTTGACCGATACCGCCAGGCCTCCCAGGTCAAAGCCCTGTTTCACTACCAACAGGGCTCCCACACAGGCCACCAGGGCATACCCCGCATTGCAGAGCTGGTGAGTAACCGGTCCCATGATCCCCGACCGGAACTGGGCTCCGATCTGGGCATGCATCAGCTGCCGGTTTAAGTAGTCAAACTCACAGACGGCGGTATCCTCGTGGTTAAACACCTTCACCACCTTCTGACCGGTGACGGTCTCCTGGGCATAGCCGTTCAGGGCTCCCAGGTTTTTCTGCTGGGTGGAGTAGGCCTGTCTTCCGGCTTTAACGATCAGCCGGGAAAAGAAGACCAGCACCGGCATCAACAGCAGGGTCATGATCCCCAGGATCAGGTTGGTGTAGAGCATTAAGGCCGTGGTTCCCACCAGAGTGATGATTCCCGAGATCATCTGAATCAGGGTAGTGTTCAGCAGTTCCCCCACCGCATCCACGTCGTTGGTAAAGCGGCTCATCACATCCCCGGCGGGATGGGTGTCAAAGTAGCGGATGGGAAGGGACTGGAGCTTGTCAAAGAGTTCCTTTCTCATCTTCATCAGGGAGTGCTGGGATACCTGCAGCATGAGCCTTTGCTGCAGCCACTGTCCGGCCAGGGAGATAGCGTACACCAATGCCAGTACAGCCAGAGCCATAAAAAGACCCTGGATCCGCTTTGTAAGATCTCCCTCTCCCGGATCGTAGAAAATATATCTATTTATGATGGGCCTCAGCAGGTAGGAACCGGCCAGGGAGGCAACGTTAAACACCAGCACCGAGATCATGGCCAGAATGATCCAGCCCATGTCGTCGGAGATGTACCGAAGAAGTCTTACCAGAGTGCCTTTGGAGTTTCTGGGCTTTCCCTTTCCTCCCTCAAAGGCTCTGCCTCTGTTTCCTCCCGGTCCCACGTTCAGTTCTTTTCTCCCCGGGCCCTGTCGGGAACTGCCGTAGATCTGCAGCAGTCTGTCTCCTCTCTCCCGGCTGATTTCCCCGGAAGGGGACGGATTCTCTCTCATTTGTCCTCATCCTCCTTCTGGGAATAATAGATCTCCTGGTAGGTCCGGCAGCGCCGGATCAGATCCTGGTGGGTTCCCACATCCTCGATCTCTCCCTCGTTCATCACCAGGATCTGATCCGCATCCATCACGGAGCTGATCCGCTGGGCGATGTTGATCTTGGTGACTCCCTGCAGTTCTTCCCGGAAAGCCCGGCGGATCCCCGCATCGGTTGCCATGTCCACCGCACTGGTGGAATCATCGAGAATCAGGATCCTGGGGTTTTTCACCAGGGCTCTGGCGATACAGAGCCGCTGTCTTTGTCCCCCGGAGAGGTTTTGTCCTCCCTGCTCCAGGAAGGTGCCGTAGCCGTCCGGAAAGCGCAGGATAAACTCCTCCGCATGGGCGATGCGGCAGGCCCTCTCCAGATCCTCCATGGAGGCCTGCTCATTTCCCCAGCGCAGGTTTTCCTCGATGGTGCCGGAAAAGAGGGTGTTTTTCTGGAGTACCACGGCAATGCCTTCCCGCAGGTTGTAAAGGGAATAGTCTCTCACATCCGTTCCGTCCACCAGGACTTTTCCCTCTCCGGGATCGTAAAGCCTGGGAATCAGGGACACCAGGGTGGTCTTTCCGCTGCCGGTAGATCCCACAATGCTCACAAACTGTCCCGGTTTGATGTGCAAAGACACGTTTTTTAACACCTCTTCCTTCCGGGAGGGATCATACTGGAAGGAGACGTTTTCAAAGCGGATGTCTCCCTCTGAGATTTCCTTATCCGGATACCGGGCATTCTCGTCATTCAAAGAGATGGGAGCCTTTAAGACCTGGGTGATTCTCCGGTCGGAAGCCGCAGCCCTGGTTCCCTGAAGGAAGATGTTGGCGAGAAAGTTTAAAGCGGTCAGGATCTGAGTCAGGTAGGTGATAAAGGCGGTCAGGGTTCCCATGGCCATGTCTCCCACCATGATCTCCCTTCCGGCGATCCACACCACCGCCAGGGTGGTGACATTAACGGCCAGAGCGGATACGGGCTGAAGCATGATCATGATCTTCAATGCCCTTATGCTTTTGTCCATCAGTTCCTCATTGACACCCACAAACCGTTCCTTCTCATAGTCCTCCCGGACAAAGGACTTGATCACCCGCTCGTTGATGATGGTCTCGTTGATCTGGTTATTGAGGGCATCCAGCTTCTCCTGCATCACCGTGTACCGGGGCATGGCGGTGCGAATCAGTAAAAAGATCACCGCTCCCAGGATGGGAATCACCACACAGATCACCAGGGCCAGCTTGGTACTCAGCATAAAGGACATGCCCAGAGCCCCCAGAAGCATCACCGGACTGCGAAAGCAGCCCCGCAGCAGGCTCTGGGCAAAGACCTGGATCTGGGTGATGTCGTTGGTGATGCGGGTTACCAGGGAGCCGGTGGAAAAGCCGTCGATCTCCGCAAAGGAAAACTTCTGGATCTGTCTGAAGGTTTTGCTTCTCACATCCGCAGCCAAAAGGGCAGATCCCTTAATGGCAAAGTAGGCCCCGATCACCCCGCACGCAAGCATGAAGAGGGCGCTGAGCACCATCCAGGCCCCGTTTTCCAGGATGTAGTCAATATCTCCCCTGGCCGCCCCGATGTCGATGATGTTGGCATTAAGGTAAGGCAGAATAAACTCCCCCGCCGCCTCCAGGATCATGAACACGGGAGCCAGAATAAAGCAGTACAGGTTCTTTCTGATGGTGGGCATGTACTTGTCCATGGCCCTCTTCCCTTCCTTTCCCGTAAGTACTGAGAAAATTGTACACCCCTGCCGCCGATTTTTCAAGAAAGGATGGCACCCGTAAAGAAAGTGTGATACAGTACAAAAGGGACAACCTCCCCGGAAAGGACTGTTTTTCATGAGTGCCAGCTATCACGCCCTCCAGAACAGAGGCTGCCTCTTTTCCACCCATGAGGCCCTCTCCCGGCAGTGGAGGGATGAGTTTACCCTCTACGATCCGGACAGAATCTCCTCTATCCTGAACCTGCAAAAAGATGAGGACTGTCTCTACGTCTCCTACTTTGAGACTCTGTACCGTCTGCGCCTCTTGGACGGGGTGCTGGAAAAGGAAGACAACAACAACTGGAGGGACGATCTCTACTTCAACGAATCCATGAGCATCTACCACCTGCTCCACTACACAAAAGACCATCCCCGGATCTCGGGGGTATGGGTGCCGGCCCATGCCCTGGCAGGACCGGGAATCAACGCCGGAGGCCAGCGGGATCCGCTGCTGGAATCTTTCGCAGGAAAGTTTGCCGGAAAGCTTCCCCAACTGGAGAAAGCCTGCAGCACCTGTGGCGGTACCCCTCTGACTGCAAAGGGGGATCTCTCTTTCCAGTTCTCGGCCTTCCCCCAGATCTCCCTGCAGCTGATCTTTTACGATGCGGACGAGGACTTTCCCGCCCAGGCTCAGGTGCTGCTGGATCAGTGCGTCACAGACTACATCCACTTTGAGACCACGGGCTGTTTGATCTGTGATCTCTTTGACAGGCTTGAGGAGGCGGCCAAAAATCTCTTGTAAAGCCCCCGGTGAAAGACTATAATACTTTCCAAACCCGGGGAATTACCCCCAGGAGCAGATGTTGTTTTAAAGGAGGTAATGAACATGGCAGTCAATCGTTTCGTACTCAACGGCATCTCTTATCATGGAAAGGGCGCCATCAAGGAGATTCCGGAAATCATTAAGTCAAAAGGTCTGAAGAAAGCCTTTATCGCTTCCGATCCGGATCTGGTCAAGTTTCAGGTGACAAAGAAGATCACCGACCTGCTGGATGCCAACGGACTGGACTACGAGGTCTATTCCAATATCAAGCCCAATCCCACCATCGAAAACGTGCAGTCCGGTGTGGAAGCCTATAAGGCCAGCGGAGCCGACTACATGATCACCGTGGGCGGAGGCTCCTCCATGGATACGGGCAAGGCCATCGGAATCATCATCAACAATCCGGAGTTTGCCGATGTGCGCTCTCTGGAGGGTACGGCTCCCACCAAAAATCCCACCGTCTTTACCATTGCCGTTCCCACCACGGCCGGCACGGCTGCAGAAGCCACCATCAACTACGTGATCACCGATGTACAGAAGAAGAGAAAGTTTGTCTGCGTGGACACCAACGACATCCCCAACATCGCCGTGGTGGATCCGGACATGATGTCCACCATGCCCAAAAGCCTGGCGGCTGCCACCGGTATGGATGCCCTCACCCATGCCATTGAAGGCTATACCACCAAGGCTGCCTGGGAACTGGCAGACTGCCTGAACCTGGAAGCCATCAAACTGATCTCTGCAAACCTCAGAAAGGCTGTAGCCGGAGATCCGGAAGGACAGGAAGGCATGGCCCTGGGACAGTATGTGACCGGCATGGCCTTCTCCAACGTAGGTCTGGGCATTGCCCACTCCATGGCTCACACCCTGGGCGCCGTCTATGATACTCCCCACGGAGTGGCCTGCGCCATGATGCTTCCCATCGTCATGGAGTACAACCAGGATGCTACCGGTGAGAAGTTTAAAGCCATCGCCGAGGCCATGGGCGTCGATACCACCGGCATGGATCAGCCAACCTACAGAAAAGCCGCCATCGATGCCGTCCGTCAGCTCTCCCAGGATGTGGGCATTCCCACTAAACTGGAAGCCATGCGGGAAGAGGATCTGGATTTCCTGGCCCAGTCTGCGGCTGCCGATGCCTGCGCACCCGGCAATCCCAAAGAAGCCGGTGTGGAGGACTTTAAGGCACTCTTCAGAAAGATCATGTAAGAAAAAAAGAGCTCAAATCTCAACAATCTTTAAACAGACAGCAGCCCGGTTGGAAACCGGGCTGCTGTCTATTTATAAAAAAAGAGCACCCCAAAAGGATGCTCCCAAGCAGGGCTACAAGGATTCGAACCTTGAACTGACGGAGTCAGAGTCCGCTGCCTTACCGTTTGGCGATAGCCCTGTATCATGCCGCAGGACTTCCTGCAACATGCTTCATTATATATCAGTCCCTGAAGAATTGCAAGCCTTTTTTTCAAGAGCTGAAGTGAAAATTTAACTTACAAAACTGTCAGGGCATCCTCGAGGCCAACCCGGTCCTCCTGCGTAAAGTACCCCGGAAGCACACTGTCCATGTCCAGAACCCCGTAGATCTTCTCATGGCTTTTATCCCACAGGGGAATCACGATCTCCGACCGGCTGTGGCAGTCACAGGCAATGTGTCCCGGAAAGCAGGATACCTCCTCCACCACCTGGGACTTTTCCTCCTTCCAGGCGGTTCCGCACACCCCCAGACCATAACCGATCCGGCTTACCGCAGGTTTCCCCTGAAAGGGGCCCAGCACCAGTTCCTTCCCCTCCACCAGGTAAAAGCCTGCCCAGTTGACATCTTTGTAAGCCTGGGCCAGAACAGCAGAGGCATTGGCCAGTCTGGCCGTCTGATTTTTCTCATCCCCGGCATAAAGCTTTAACTGATCTTTTAACAGGGCAAAAAAGGCACCCTTTTCCGCCGG
>CAZJYM010000202.1:2236-6285 GCA_964550245.1 uncultured Blautia sp. | reverse complement strand
GCGAAGATGCGGATCAGTAAACAAAGGGAGGCATCGAGAATGAAAGGAATTGAGATTTATTTAGCAGATCAGGACTACAATGGAGCGATGATGTTAAATTGCTCTGCCTCAAATTGCCTGGCATTACGAGTGAACAAAAAGGATGTCAGCCGGTATACCGAATTGAATGCTCCTGGAATCTATTTCCTTCTTGTCGACAGTGACTCGGTGTATGTGGGACAGAGCGGACTGGAAACGGTAGCCAAACGTGTCATGAATTCTCATTCTGGCAACATTGATGCTTCCTGGCATACCGTGGTGGGATTTGTTGATAAAAGCAATACTCTGCAGGGAAATGAACTTTTATACATAGAGAATGCCATGTGTGAATATGCCCATAAGAACTTCTCAAAATGTCTGACGTCTTCACCTGCGAAAGCGAATTGCAACAGCGCTTATCGGATCAGTCACTATAAATTAAGAACGATTCAGCTCAAGACCTGTGACCAGTACATTGAGGACATTATTCAATACATAACACTTTTCCCCAATACAATATTTCCACAAAATATTATTCCATCTGACATAATAGTCACTCCTGTATCCAATGATACTCCTGAACCCAACAATGCTTCTGAATCCAATGATACTCCTGTTTCCAATAATGTTGAAACCTTCTTTTATGCCAGTCCCAAAAGAGACTCTGAAGGAAAAGCTGAGATTCCGATTCATCTTGGCCATACCAGGGCAAGACAGACCGTTCTTAAGGCTGGATCACGAGTTTCTACGGATGTGTTGGATTCGTTCGGCGGTTCTGCCAGTGTGAAGGCACATAGACAGCGGCTTGAAGCACAGGGCGTGCTGGTCGACCGTGTATTGCAGGAGGATGTTGTATTTAATTCGCAAAGCGGAGCAGGTCAATTTTTGAATGGCACATCATTTGATGGGAACAGCAACTGGAAGACAGTCAGTGGAAACACTCCGCTGAAGGAACTGCTTTAATAGTTTGGCACTGGTCAAAATTGACCAGTGCCCTTTTTATTGCCACGATCACTTCCACAGTCTGCCGGTTTTTCACATTCAGAGGATTTCCAGTGTGCTTTTAAGCCAGCCAAGCCTTCTCTCCACGCAGGTGTTAAGAAGACTGCTGTGCAGGGCCGTCTCATACCCGTGACAGGTACCGGGTACTTCATGAAGCTCTGTGGAAATCCCCTGATCCCGAAGCTTTTGATAAAGCAGCACCCCCTCATCATGCAGGGCGTCAAACTGTGCCACCTCCATGTAAGTGGGCGGAAACCCGGCGAAGGAATCCGCCTCCAGGGGAGAGGCATATTCCATCCTTGAGGGTTGGGAGGATCCCAGGTAGGCATCCCACATCACTTTGGAGAGCCTGGCATCAAACACCGGGGTATCCACGTACTTCTTCATGGAGTCAGTGATCATCCGCCGGTCTGTCACCGGGTAGATCAGCATTTCCGCATCCGGCATTCGAATACCCCTGTCTCTGGCCATCAGGGATACGGACAGGGCCAGCGCTCCCCCGGCACTGTCTCCCGCCAGGATAAAGCGGTCACTGTCTGCATGCCTCAGGGCCCACTCATAGGTGCGGAAGCAGTCTCCCGCCGGCACGGGAAAGGGAAACTCCGGAGAAAGACGGTAGTCCGTATAGACGACTCTGCAGGGCAGCCGCGAAGCATAGAGCTTAGCCATATGATGATGGGCAAAGGAAGCCTTCAAAACAAAGGCTCCCCCGTGAAACAGCACCATGCAGGGCAGTTTCCCCCTGTAATGGGCCGGTTCGATCACCAGCGTGTCAAGGACTCCTCCCTTATAGCCGGGAGTTTTATGCCGGGTGACCGTAACCTGCTTATCAGACCGGCACCTGGATAGAGCAATCACCCGGTTCATCAGAGGAAACAGCGCCGGGTTCCCGGGCATCTTGACCTTTGAAATCAGGGAAAGTTCAGGATTCAGGGCATATCTGGACATGGCTTCTCCTCAATCAGAACAAATCTTCATCCACTGTCAGGAGCATCATCGGGGTACCGGAGTCATCGGTTCCAATGTCCTCAAAGCCCAGAGAAAGCCAGAACCTGTGGGAATCACTCTTTACATAGTTCAGAATGTAGCTCTGTGCCCCGTCTTCCCTTGTGTAATCAAAAAGCGCCCGAAAGCAGTCGTGACCGGTTCCGTTGCCCCGAAACTCTGGAAATACCCAGAAATCCAGGATATAGCACTGTCCGCCTCTGCTGTCGAGCATGGAGTAGTGGCAGGCTCCAATCCGGACACCGTCCCGGACAAAGTAGATCACATGCACTCTGTCCCGAACATACAGCATGTGATCCCGGACTTTGTTCCGGTATTCGTCACCCTTAAAGTATTCCTTATCCTCTTCTGAAGTGACAAGTCCGTCATCTATCAGATACCGGTAATGAATGTCCCAGTATTCGTTGATTCTGTCTACCGGGATTTCTTCTATAGTTATCATGGTGTGTTCACCTCCCTGGAATTGTGCCGGATCTTATTCCGACCACTCTCTCACCTTATACCTGTCCCGGTACTCTCCCGGCGTCATCTGCCGGCAGGCCTTGAAGATCCTTCCGAAATAGCTCTGGGAGGGGAATCCCACATACCCGGCTATGGCAGACAGATCCATATCTGAGTACCGCAGCAGGTTGGCGGCTCTCTCCGCCCGGATGCGGTTGACGTAGTCCTGAAAACAGATGCCGGTTTCCCGCTTGAACATGCGGGAGAGATAGGAAGGGCTGATACCCAGAGCCGCTGCAGCGTCCTCCAGGTAGATCTTCTCCCGGTAGTGCCTGGAGATGTAGGTTTTGCAGGTTTCTATATAGCTGGAACACCGCTGGCGTTTCTTCTCCTGAATGCGGGAGGAGAGTTCCCGCAGGGTTTCGTCCCGCAGATGAATGATCCGGGGTACGCTGTCGGTACTGTTGCATTTCCGGATATAGTAATCACTGATGCGGTAGGCAGTTTCAGGACTCAGTCCCCCTTCGATGGCGGAACGGGTACATACCGTGATGGCCACAATGGCCACACTCCTCCAGTGTTTCAGTTCTCCCGGATCGAGACGGCCCACCTCCGCATCCATCTGATGACTGAGATTCAGGGCATCCTCCGTCCGGCCCTCCCGAATGGCATCCACCACTCCCCTCTCCTGCCGGTAGGTATGATGAGGACTCTCCCCGGTGTCATCCCTGTATTCCTCCTCCAGCAGAAAAACAGTACGGTCCCGGTTGATAAAATCCTGACTCTTCCCCGCGATGTGATTGGCCTCAAGCAGTTCCTCGTCCTCCCAGACCTGTCCCAGGATCATTTCCCCCATCAGTTCCACCGCACAGAGAATCTCCTGGAGTGTCCGTACCTGCAGGGAGCGCACATCCTCCGGCTGGATCTCATAGCTCATGTAGAAGCTTCGCAGATCCACCGGGGAGAGTTTGGCCATGGACAGAGGTCCCACGTAGTAATACTCGTCCCCTTCCCCGTGAAAACAGGCGAAAAACACCCCGAAATCATCCACCCGGATAAAGGGTACCAACTGGCCGTCTGCACCGGCTTTCAGCTTTTCCCGAAGCTTATCACATCCGGCAGCCGGGTTGTCATCGGGAAAACCTCCCAGACATTCCCGGATCTCTCCTTCTTTTTCCCACAGAATGTCCATTCCCGTCACCAGAGCAAACTTCCGCAGACGTTCATGGAGTCTCTCCCTTTCCACGCCAACTCCTCCTTCCCGGTCATGCAGCCATTGTACCACAGGTTTACTTTCTTCCCGTAAATCATGTTGAATTGCGGAGAGACATATGGTATGCTTTTCGGTGAAAAGTGTGAATATTAAGCTGAAGTGGTGTTATATTCTGATAAAAGCAGGAGGCACAACATGAAACATAAGTGAGGCAGATGCACTTCTGGCAGAGGAATTCAGCATTTTAAGGTGAAGAATGGTGGAATATTTTCAACTTTATCAAATACTGAAAAGTTTTCCTTTACTTTTACGTCTGACATGTGGTATATTGTAGACAGACAGAGATGACTTCAGAGGGGAAACTGGATAC
>CAZJYM010000202.1:0-2136 GCA_964550245.1 uncultured Blautia sp. | reverse complement strand
CAAAGAGCCGGAAGGATGACGCTTTCCGGCTCCTGCATCTGTTTGTTTGCTACACAATGATCATGCCGTTTTCATCGGCCTGTTTGGGGTAGGCGACCATCCAGTCGATCGCCGCCATGGCCACGGTGATGCCGCTGAAGCTGATGGCGAGGTAGATGAGGCCCTTGATCCAGTGCTTCGAGTAGAAGTGATGAACCCCGAAGGGTCCCAGCAGACAAAGCCAACAGTAGGTTTTTTTGTTGACAGGAGTTTCCTTATGAAAGCGCTCCCTCATCCTGAGGTAGAGCCCCATAAGGCGTTCCATGACGGTTTTATTCTTATCACCGGGCCGGACCTGCGCCACAATATCCGGGTGTGCTGCCCGCAGATCGTCCAGTTCCTCGTAGGCGGCCAGGACCTCATTGGGATCCACGTACCCGTCCTGACCTTTCTTTTTCCCTGACATGCTTACCCCTCTTTTCGCCAACCGCTGCTGTCGGGGCTTTCCGTTCCCCACGCCTCCAGCTGTGTAAGTGCGGTATACAGGCTCTGATCCTGATGTTTCTGCAGTTCACAAAGAGTCAGGCCCGTCACGGTCCTGGGCTCGATTTTAAACACCTGGGGCCGGGCACTCTGCTCCAGTGTAAACTCTTCCCCTGATCCGTCCGAGAACCGTACCCGGACGGATGTCCACCAGCTGTCATGGGGAAAGTCTGCCCGCAGGGTGAGCCGTATCTCATCAATGACGACGGATCTTCCAAAGTCTACCGTCAGCTCTGCACCGGGATCCCGGTCATTGCTCCAGGCCTGATAAGGCCAGAGAAGGTGGGCGCTGTTCTCAAAGATGCCGTCTATGGCTGTGCGGGGAGCAAATCCCGGACTGGTTGGCTTTATGTTCGAGGTGGCATGGGGGAAAAACCCCGTATCCGTGCCGTTTCCGAAGGGTCCCTGCCCGTAGAAATCATGGTCATAGGGGTTAAACGCCAGGTTCCGGCGCATTGCAATCTCCTCCGCCGTGGCAAACCGGGCGCGGATGATGTGACAGCTTCCCTTAAAGCTCTTGGGACTGTAGGGCAGCGGTTCCGGCCTTCCGGTTACGGGAACCGGAAACATGATCCTGTTTTGCCGCACAAAGACCAGAGCGGGAAGCATGGTGTCCTCAAACTGGACAACGCAGAACCTCTCCGGTTCTCCAATCTCCAGAGAGATCATATCTCCCGGCTGGTACTCGGCGCAGTAGACCGCACTGACCTGTTCGGGGGCGCAGGCCGACATCAGAATGCCGGCCTTCTGCCCGTAAATCTTCAGTGCAAGGTATTCCATCTCTTACTCTCCCGACGGCTGCCGGCCGATGTATGCCAGAATACCGCCGTCCACGTACAGGATGTGACCGTTGACAAAGTTGGAGGCTTCGCTTGCCAGGAACACCGCCGGTCCTGCCAGATCCGCCGCCTCACCCCAGCGGTTGGCCGGGGTTTTGGCGCGGATGAACTGGTCGAAGGGATGCAGGGAACCGTCGGGCTGAGGCTCTCGCAAAGGGGCAGTCTGCGGAGTCGCAATATACCCCGGTCCGATTCCGTTGCACTGGATGTTGTACTGGCCGTATTCGGAGGCGATGTTGCGGGTCAGCATCTTTAATCCGCCTTTGGCAGCCGCGTAGGCGGAAACCGTTTCCCGCCCCAGTTCGCTCATCATGGAGCAGATGTTGATGATCTTGCCTCCTCCCATTCGGATCATATCGGGAATGACGGCCTTTGACATGATAAAGGGCCCGTTCAGATCTGTGTCGATAACCTTGCGAAACTGTTCGGCGCTCATCTCCAGCATGGGAATGCGCATGATGACACCGGCATTGTTGACCAGGATGTTGACGGGACCGACGGCTGCTTTGATCTTAGCGATGAGTTCGTCCACAGCGGCTTCGTCGGTGACATCACAGACAAAGCCGTGGGCCTCGATACCCTCTTTCCTGTAGGCAGCCAGGCCCTTTTCCAGGCTGCCTTCAGACGAACAGTTAAAGCAGAGAGAGGCTCCGGCCTGTGCCAGAGCCACACCGATGGAGAACCCGATGCCGTGGGCTCCGCCGGTGACCAATGCTACCTTGCCGTTTAAACTGAAATCTACCATGATTAATCTCCTTATCCGGGTTTAATGGTT
>CAZJYM010000201.1:4387-6337 GCA_964550245.1 uncultured Blautia sp. | reverse complement strand
GCCCGGACTACGGCGATGCCCAGTCCTATCTGGATACCATTCAGATGTACGGATATATGGCAAAGAACATCGGTCTGTTCTAATCTGATCTGACCTGTTTTCATAAGAAATTTGCGCGCAAGGGGGCGGGGTTTTTCCCACCCCCTTTTTTAAAAAGAAAATAGTGAGGTCAGATTAATGGGAAAATATATCTTAAAACGTCTGCTGCACGGCCTGTTTTCCATCATCTGTGTGGTTCTTATTGTGATGGTTCTTATCTATTCTCTGCTGGACCGGTCCAAGATCTTCTCCGGTGACCCAAACTACAACCACACTGCCAGCAACAACCGGGTCATCTATGAACAGACCCGGTATGAGGATTTCGGATATCTGGATTACGTTCCCTATGCGGATTACATCAACGAGATGGCTCTGGAGGGCGAGATCGATGAGGAGACCCGTGCCGATGCCGTGGTGATCGGCAATACCCCGGAGAAGGACACCGAGATCACCGCACAGTATGTGGCCGAATTTACGGATTACTATGAGTCCAGGGGATATGAGGTGGTCCGCCTGGATGCGGACACCAAGCGGAACGGGCAGCTCCGGGACGGAGGTCAGGCCCAGCTCTATGCCACCCGGGACATTCCCCTGATTCAGCGGGCGATTACTTACTTTACAGAAATGTTCTTTGTGGACAACATCCACTATGTGCCGGACTATGTGGACATCGGGAAGAGGGGACTCACCTTCACCCTCTACGATCCGGTGAAAAACCCGGTGGGGGAGACCAAAAAGGTATTCTCGCCGGCCATTATGGGAAACGGAACCCTTCACAAGTATCTTCTCTACGTGGACGGCCGTTTTCCCTATATTCATCAGAACCTTCTCACCCTGCACCTGGGCGAGTCCTACACCGTAAACCGGGGGGTGGACGTGTTTACCACCATGACGGAATCCCAGGGAGCCTATGAGCTCTCTACCGTAACCTTCCCCACCGGCGTGACGGCGGAGCGGGCGGATGACCTGCACACCGCTACTTACGTACAGGGCTCTCTGGCGGCTACCGCTTCCAACGCCCAGTGGTTTACCGACGACTATACCAACGTGCTGACCAACAAGAAGGGCATGTCCCGTCTGGGATACTCCTTCGTGATCGGCATCATCTCCACCATCATGGCCTACGTGCTGGGTCTTCCCATCGGTCTGGCCATGGCTTTGCGGAAGGACAAGCTGCTGGACAAGATCGGCACCCTCTACATCATGTTTATCATTGCCGTGCCCAGCCTGGCCTACATCTTCCTGTTCAAGGCCATCGGCGGAAAGTTGGGTCTGCCCACCCTGTTCGACATGGACTCCTCGAGTAAACTGATGTACGTTCTGCCCATTGTGTCTCTGGCGCTTCCATCCGTCGCCAACCTGATGAAGTGGATGCGTCGGTACATGATTGACCAGATGAACTCGGACTATGTGAAGTTTGCCCGGTCAGGAGGCTTAAGCGAAGGAGAAATCTTTACCAAGCATGTGTGGAAAAACGCCGTCATTCCCATTGTTCACGGAATTCCCGGAAGTATTCTGGGCGCCATGACCGGAGCCATCATCACAGAGCGTGTGTACGTGGTTCCCGGCGCCGGCAACCTGCTCACCC
Organism: uncultured Blautia sp.; assembly: GCA_964550245.1. Taxonomy (GTDB): domain Bacteria; phylum Bacillota; class Clostridia; order Lachnospirales; family Lachnospiraceae; genus Blautia_A. The sequence continues at coordinate 4,710 of CAZJYM010000201.1, read as the reverse complement.
AGGCCATCAACCGGTATGACAACGGCGTGATCGTGGGCGTGACACTGTTCTACGCGGTGCTGTCCGTGCTCTCCATCATCCTGGGTGACGTGCTGATGGCGGCCGTGGATCCCCGCATTTCCTTTACGACGAAAGACAGGTGAGATGATGAATACGATAAATTTAGACAACCTGGGGTATTCGGAGGAGGAACTGTTTTCAAGGGTGGATCACAGCGCTCTGGAATCCGAAAAGATCGTGGCGCCCCGGTATTCCTACTGGCGCTCGGTTTTTCGGGTGTTCTTCCGTAAAAAAATCAACATCTTTGTCCTGGCCCTGCTGGC
>CAZJYM010000201.1:0-4287 GCA_964550245.1 uncultured Blautia sp. | reverse complement strand
GTGAAGTTTCGGGTAAGAGGACGTATTCTTACCGCCATCCGGGGGATTTCCCTGGACATCTATGAGAACGAGTCCATCGCCATCGTGGGCGAATCCGGTTCCGGCAAGTCCGTGTTTACCAAGACCTTTGCCGGCATGCTGGAGTCCAACGGTTTTATTGACCAGGGCGAGCTGATCTTTCATGATCCCACCCTGGAGGACACGACTGTCAAGCTGACGGCGGGAGCCCGGCAGCTTATGAAGGGTACTCTCTCCAGACTGAACTCCATCTCCCGCTATGAGCTGGGAGCCAGGACCTACCGCAGGATGAAGGAACTGGAGGATGAGAAGAAGCATTACGGGGATCTGACTCCCGAGGAGAGGGAAAAGGCGGAGGCGGACTTAAAGGCCCTCCAGGATGCCCGGACCATTCTCTTTAATGAGAAGCAGACCTACGATCCCCATAAGGAGAAGGACAAGGTCAAGGAAGCCGACCGGAAGATCAAGGAGTATGACTCCCAGATCAAGGCCGCCCAGAAGAAGGAGAAGAATGCGGAGAAGGAGAGGAAGAAAGCCGCCTCTGCAGACACTGCCTTTACCGAGCGGTACAACCGGGAGATGAAGGAGTTAAAGGCGAGGTATTCCCAGGAGATCAAGGGCGAGATCAGTCAGAAGACCAAAGAGCGCAACGAGATCCTGGGCAAGGAGATTCGTCTCTCCGTGGGACGCTATCCCCTGTTTCGCCGGATTGTCCTTACCCACCGCCTGTTAAAAGCCCTGAAAAAGGCCATGGAGATAGGCGTGGACTTAAGCGACGAGAAGCAGCTCAACAAGGTGTTTGACACGGTGGCCTTCCGGGTGCGCTACCTGGATGAGACTCCCAACAGTCTCCACGGCACCTGTGTGTTAAACCTGGCCAGCATCAAGTACAACCAGGACTGGATGAAGATCCGTGGTACCCGTATCGCTACCGTGTTCCAGGATCCCATGACTTCCCTGAACCCCATCATCACCATCGGCAAGCAGATCACCAGCGTGATCATCAAGCATCAGGGCTGTTCCGAGGTGGAAGCCAGAAGGAGAGCTCTGGAGCTGATGCACAAGGTGGGCATTCCCCAGGCGGAGCAGCGGTTTGACGACTATCCCTTCCAGTATTCGGGAGGTATGCGTCAGAGAATTGTTATCGCCATCGCTCTGTCCTGTCAGCCCAAGATCCTGATCTGCGACGAGCCCACCACGGCCCTGGATGTGACCATCCAGGCCCAGATCCTGCAGCTGATCAAGGATCTGCAGAAGGAGTTCCACTATACCACCGTGTTCATCACCCATGACCTGGGTGTGGTGGCCAATATCGCCGACCGTGTGGCCGTGCTGTACGCCGGCCAGATCGTGGAATACGGCACTGTGGAGGAGATCTTCTATGATCCAAAGCATCCCTATACCTGGGCTCTGCTTTCCTCCCTGCCCCAGCTGGCACAGCGCAATACCCAGCTGTATTCCATCACCGGTACACCGCCGTCCCTTTACAACGCCATTGTGGGGGATGCCTTTGCACCCAGAAATCCCTACTGCCTGAAGATCGACACCCTGATGGAGCCTCCCATGTTCCAGGTGTCTGACACCCACTTCGCCAAGACCTGGCTTCTGGATCCCAGAGCGCCCAGGACGGAGAAGCCGGAGAGCATCCAGAACATTCATGAAAAGCTGATGACAGCCTTTAATATATGAGAAGGGAGATGATCAAACGTGACTGAAACCAGTGCCGGAACCTCCGGCCGGGTCTCCCATTTCCCGGAACACGGGCCCATCGGAGAGAACGGCAAGGAGATTCTGCTGTCCATCAAGGATATTGACATCACCTTCGGAAAGGGCGACAATGCGGTGCGGGCCGTTCAGGACGCCTCCTTTGACATTTACAAGGGGGAGACCTTCTCCCTGGTGGGAGAGTCCGGCTCCGGAAAAACCACCATCGGCCGGGCCGTAATCCGGGTGAATCCCCTGGCTGCAGGGGAAATCCAGTACAAGGGTGTGCGGATATCCGGGAAGATTCCCAGGTCCCTGGACCGGGAAGTGATCCGAAATGTACAGATGGTGTTCCAGGATCCCGCCGCATCCCTAAATGAACGGGCCACGGTAGACTATATCATCTCCGAAGGCCTTTACAACTTCCACCTGTTTGAAAACGAGGCAGACCGGGTACAAAAGGTGGAAAACATGATCAACGAGGTGGGACTGCTGCCGGAGCATCTGACCCGGTATCCCCATGAGTTTTCCGGAGGCCAGCGCCAGAGAATCGGTCTGGCCCGGGCCATGGTCATGGAGCCGGAGCTGGTGGTGGCCGATGAGCCCATCTCCGCTCTGGACGTGTCCATCCGGGCTCAGGTGTTAAACCTCTTAAAGAAGTTCCAGAGAGAGAAACAGGTGACCTACCTGTTCATCGCTCATGACCTGTCCATTGTCCGTTTCATCTCGGACCGCATCGGGGTTATTTACAAAGGCCGCATCGTGGAGGTGGCCGATGCGGAGGAACTCTTTGACTTCCCTCTGCATCCCTACACCCACTCCCTGATCTCGGCCATCCCCATTCCGGATCCCAGGCTGGAGAAGAACAAGGTCCAGTACATCTACGACCCCTCCATGCACGACTACAGCCAGGATGCGCCTCAGTTCGTCAACATCGGACACGATCACTACGTGTACGGCAATAAAAAGGAGATCGAGGAGTACAAGGCCATCCGGGAACGGGGCGTTCCCTTAAAGCCCATCCAGATCTCGGATCACCCCACGGAGGGACCTCACCAGGAAGCCAGGGAGCAGCTGGCGGAAAAAGCTGCGGAGGAACAGTTCCTCAGCGCTCCCGTTCACGATACGGGAAGCATCTGGTATTCGGTATTGTCCTTCTTCATTCCCATTCTGGGCATCATTGCCGCGGTTCTTTTCCGGAGGCACAATCACATCCGAAACTATAAAGCCTGCAAGAAAGGCGCCCTCATCGGCTTTGCCGTGATCGGCGCGGTGCTGGCCATCTTTGTGGTGCTTCTGATCCTGGCGGTGATCTGACGTGGGCAGAACCGCCAGAGACCGCCGGCAGCGGGGCCCCAGGCCGGTGGAGAAGATCGAGCTTGACAGCAGTCATGCCGCTCTCCGCCTGGCCCTGGCAGCCGTCCTCCTTGTGGGAGGCATCGGCCTGATCCTTTACTCCATCAACGGCCGCTATGCCCCGGAGGAGGGCTGGACGGAGATTGAAGCCTCCTCCGGGGAGGCCAACTGTTCAGGAGACTTTACGTTTTTATATCCTTTGGGGACCACCGGTTCTCCGCGTGCGGAGAACCGGGAGCTGGTCTCCCTTTATTCATCTGCCTGCGAGGACGCCTACCGGATCTTTACCAACGATGAATCCTATGAGGACATTGGCAACATCCGCTTCTTAAACGATCATCCCAACGAGGAGATGGAGGTTGATCCGGCCCTTTACGAGGCTTTCTCCCTGGTGGAGGACTCCGGGGACAGGTCCCTTTACCTGGCTCCCCTCTATGAGGTGTACGACGGGATCTTCTACTGCGACGACCAGGCCAGAACGGCGGATTTTGATCCGCTGCAAAATGACTCTCTGCGCCGGTGGTTTTCCCGGATCTGCGAGCTGGTTATGGATCCGGACCAGGTGGGGATAGAGTTACTGGGAGAAAACCGGGTGAAGCTTGCTGTCTCTGATGAATACCTGGAACTTGCAGAGGAAGAGGAGATCACCAGTTTTATCGACTTTTACTGGATGAAAAATGCCTTTATCACCGACTACCTGACGGACCGCCTTCAAGATGCCGGGTTTCACATGGGAACCTTATCCAGCTTTGACGGCTTTTCCCGAAACCTGGATTCTGCCGGGGAGACCGACTATTCCCTGAACATCTATGACCGGGTGGAAAATGAAGTCCGTCCCGCGGGGGTGTACCACTATCAGGGAGAGCTAAGCCTGGTATCCTTACACAACTACCCGTTAAGTGATGCCGCGGCCCGAATGTACTTTGTATTTGACAATGGAGAGATCCGGTCCCCCTTTCTGGACCAGAATGAGGGGATCTGCAAAAGCGCCTGCAATGATCTCACTGCAGTTTCCAAAACAAGAAGCTGCGGGGAGATTTTGTTGTCTCTGATACCTGTCTATGTGACGGATACACTGAATGGTGAGAGTCTTACCAGGCTTTCCCAACAGGACATCTGGACCCTGTGCTGTCGGGACGGGGTGATCTATCACACGGATGAATCTGCGGAACTGACCGATCTCTACACGGGGGAGGATTTGACTTACAC
>CAZJYM010000200.1:0-6375 GCA_964550245.1 uncultured Blautia sp. | reverse complement strand
GTTTTGAGTTTGTGGGGGAGGCAAGCGACGGGGAACTGGCCTGTCCTCTTATAATGAAGGAAAAGCCGGACATTCTCATCACCGACATCCGCATGCCCTTTATGGACGGGCTGGAATTAAGCCGGATCGTAAAGAGAGAGCTGCCCCAGATCAAGATCATCATCTTAAGCGGCTTTGACGAGTTTGACTATGCCCGCACCGCCATTGACCTGGGGGTTACCCGGTATCTCTTAAAGCCCATCAATTCCGCCGGCCTCTTAAAAGAGGTGAAGGAGGTGGCGGCCCTCATCGAAAAGGAACGGGAACAGGACCGCCTGCTGGAGAGATACCGGGCAGAGCGGGAGGAAACGTTGATTCTGGAGCGGCACAGGCTCTGGAATGCCCTGATCTCCAACGAGCTCTCCGCCGCAGAACTGCTGGAGCGTGCCCATTCGGTGGGAATGGATCTGACCGCCTCCGCCTATCAGGTCTTCCTCTTTAAGACCATGATGCGGGACGGCTCCACCGGCTGCTCCAGTGAGGCCATCGCCCTTTCGGACCGGGTGGTGGAGGCGTCCCGCACCTGGGAGGATATTCTGACGTTTGACAGAAGCCCGGAGGGCTGGGCCTTTGTGATCAAGGCGGAGGGAGAAGAGGAAGCCGCGGAAAGCTTAAATAAGTGCAGCTCGGAACTTACAGCCCTGGTCCGGGAATACCCCTCCATGGAATACTTTGGGGGTGTGGGATCGGTGGTGCACCGCACCGGGGAGATCCGCAACTCCTACCAGGAGGCGGGGAAGGCCTTTGCAGGAAGGTTCTTTACGGAGCCGGACAAGATCCTTTTGTGGGATCAGATCCCCGGCCTTCACCGGAAGGGGGAGGAGAGGATCGACGTGACGGCCCTGGGCTCCCGGAAATCCCAGCGGGAGCTGGTGGACAAGTTTTTAAGAAGCGGTACCGTGGAGGAAGCGGAGGACTTTTTAGAGGAGTACTTCCTGGATGTGGGGGAGGAGAACTGGGGTTCCCTTCTCTACCGGCAGTACCTGCTGATGGATCTCTACTTTTCCGCCACCGACTTTTTAGAGAGCATCCGCATCCCCCGGGACAGCCTGCCCAGGGAGTGCCGGGACATCAATGAAATCACGGGAAACGGCTCGGCCTCCGTTTCCGAGATGAAGCGGACGGTGAAGAAGCTTTTTACGGAGACCATGAAGCTGCGGGACGGCTCGGCCATGAAGCGCTACGGGGCCATTCTGGATGAGGCCAGGCATTTCATTCAGGAGAACTACCAGAAGGAGGACATGTCCTTAAACACCGTGGCGGCCCGGGTAAATGTAAGCCCCAGCTACTTCAGCTCCATCTTCAGCGCCCAGACCGGACAGACCTTTGTGGAATATCTGACCTCCGTGCGTCTGGACAAGGCGAAGGAACTGCTGATGTGCTCATCTCTTCGCACCGCGGAGATCGCCTATCAGGTGGGCTACAGGGATGCCCACTACTTCAGCTACATTTTCAAGAAGGTGGTGGGCTGCAGCCCCACAGAATACAAGAACCGGAGAAAAGAGTAGACCATGGCCCGAAAATCCTCCCTCTACAAAAGATTAAACATGCTCCTGCTTCTGTGCGTCATCCCCTTTACGGTGATGATGGTCTATCTGCTGTCTCTCACCTACCGGTTTTCCCAGCGCTACGACGTGATCGTGAAAAACATCACCAGCGCCAACGAGTACAACGTAAACTTCAAGGAAGAGCTGGACTACGCCATGTACGTGATCGTGGTGAACTCCGAGCGGGCCAGCCAGATCGTGGATACGGATCCCCACCGGCTGATCGGGGAGGCCCGGGAGGTTTTCTCTTCCCTTTCCGATTCAGCGGACAACGAGCAGGACCGGACAGAGCTTACCCGGATCGTCAAAAGCCTGGACACTCTGGAGGAGAGAGTCCGGGAAATCGAGGAGGATGCCCGGGTGGTGGGCATGTACGACCTGAACATGGAGCGCCTGGACTTAAACATCCGGGTTCTCACCGAGCTTATCGAGGAACAGATCCAGGAGTACATCTACCACGAGGCGGAAAAGCTGGAGGATCTGCGCATGGGTGTGCGCTCCGACGTGGCCGTGTCTCTTCGGATCAGTGTGCTGGTGTGTGCCGCGGTGTGGATCGGATCCTTCCTTCTTTGCCGGCTCAGCATCTCCCGGTTAAAGGAGGGCATCCAGCAGCTGCGGATGGTGACCCGCAAAGCGGGACACGGAGACTTCAAGGTGCGGGCCAGCATTGAAAACACCGACGAGGAGCTGGCCGAACTGGGAGAGGGCTTTAACCAGATGGTGGAGCGCATCGGCAACCTGGTGGAGGACATCCGGGTGGAACAGTTAAACCTGCGGCTGATGGAACAAAAGCTTCTTCAGGCTCAGATCAACCCCCACTTTCTCTACAACACCCTGGACAACATCATCTGGCTGGCGGAATCGGGCCAGAAGGAGCAGGTGGTGATGATGGTCTCCGCCCTCTCCGACTTTTTCCGCACCACCTTAAGCCGGGGAAAGGATGACATCACCGTCAAAGAGGAGGAGTCCCACATCCGCAGCTACCTGAAGATCCAGCAGTTCCGCTACCAGGACATCCTGGAATACCGGATCGACATTCCGGAAGAACTCTATCCCTACCACATCCTGAAGCTCACCCTCCAGCCCCTGGTGGAGAATGCCCTCTACCACGGGATCAAGAACAAGAGGGGAAAGGGCACCATCACCGTCACCGGGGAGATGGAGCCCGGCAGGCTGGTGTTTATCGTCAAAGACAACGGTCTCGGCATGGAACCGGACCGCCTGGCGGAAGTACGCAGCGTCATGAACAACGGAGGCCTCTCCCCCGGGGATTCCCCCGGCTTTGGCCTCTACAACGTGGTTCAGCGAATCAAGCTGAACTACGGGCCCGAATACGGCATCTGGATCTCCAGCACCTACGGGGAGGGAACCGAGGTGCGGGTGGAAATTCCCAGAATACCCTGACTTTTCAGGGGGTAAATTCTTTTCCCTCCCATCTAAAAATATCCAACCTTTTCCGGAAAAATTTCAACTTTTTCCGGAAGGGGAGGATTTCTTGAAAAAAATCCCACACACTCCCAAAATTCCTCTGTTTTCACCTGCGTGAAAAATGCCTATAATCATTGCAAAGCTCCGGTTGGAGCGAAAACCATGATTAGGAGGAATAAAAAATGAAGAAAAACCTGGCCCTGATTGCGGTAGCCGCCGCTGCTCTGTGCGCGACTTCCATACCCGTATTCGCAGAGGATGATCTGATCACCATCGGCTTTGCCCAGGTGGGACATGAGTCTGACTGGCGTACCGCTTCCACCCAGTCTGCTCAGACCGTGTTCTCCCAGGAGAACGGATACGATCTGCAGTTCGTAGACTGCGACAATGACTCCGCCGCTCAGCTGGAGGCTGTCCGGGGATTTATCGAGCAGGATGTGGACTACATCATCATCGACCCCATCGTGGCCACAGGCTGGGACACCGTCCTCACCGAGTGCGAGGATGCGGGTATTCCCGTGGTGGTCATCGACCGTACCATTGACGACTCCGACAAGTATGTTTCCTGGGTAGGATCCAACTTCCTCACCGAGGGCATTGCCTGCGGCGAGTGGCTGAAAGCCTATGCGGAAGCCAAAGGCATTGAGGAGATCAATGCTCTGGTTATCGAGGGAACCAACGGATCATCCGCTCAGATCGGACGTACCGACGGCTTCAATCAGGTAGCCGAGGAGAACGGCTGGAACATTCTGGATTCCCAGGACGGCGACTTCACCCAGGCCGGCGGCCAGGAAGTCATGGAGTCCTACTGCAAGAGCTATGAGGGACAGTTCAACGTAGTCATCTGCCAGAACGACAACGAGGCCTTCGGCGCCATGGATGCCATGAAGGCTGCCGGCGTTTCCTACGGCCCCAACGGCGATGTGATCATCGTATCCTTCGACGGCAACAGGCCCGCCATGGAATCTCTTCTGGCCGGAGATCTGACCGCCGTGTTCGAGTGCAATCCTCTGGCGGCTCCCGATGTGGAAGCCATCATCCAGCAGCTGGAAGCCGGCGAGACTCCCGAGAAGGAAGTCTACATGGCTGAGGGCTGGTTTGCCAATGAGGACGTGGTTACCTCCATCACCATCGACGGCGAGGAGCAGCCCGTTACCCAGATGACCCAGGAGATTCTGGACGCCCGTGCCTATTGATCAGGCGTATCGGCTATAATCCCTGCAAGCTGGCAGGAAGTTGGTGATTTTCGGAAGGGAGTTCAGGGAAAGGACTCCCTTCTTTAGTGTAAGCCCTCCTTTGGAAAGGAAAGGAAAGCAGTATGGATAAAAATGTTGTATTGACCATGCGGGGCATTACCATGACCTTCCCCGGCGTGAAGGCCCTTGATAACGTTGACTTCACGCTGCGAAAGGGTGAGATCCACGCCCTGATGGGGGAGAACGGGGCCGGGAAATCCACCCTGATCAAGTGTCTGACGGGAATCAACGCCTTTGAGGCCGGGGAGATCCGTGTGGACGGCATTGAGGGACCGGTGGTGAACCACTCCACCCTGGACGCCCAGAAAAAGGGCATTGCCACCGTGTATCAGGAGGTAAACCTCTGTCCCAACTTAAGCGTGGCCGAAAACCTCTTTATCGGCCGGGAGCCCAGGACCAGGTTGGGGACCATCGACTGGAAGACCATGACCAAAAAGGCCCAGAAGATCATGGACGACCTGGACATGAACATCGACGTCACCAGAAACCTGGAGGAGTACTCGCTGGCTCTGCAGCAGATGATCGCCATCGCCCGGGCCGTGGACATGGACTCCAAGGTGCTGATCCTGGATGAACCCACCTCCTCCCTGGACGACAACGAGGTGGAGAAGCTCTTCGGTCTCATGAGAAGCCTGCGGGACAAGGGTGTGGGCATTGTCTTTGTAACCCACTTCCTGGAGCAGGTGTACGCCGTATGCGACCGCATCACGGTTTTGCGAAACGGCCAGCTGGTGGGGGAGTATCTGGTGGAGGATCTGCCCCGGGTGAAGCTGGTGGCGGCCATGATGGGCAAGGACTTTGACGACCTGGCCTCCATCAAGTCCGATGAGACGCCGGATTACACCCATGCGGAGGTGTTTATCGACGCCAGGGGCATGAGCCACCGGGGCACCATCAAGCCCTTTGACCTGCAGATCCACAAAGGCGAAGTGGTGGGTCTCACCGGTCTTCTGGGATCGGGACGAAGCGAACTGGCCCGGGTGATCTACGGGGCTGACAAAAACCAGACCGGATCCCTGAGGGTGGGGGGAAAGGAAGTCAAAATCAATGCCCCCATCGATGCCATGAATCTGGGGATGGGCCTTCTCCCCGACGACCGGAAGGCGGAGGGGATCATCGGAGACCTGTCCGTGCGGGAAAACATCATCCTGGCGCTGCAGGCCAGAAGGGGAATGTTCAAGCTTCTTCCCATGAGCAAACAGGTGGAGATCGCGGATCAGTACATCGAAGCCATTCAGATCAAGACCGCCAGCCGGGAGTCCCTGGTGAAACAGTTATCCGGCGGAAACCAGCAGAAGGTGATCCTGGCCCGGTGGCTGGCCACCAACCCGGACTTCCTGATTCTGGATGAACCCACAAGAGGTATTGATATCGGAACCAAGACCGAGATCCAGAAGCTGGTCCTGAAACTTGCCGGAGAGGGAAAGAGCATCCTCTTTATCTCCTCGGAGATCGACGAGATGCTTCGTACCTGCTCCAGGCTGGGAGTCATGCGGGACGGAGCCAAGGTGGGAGAGATCACCGAAGATCTCACCCAGGAACATGTCATGAAGGCCATTGCAGGAGGTGGAACCAATGAGTAAATTGAAAAAGCTTACGGAAAAGAGGCTGTTTCTGCCCATCTTCTGCATGCTGCTGGTGATGATGGTCAACATCCTCTTTGATCTCTTCAGCGGAAACTTCCCCTTCAGCTTCTTTACGATTTCCATCCGCAACGGGGTTCTCTACGGACGTCTGGTGGATGTGCTGAACCGGGGCAGCGAGATCGCCATCCTGGCCATCGGCATGACCCTGGTGGTATCCTCCTCGGCAGGAACCGATATCTCCGTGGGTTCGGTCATGTCTCTCTCGGCAGCCTTCTGCTGCATGCTGCTGGCGGGATACGGGGTATCTTCCACCAATGAGCTGGCGGTTCCCCTGATCGTGGGCGTTGTGGGCGGAATTCTCATGGGGTGCTTCTGCGGAGCGATCAATGGAACTCTGGTGGCCTACCTGAACGTCCAGCCCATGGTGGCCACATTGATTCTATATTCCGCGGCCAGAGCCGTGGGACTGCTTCTGTGCAACAACCTGATCGTGTACGTGCGGGATGACTCCTTCAAGTT
>CAZJYM010000199.1:4855-6460 GCA_964550245.1 uncultured Blautia sp. | reverse complement strand
CCACATTTGTATATTTCCATTCTAATCGTCTTCCGGTTGAAAGTCAAGGAAACAGGTGACGGGTATGGCGCATAAACTGACCAGGTGTGCAAATGGTGACACTTTCAGGGCAAAAATGGACCTGTTTTGGTGCATTTTCAGGGCGGAAAGCAGTGCGTTTTCCTGATTTCCCGTGCGAAACCGGATGCAGATTTATTGACACGTTAATAAAATCCTTTCCTGAACAGTGAGGAATCTATCCTGTTACGGGAAGCGGTCGAGATGGAAGAATGGTGCGATTTCTGGCTTTTTTGAATATATTTTCACCGGGGCGGGAAAACTCTTTTTGCCCTGTGAAAAGTGCCCAAAGAATGCTGGGCTTTCTCGTGAGTGTTGTACATAATGCCGTTGGACTGGAGGTATGAGAGGGGAAAAGTTGGTGGTATTTTCTCAAAATGGCAAATAATCTGTACTTTTAGGCCGAAAGACATATTATTTTTGTAGTATTGGGAAAGCTGGAATAATACAATGGCTCCATAAAGCGAAACGGGACAGCAGCCCCAAGAAAGGAGTAGAAGATGAGAAAAAAGATAATGGCAGTTTTGATGGCTGTGTGCATGCTGACCGGTATGACCGCCATGAACGCCTATGCGGACGATGCAGCGGCGGAGGAGCCCATCACCCTGCGGATGGCCTGGTGGGGTTCCCAGGAGCGGCATGACATTACGGTGCAGGTGATCGAGATGTACGAGGAGGACCATCCCAACATTGACATTGAGTATGAGTTCTTTTCCTTCGACGACTATTTTACCAAGCTGAAAACCCTGGTGGCTTCCGATCAGGTGTGGGACATCTTCCAGCTGGGAGGCAACTTCCCCATGTACATGGACAAGATCTATCCGCTGGATGAGTTCATCGAGTCCGGAGTAGTGGATGTGTCCAAGATCGGAGAAGGAAACCTTCTGATCACCCAGGACTTCAACGGAACTCAGCTGGGACTTTCCAACGGCACCAACGGCTACGGAATGGCCTACGATGTGGACATGTTCAATGAGGCCGGGGTTCCCCTGCCGGAGACCGGATGGACCTGGGATGACTATGCAGCCGCCTGCAGAGCCATCCATGACAAGACCGGACATTTCGGAACCTCCGATTTCGGTTCCTCTGAATTCATCGCCGGATGCTCCACCTACATCGCTCAGTACGGAGAGGTGGGACAGTACGGATTCTTCAACCTGGATCTGACCGGCATGGGCTTTGATGATCCCTCCATGCTGGAGCCCTACATCCAGATGAAGGCGGATCTGATCAACGAGGGTGCGGCTCCCGATGCCGGAGCGGCTGCGGAGATCACCAACATTGAAAACGATTTCCTGGTAACCGGAGAGGCTGGCATTACCTGGGTAGCCATCAATCAGTTCCCCACCATTTACGATATTTGTAAGGAACAGGGCAGAACTCTTGCACTTGCCCCGCTTCCCAGGATCACTCCTGACGGGCCTTCCGGCATTGTGATGCAGTCATCTCAGATGCTCTGTGTGTCCCAGGACAGCGAGCACAAGGAAGCAGCCGCCGAGTTCATCAGCTGGTTTGAGAATGATCCGGAGTGCAACAGCATCCTTCACG
>CAZJYM010000199.1:1679-4755 GCA_964550245.1 uncultured Blautia sp. | reverse complement strand
GCCGAGTTCATCAGCTGGTTTGAGAATGATCCGGAGTGCAACAGCATCCTTCACGGAGAGAGAGGAATCCCCGTAAACTCCGAGGTGCGTGAAGCCCTGAGAGCCGATGCCACCGAAGGCGAGCAGATCATGTATGATTACGTGGACATGATCAATACCTATGAGATGCCGGAGGAGTTCAACGTGTTAAGCCCCGACGGACAGGACGAAGTGGTGGATCACTACAGGAACTACATTCAGGAAGTGGTGTTCGGAGAGATCACCGCTGCGGAAGCCGCGGAAAAGACCTATGCGGATGCCCAGGCTATCTTTGAGTAAAGTACACAGGGAGCTTTGAGGTTTTGCAAGCTCATCAATCAGCCAGCACCGGGTACCCGGTGCTGGCTTTCGTAAAGGAGGAATTCTCTTGAAAAAGGAACCATCGAAGGCCAAAAGCTCCTTTCGGAACTTCTGGTATAAGGAAAATACGGTAGGCTATGTCTTTGCCATGCCTTTCATTGTCGGATTCGTCTGTTTCTCTCTCCTTCCCATCCTGTCGTCTTTTTACTATTCCTTCACGGACTATTCCCTGGGTTCCAAGGTTGCCGAATGGGTGGCTCTGAAAAACTATGTTGAGCTCTTTCAGGATGAGGTGTTTATCAAATCCCTGTGGGTAACCATCAAATATGTGTGTATCTCCGTGCCCTTAAAGCTGGCCTTTGCCCTTTTTGTGGCCCATCTTCTGACCAGGAAGAGCCGGATGGTAACCCTCTACCGGTCATTGTACTATGTTCCCTCCCTGGTGGGTGGCAGCGTAGCGGTGATTCTGGTGTGGAAGCAGCTCTTTTCCAGGAAGGGTCTTATCAACACCACCCTGATGAAACTGGGCTTTTCCGCCATCAACTGGTTCGGAGATCAGAAGCTGGCCCTTGTTCCTCTGATTCTCATGAGCGTATGGCAGTTCGGATCCTCCATGATCATCTTTGCGGCCGGTTTAAAGGAGATCCCCACCACCTACTACGAGGCTGCCAGGATTGACGGAGCCAACGGCTTCCAGCTCTTTTTCCGCATCACCCTTCCCTGCCTGTCCCCCATCATCCTTTACAACCTGGTGATGCAGACCATTTCCGCCTTCATGGTGTTTACCCAGGTGGCGGTCATGACCTCCGGGGGACCCAACAATGCCACCAACGTGTACGCCTACAACGTGTTTAAGGAAGCTTTTACCTACAACAAGATGGGATACGCCTGTGCCATGTCCTGGTTCATGCTGGTGGTGATGAGCATTATCACCCTGGTGATCTTCAAGACATCGAAGTTCTGGGTGTTCAGCGAAGCGGACGACTGAGGAAGAAAGGACGGGTGAAAACCATATGGGAACAAAGAGAAAAGTGAAACAGGTCTTATACCACCTGTTCGTCATCAGTTTCGGCATCATCATGATCTACCCGGTACTCTGGATGATCAGCGGTTCCTTCAAGGACAACGATGAGATCCTGCGGGGAACCTTAAGCCTGATCCCCGAACACTTCAAGGGTACCAACTATGCCACCGGCTGGAGCGGATTCGGGGGCATCACCTTTGCCACCTACTTCTTCAACTCTTTTAAGCTTACGGTGCTGGCCACCCTGGGCACGGTGATCAGTTCGGCCCTGGTGGCCTATGCCCTGGCCAGAATCCACTTCAAGGGGAGAAAGTTCTGGTTCATGTGCATGATTTCCACCATGCTGCTTCCCAGCCAGGTCATCATGATCCCTTCCTATTTAATCTGGTACAAGCTGGGACTGGTTCCGGGGTATCTGCCTCTGATCATTCCCAACTTCTGCGGACAGGCCTTCTTCATCTATCAGATGATGCAGTTCATGTCCAATATTCCCAGGGAGCTGGATGAAGCGGCCACCATTGACGGCTGCAGCCGGTACGGGATCTTCTGGCACATCATACTTCCCTTATTAAAGCCTTCCCTGGTGACCACGGTGATCATCCAGTTCTACTGGAAGTGGGACGACTACATGGGTCCCCTGTTATATTTGAGCAGGCCCCAGGACTACACCGTATCCCTGGCCATCAAGATGTTTGCGGACTCCGCCTCCACCACGGACTTCGGAGCCATGTTTGCCATGTCCACCCTTTCCCTGCTGCCGGTGTTCTTCATCTTCCTGTTCTTCAACCGCTACCTGGTAGAGGGAATCGGCACCAGCGGACTGAAAGGATAAGGAATGACCAAGAATCCCATTTTACGGGGCTTTTCCCCGGATCCCAGCATCATCCGGGCTGGAGAGGACTACTACATCGCCACCTCCACCTTTGAGTGGTGGCCGGGGGTAAAGCTCTTTCACTCCCGGGACTTAAAAACCTGGGAGCAGATTGCCTCACCCCTTCGCAGGGAAAGCCAGATAAACCTCATGGGAGATCCCCCTTCCGGGGGCGTATGGGCACCCTGCCTGAGTTTTGACGGGGAGAGGTATTTTCTGGTCTTTACCGATGTAAAGACCAAAAAGGGCCGGTACTACAACACCCACAACTACCTGGTCTGGACCGATGACATCCATGGGGAATGGTCCGATCCGGTGTACTTAAACAGCATCGGCTTTGATCCCTCCCTCTTTCATGACCGGGACGGGAGGAAATACCTGGTAAACATGGTCAACGGCTTTAAGGGGATTCTTCTCCAGGAGCTCGTAGAAATGAACGGCACCTGGGTTCTCACCGGAGAGAGGAAGAAGATCTATGCCGGTTCCGGCATCGGCTGTACGGAGGGACCCCATCTCTACCACATCGGAGACTGGTATTACCTGATCGTGGCCGAAGGGGGAACCGGTTACAATCACTGCGTCACACTTGCCAGGTCCAGGGAACTTTGGGGACCTTATGAGACAGCCCCAAATAATCCCATCCTGACCTCCAATCCCAGTGACATGGGTTCCCTGCAAAAGTGCGGTCATGCGGACCTGGTGGAGACCCCGGAGGGTGACTGGTACCTGGTCTTTCTCTGCTCCAGACCCCTCCTGGGAGAAAAGTGGTGTACCCTGGGCCGGGAGACGGCCATTCAACGAATGCAGTGGACAGCTGACGGCTGGCTGGAAGTGGAGGGAGG
>CAZJYM010000199.1:0-1579 GCA_964550245.1 uncultured Blautia sp. | reverse complement strand
GCGGGTCTGGCCTACATGTACGATGCCTTAAACTTCTACCTTTTGGTCAAGACCGTGAATGAAGAGGGGGAGACCGTTCTCACCCTGATCAAAAGTGATGGAGGTGTAATCTCTGACGAGATTACCCCCATCCCGGTTCCCCGGGATGGGGTGATAAGGCTTTGTGCTGAGACTTCCCGGGAGGGAGATGAGGTGACCTTTTACCAGGCTTGGGAAGAAGAGCCATGGAAGAGAGCCGGGGAGGCCATGTCTACCAGCCTGGTCACCGATGAGCACTGCCGGGGATTTACCGGGGCTCATTTCGGCATGTATGTCCATGATCTTACCGGGCTGGGGATTTATGCGGACTTCAAGCGCTTTTCCCTTGTCTTTTAAAGGAGCGATAGATGAAGACTACAGAAGTGTACTTTGAGACAGAGGATCCCCTGATTCAAAAGCTTTATACGCAGGCCAACAGGAAATGTCTGGACAACCAAAAGGACTTTGAAGGAAAGACCGTTCTGGTGGAAGGGGGCGGGTATGAGAAGATCTGGCTGGAGACCCAGCCCATGGGGGGAGAGATGTATGCCAAGAGGAATCTTTCTGTGGGGTTGAACAACTGCCTGCTCTTCATGGAAAAACAGAGAGAGGACGGAAGAATCCCGGGAAGCATTGCCCTGGTGGATGGAAAAGCAGTGCCGGAGTTCAACAAGTTTCAGGGATTCTGTTTTCCCGCTCCGGCTTTAAACCTCTATTACCTCTCCGGAAGGGATGAGGACTACCTGGATCTTCTCTACACCACCCTGGAGAGATTTGACGAGTATCTGTGGAGAGTCCGGGATTCCGACGGGGACGGTCTGCTGGAATCCTGGTGTGTCTATGATACGGGGGAGGACCATGCCCTGCGCTACGGGGATGCCCCCAATGCCTGGAGTGAGGAGGTACCTCCGGAAGGGTGTACGGTCGTACCCATGGCCTCCATGGATGTGATGAGCTATTCATACTCGGCCAGGGAGACACTGTCCAGGATCAGCCGCATCCGTAAAAAAGAAGAAAGATCACGGATGTGGCAGCATAAGGCCGAGGAAGTAAAGGGAAAGATCCGATCTTTTCTTTGGCGGGAAGATCTTGGAGCCTGCTTTGACAGAGACAGAAACCATCAGTTTCTTCCTGCCCTTATTCACAACAATCTCCGGGCCATGTACTGGAACAGTCTGACACCGGACATGGCCCGGAGATTTGTTCAGGAACACCTGTTAAACCCACAGGAGTTCTGGACGGAGATGCCCCTTCCTTCCGTGGCGGTAAACGATCCCCTGTTTCGAAACATCACCACCAACAACTGGAGCGGTCAGGTGGAAGCATTGACATACCAGAGAGCCATAAGGGCTTTGGAGAACTACGGGTACGATGAGCTGATCCCCGTTCTTGGCAAAAAGCTTTTTAAGGCCATCGGGGAGGAGTGTATCTTTGTCCAGCAGTATGATCCCTTTACCATGAAGCCCTCAAAAGTGTCCCTGGAGGGTGAACAGGACGGATACGGTCCGGCCATGCTCTCCGTACTGGAATACATCTCCAGGATGTACGGGGTACATATGGA
>CAZJYM010000198.1:0-6460 GCA_964550245.1 uncultured Blautia sp. | reverse complement strand
CAACACTTTTTTTCCGTACTGGAAATCTCTCCCCTATTATAATAGGAAGAAACTCGTCCCTGTGCCCCTTTGGTATCGCAGGGACGAGTTCAGTTTATGATGTTTTTTTTATGAAAGTTTTCCAAGACGGATCACATTCCAGGTAGCGCTTTTAATGGAGCTGGTCAGGGTTCCCCCATCCAGAGTGGAGCGGTTTACCTGTTTGGGAGCGACGGTTTCCTTTCCGAAACTGTTTTCCGCCTTCAGATCTTCATTTTCCAGCACGATGTGCTCGATCAGCGAATAACCCTCAAAGCTTCGCAGGTCGGTGGTGAGAGTCAGATCCTCGGATAAGTTCCGGTTTACCGCAAAAATGGTTACTTCCTCCTTCTCCTGGTTGAATACCGCCACAGACTCCACATCCGTCACATCCCCGTGATTTCTGGTCTCATGACGGGGAGAATCCAGGATGGGATAGAGGGCGGTTCCCCGTCCGTACCGGGAGGCATGCATGAAGGGATAAAAGATGGTCTGTCTCCAGGCCCCTCCGCCGTTGGGATCCGTCATGATGGGGGCGATCACATTGATGAGCTGAGCCAGGCAGGCAACCTTCACCCGGTCGCTGTGGCGCAGAAGCACGATGATCATAAGCCCTACAAGAAGGGCATCCTCAAAGGTGTAGTGATCCTCCAGGAGGGATGGCGCGATCTGCCAGGGCCGGTTGTCCATCTCATCCTTGTCCTTTGCATTGGAATGGTACCAGACGTTCCACTCGTCAAAGCTTAGATACATGGTCTTCCGGCTGTGCTTCTTGGCCTTCACGTAATCGCAGATGGAGGTGACGGTGTGGATGAATTCATCCATGTCGTTGGATTTGGCCAGGAAATCGTTGGTATTGCCGGAGCGGTTACCGTAGTAGGTGTGCAGGGACAGATAGTCCGCCAGTTCGTAGGTGTGGGATAGCACCGTATCCTCCCAGGTGGCGAAGGTGGGCATCTCCTGGCTGGCGCTGCCGCACACCACAAACTCCACGGAGGGATCGATGATGTGCATGGCCCGGGCGGTTTCCTGGGCCAGTCTGCCGTATTCATCCGCTGTCTTGTGGCCCATCTGCCAGGGACCGTCCATCTCGTTTCCCAGACACCAGGTCTTAAAGCCGTAGGGTTCCTTCTGACCGTGACGGATGCGCAGGTCGCTGTATCTGGATCCTCCCGGATGGTTGCAGTATTCCAGCAGGTTGCAGGCATCGGCGATTCCCCGGGTTCCCAGGTTGACCGCCATCATCACTTCCGTATGGGCCGCTTTGGCCCACTGGCTGAATTCATGGAGTCCCACCCGGTTGGTTTCCAGGCTGCGCCAGGCCAGCTCCAGCCTGGCAGGCCTCTCCTCCACGGGTCCCACACTGTCCTCCCAGTTAAAGCTGGAGACAAAGTTTCCCCCGGGGTAGCGGACAATGGGTACGTTTAATTCCCTTACCAGGGCGATGACATCCTTGCGGAATCCGTTCTCATCGGAATTGGGATGTCCCGGCTGATAGATGCCGTCGTATACGGCCCGCCCCAGATGTTCGATAAAGGAGCCGTAGATCCGATCGTCGATTGGAGAAATTTTACAGGCCGGGTCGATGATCATTTTTGCGGTTCTGGACATATTTTCCTCCTTGTTTTTCTTCATCTCCCCTTACAGGGGAGATGGTTGAGAAAAGGGCAGTTCCGGAAGAAACTGCCCTTTTTGTGTGAAGTCTGCCTGTTGAAGGTTTCCCGGGTATCAGCCCTTTACAGCTCCGGAAGTCATACCTGCAACCAGATACCGGTTGAAGATCAGGTAGATGATCAGGATGGGGATGATTCCAAACATGGATCCTGCGATCAGCAGGTCGTAGTTGTTTCCATAAGGAGTCAGCAGGGTATTCAGACCGATCTGCAGGGTGAACTTGCTGGTGTCACGGAATACCAGCAGAGGCCACAGCATGTTGTTCCAGGAACCCATGGCGCACAGGATGGCCATGGAGGCAAAGGCCGGCTTGGTGATGGGCATCATGATTCGCACGGAGATGCCGTATTCCGTACAGCCGTCCACCCGGGCCGCATCCAGCAGTTCCATGGGAAGTCCCTGCATGTATTGTCGGAAGAAGAAGATGGTGGAGGCTGAGCACAGGCCCGGCAGGAATACACCGGCGTTGGTGTTGATCAGGTGCAGAGCGGTTACTTCCTGGTACAGTGGGAGCATGAGGATCTCAAAGGGCACGGACATGGTGGCAATTACCATGAAGAACAGGAAATTGCCCAGCTTGGTCTTATACATGGTCATGCCGTAAGCCACGAAGTAGCACACCAGAAGAGTCAGTACCACGGTGGTCAGAGTCAGCACCAGGCTGTTCTTATACCACATGAAGTATTTGTTGGAGTCTGCAAGGGCTACCTCGTCCGTGGTATGAGGATCCAGAAACTTGGTGAGCAGGTAGGCGTAGTTGTGCAGGCTCCACTCGCTGACTTTAAGGTTCAGAGACATACCGTTCTGGAAGATCTCACGGGCGGGACGGAAGGATGCCGTCAGGCCGGCCAGAAGGGGGAAGGCAATCAGCCCGCATACCACTACGAAAAGACCGGTTGCAAAGAAGGATGCCACCTTACGGTTGGAGGCCATTGTTTTCTGCTTTTCCATGATCTCACTCCTCCTTCTTCTTGAAGCTGATGGTTCCCGTAGCAAAGAGCTGGATAAAGTTGATGATCAGGGCAATGACCATCAGCACCACGCCCACGGCACAGGCATAACCCAGTTCATTGGTTTCGATTCCCCGCTTGTACAGGTATCCCACAATGGTCAGACCGATGTTCTTGGGCGAGGAGTTGCCGCCCCACAGCATGTAGCTCTCCAGGAACATGGACAGACCTGCGAATACGGAGATGGTGATTACATAAACTGTAGTGGGACGAAGCAGAGGCAGGGTGATGTACCAGAACTTCTGCCAGGCATTGGCTCCGTCGATCTCGGCGGATTCATAGAGTGAACCGTCAATGGCGTTCAGACCGGATACGAAGTAGAGCATGTTTACACCGGTCCATCTCCACATACAAAGGAGCAGCAGGGCGATCCATCCTGTGCCCTTTGATTTCAGCCAGGGAATGGATGCATGGCCGAAAAAGTGAAGCAGCTGGTTCATCTGGCCTCCGTCTCCTTCTGAGAACATGAGACGGAACAGCATACCGGAAATAACCACGGAAGTCAGGGCAGGGATGTACATGATCACCTTCCACACGCCCCGGGCCTTGGTGATGCGGCTCTCAATGAGAACGGCCAGAAGCATGGGAATGGGAACCAGCAGAAGAAGAGTCAGGAGCATGTACTCAACGCTGTTAAGTACGGCTGTCTTGAAAAACGGGTCCTGGGCGAGCTTTTTATAATGCTGAAGTCCTACCCAGGTAGTCACACCGAAGTCTACGGTCTGAAAGCTCATTACAATACCCGATACCAGAGGGTACAGCCAGAAGACCAGAAGACTGATGCAGAAGGGAAGGCAAAAGACCACCGGTGCCATTTTCTGGGAATACAGCATTTTCTTTGCCTTATTCACAAAGGATTCCTCCTTTCTTTCCTTTCCTGTGGGAAAGAGATAACGCTGATCCAAAAGATGTTTACAAAGGGGATGAAAGACGCCATGCCGGGCGGGAATTTCTCTCCTTTGCTCTTCCTTCTTCCATGGGAAATCCCATGAAAGAAGGAAGACCCGGGAATGCAATTTCCCGGGCCTCCCTGTGATTACCAGTTATACGATTTCGTTGGACAGGTTTTATGAAATTGCAAAGGCGATGTAATCCTGTGCTTCCTGAAGGGCATCGTCCACATCCATGCCTTCCTCAAGAACCTCATTTAATGTGGTGGTGCAGAAGTAGTCGTTGATGGTGGGAGAAGCAGAAGTGGAATAGATTCTGCCGATCTCATCGTTTGCAGCCAGTTCATTAAGGATCTCATAGGGTTTTACACGGAAGAAGGTGTTGTAGAAGTTGTCGTCGCTGTAGGCGAACTCTTCATCAGACCAGTAAGCGGTGTTGCATACGTCAAATCCAAGCTCGTTCCAGATGTACTTCTCACCTTCCTCGGAAAGCTTCGCCCATGCCAGCCACTCAGCAGCCAGGTCGGGATTCTCGCACTGGTTGGTAACAACCGTACCGGTTCCGCCGATACCAACGGAAGAGGGCTGTCCTTCTTCGAATACCGGGATCTTGGTGATGTCATACTTGCCTTCCATCTCGGGCATGTAATCTTTGAAACGGCTCATATACCACATGGCCTTCGGGAAGGATGCGATCTTGCCGTCCATGATGTTCTTGAAGCCGGCTTCCAGGTCTACATGGCCGTCGGTGGAGATCATGGCGATGCCGTCATTGAGCCACTGCTGCTGTCTGGTCAGCATATCTTTTACAGAATCAAGCTGAACGTTTACTTCGCCGTCCGGGCCGCCGGTCCAGTCGTCGCCGTTCTGAGCCATGGCAATCCACAGCCAGTCCACGCCGCCGGTATCCACGGAAGTCAGGAATACTTCGCCGTTGGAAGCTTCCTTCAGCTGTTCGCCGAGGGCTGCATAGTCATCCCAGGTCTTTACGGACTTGTAGTCAAGACCGTACTGTTCCATAATCTCTGCGTTCCAGTACATAACAGCCGCGCCTACATGGGTGGGAACACCCACACGGGTGCCGTCTGCTCTGGAGTAGATGTCCAGACGGGACTGAACAACGCTGTCCTCATAGGGAGCCAGGGCTGCGCTCAGGTCATACAGAGGGCAGTTCTCTCCAGTGTAGTTGGGGAACTGGCCGATCTCGATGTCGCACATGTCGGGAGCGCCGCTTCCGGCCTGAAGGGACATCATCAGTTTGTTGTGGTGATCCCCGTAGGGATAGGTGCTGAAGGTAATCTGGATCTGCTTGTCCGGATTCTGCTCGTTCCACAGATCAACCATCTTCCCATAAAATTCATTGTGCAGATCTACGAAGGACCACAGTTCAAAATGGGTACCATCGTCAGGACCTACGGTGGTAACCGCGGTGGGTTCACCTTCCTCTGCAGCGGCGTCGTCAGCCATTACCATGCAGGACATGGATGCTACCATAGCGGCAGACAACAGTAGAGCTAACCATTTTTTCTTCATGTCGTTTCCTCCTTTGCTGGTTTACAGGTTTCTTTTTTTCGGGTTGATCTATAAAGCTTTTCTTCAGCAAAACACGAGATGTAAAAAGAGCGCCAAAACATCCCAAACTGCACAAAAAGCCTGCAGGATCATCCCCTTCTGTCAACAAATTTTACCAAAGAAACAACAAGCTTGTCAATACAGAAATACAAATTCTTCTGTGAATTTTAGAGAAACCTAAAATAAAACCGCTGATATGACATGGCGATTTACCCGGATTTTGGGCTGAATGCTTGACATTTTTCTACATTTTAGTATACTGGAAGCAATTGATTCGGAAAAAGGAAAAAAGAAGATGTTTAGAATAAGCAACAGGAAAGGAGGAAATCCATGGCGAATGAGCAGTCCCTGGAAGAACAGCTTCCCGTTTTTCTGGCCCTGTCCTCCCGGGTGCGCCTTGCGATCATGCGGGAGATCTTAAACTGCAGCGGCATCAACATGCAGCAGATCTCCAGAAATCTTGACCTGCCCCTCAGCACTTTAAGTCCCCATATTGCCAGGCTGCGGGAGTGCCGTCTGATCCGGGTGGAGGACGTTCCCGCCACAAGGGGAGTCCAGAAGAGGTGTTTCCCGGACATGGAGTATATCCTGATCGACTTTGCCAGGCATTCCGCCAGCGAGGCCAGTCTTTACCAGGCGGAGATCCCCGTGGGCAGTTATTCAGACTTTGATGTGACTCCCACCTGCGGGCTGGCATCGGAGGCGGCCTTTCTGGGAGCCCTGGACGAACCCAGGCTTTTCTGTCATCCGGAGAGGAGAAGGGCCCAGATCCTCTGGTTTACCACCGGATATGTGGAGTACCTGGTGCCAAACTTTATTCCCAGGACCAGTCAGATTGATTCCCTGACATTAAGCTTTGAGATCTCCTCGGAGGCGCCCCGGTACAACAACAACTGGCCCTCCACCATTGAGTTTTACTTAAACGGTGTCGGACTTGGCAGCTGGGTTTGTCCCGGGGACTTCGGGGGACGGCCCGGGGCTTTCAATCCCCCCTGGTGGTATGATTTCCTCAACCAGTACGGGATGCTGAAAAAACTCACCATTAACCGGACCGGTACTTTTCTTGATTCCGAGATGCTCTCCCCGGTGACGGTGGAGGATCTGAACCTTACCGGAGAGTCGGTGATCAAGCTGAGATTTCAGGTCCCTGCGGGAACTTCCACCTCTCACGGGTTAACCCTTTACGGGCAGGGGTTCGGAGATTTCAACCAGGGGATCCGGGTAATGATACATTACAGTATGAATGAAAAGGAGGAACAGGGATGAAAATACAGGCACAGATCAGGGTGAATGCCC
>CAZJYM010000197.1:5220-6473 GCA_964550245.1 uncultured Blautia sp. | reverse complement strand
ATGGATCAGCTTTTCATCCCGGTTCCCTCGATCCCCGTAGAGGAGGGCATCTATCTCTCGAAGCCATATGCGGTCCGCTTCCGGGGCTGGTTTATCAACGACGAAGTGCTGATGATGGGCTGGAAGTTTAATGAAAACGGCCAGGACGGCTGGGAGATGGCCCTGGAGGCATTGCTTCGCTGCGGCGGAAACATGGTCATTCCCGGAACGGATCTGATGTCCCGCAAAAACCGGCAGCTCTCAGCCGACATGGGACTCTGGATCACCCATCACCACGCGGAGCCTCTGGGAGCGGAGATGTTCGCCAGAGCCTACCCGGACCAGGAGCCCAACTACCTGGAACACGAGGATCTCTTCTCCAGGCTCTGGGAGGATGCGGTAATCGAACAGAAGGACCAGAAGGTGGTCTGGAACCTGTGCTTTCGGGGACAGGGGGACCGCCCTTTCTGGGACAGCGACAGTTCCAGCCGGTTTAAGACACCTAAGTCCCGGGGAGCCCTGATCAGCTCTGTAATCCGAAAACAGGCCGAGCTGGTAAAAAAGCATGTGAAAAACCCGGTTTTCTGTACCAACCTCTATGGGGAGGTGATGGAGCTTTACCAGCAGGGATTTCTGGATCTGGATCCGGAGATCATCCGGGTGCGGGCGGATAACGGCTACGGAGCCATGGTCACCCGCCGCCAGGGAAACCATAACCCCCGGATCTCCTCCATGCCGGATCCGAAAGAGACATCCCCTCAGGGCATCTACTACCACCTGTCCTTTTACGATCTGCAGGCCGGCAGCCACATCACCGGACTGCCCAACTCCGTGGACTTTGTAAACGGGCAGCTTCATCAGGTGCTGGAAAACAAAGGGGGAGAATTCTGGGTGGTCAACTGCTCCAACATCCGCCCTCATGTGTACCTGCTGGACGCCGTGAGAAAGATCTGGTCGGGAGAAGCGGTCAGTGACGAAACCCACAGCCAGGCCTTTGCCCGGGACTACTTCTCCGGAAACCAGGAGATTGCCGACTGTTATTACCAGTACCCCAGACACATGATCCCCTTCGGTCCCCATGAAGACGAACACATGGGGGAACAGTACTACGCCGAAAACATCCGCGTCCTGATCCAGCAGTTTTTTCAGGACCGGGACAAACCCGCCGAAAGCCTGCGCTGGATCGAGCGTGAATCCAAAACCCTGATCGAACAGGTGGAGAAGGTCTGTGCCCCCGTCATCCGGGGAATGGACGGTCTCAACGACCTCCTCTG
>CAZJYM010000197.1:0-5120 GCA_964550245.1 uncultured Blautia sp. | reverse complement strand
AGACCCCGGATAAAGGATGTGTCCTCATAGCGGGAGAGCACCTGACGGATGTAGGCTGCCGCCTGGGCGGGAGTGCGAAGGGCGGTGTTGGTGTGCATCAGGTGTCCCGTATCCAGCATGATGCCCGTACGGGGATAGTTGACCTTCTCCAGCAGCCGGTACGTGATCTCCGGCCGGGTGAGGGTAAGCCCCGGCCACCAGAGGTTTTCCAGCAGCAGTTCAAAGTCCTCCTCTTTGGCAAAAAGGATGTTTAAAAGTTCCGCAGCCGCATCCACCACCTCCTCGTCGGTGTAGCGGTGTTTCCGGCTGACCACCTCCAGCAGCAGGTCGTCGGACACGTGAAAGACCACGTACTTCGGATGATACCTTCGGGCCACCTGCAGGTTTTCCTGAAACCGATCTATAATGGCCTCTCTGTCCCTTCCCCCGAACTGGTTCTCCACCTCCTCCCAGCTGCCGAACTCCTCCAGCACCGAGGCGGTATCCCCGGACCACAGGCAGTACCAGCAGGGGAAGTACCGCAGGTGAAAGCCCACCACATCCTCCGGGATGACCAGGGACTTTTCATCCTTCGCTCCCCCGTCCAGCACCTCCAGCCCGTCTAAACCAAAGCTTTGTAAATAACCTTCCAGATCCGGACGGCTCTCATACTGTCCCAGATCACTTTCATGCAGACAGAAATTCATGATTCTCTTCATGGAATCCACTCCTCCACATCCCGGAGATTCTCCTGCCACAGCTGCTGATCCCGGTGGGTGACGATCTCCACCTCACCGGCCTGGATCTCTCCCCGGCTCTCCAGACTTCCCTCCATGTCTCCCTCGATCTCCAGGTAGCTCTCCTTTAAGCGGGAGAGCACCTGTTCATCCGGTTTCCACTTTTCTCTCTGATGGAGTTCCAGCATGCGCCGGGCGATCTCCTCCGCCGCATACAGGTTTTTCTCCTTCAGCCACTGCCGCATCTCCGGATCGTTCACAAAGGTCTCCGTCACCTGATCCAGCAGGGAATCCGGCACACACTCCAGCAGACACTGGGCCGCGAACAGGTTCTGGATGCGGCACATGATCTCCGAGGCCCCCTCGCTGCCCTCCTCCTTCCGGTCTTCCCTCCAGAAGGGGTTTAAAAGTGTCTCCTGCGCCATCCCCTCCAAGGCGGAGGGCAGCTCTTCGGTTTTAACCGGCCTGTCCTTTTCACTGAAGCCCTCAAAGCACTTCACATCCTGACCTCCCATGAACCGGGCGGCCAGGGACATGCCGCCCTGCACCGTGATGGAAAAGTCGCTGGAGAGAAGATCGATCCTTTTGGACTGGATCACATCGCTGGCGGCCTGTACGGTGGCCATGTTTCTGGCAAAGGCCCGGACCTTTCTCTCTCCTTCCAGATCCTTTCCGTAGGCAAAGGCGGAGGACTGGACAAAGTATCTGGCCAGATCCTTCTCATCCTGCCAGGCGCTGGCCTTTAAGGCCAGATCCACCCCGGTGCCGTAGCCTCCCGGGGGATCCCCAAAGATCCGTAAGGTTTCCTCCCCGTCTCCCGAGTCTCCAAAGGCGGACCGGTACTCCAGCATGTGCCGGCGCAGGTAATTATCCTCCGGGGATTCCGGGAGAACCGCTACCATCTGTACGGCCTCATCCATCATCCGCACCGCCCCGGGCCAGGTATCCCGCAGCACCCCGCTGATGCGTACGGTGACATCGATGCGGGGTCTGCCAAGCTCGGTAAGAGGAATCACCTCCAGACCCCGGACCCGTTCCTTCTGATCCCAGACGGGACGGACCCCGCAGAGATAGAGAAACTCCGAGAGCTGTTCCCCTCCGGTTCGGGTGATGTCCAGGGAGATCATGTTTAAGGCCACCTTCTGGGGAAGCTCTCCCTTTTCCTTCTTGTACTCCTCCAATAACTGCCGGGCCAGGTCCATTCCCCGGCGGTAGGGAACCTTCCCCGGAAAGTCCTTCTCCTTGATGCCGCACAGGTTCCTTCCCGTGGGCAGGATCTCCAGACCGTTCTCATCGGGCATGCCGCTCTCGGAAGGGGGAACATACCGTCCTTCCAGAGCTTTCAAAAGTCCCTGTCTCTCACCCTGCCCGGTTTTTAAAAGCCGGGTATGAACCATTTCCTTCGGGAAAGTATCCGCCTCCTTTTCATAGGCTGTCATCTCCCGCCCATCCGGATTCTCCCCGTAGACGTGAAGCCTTCCCTTTCTTCCCTCCCTCTCCACCAGGGCGGCCCCGGAGACGATCTCCCGGATCCCCTCCATGAAGGAGGAAGAATGATCCAGGATCCGCACCGCAGCGGGTACCTTTTGCAGGGCTTTCTTTAGCTCCGGAAAAATCAGTTCCTCCTGGCCGTTTTTCTCTTCCACACTGCGCAGGTACTCCTCGGCCTTTCGCAGGAGCTGTTCCTCCTCCGGCTCCAGTCCCCCCAAAGCGGACGGAAGGTAGGAGAGCAGCAGGGTATGGGCCCGGCGCTTGGCCACGGTGGCTTCCCCGGGCACCCCGGCATGATAGATGTAAAGCAGGGGCAGATCTCCGGCGATGATCCGGGGCCAGCACCGCTCTGAAAGGCCGTTGGTCTTTCCGGGAAGAAACTCCAGGTTCCCCTCCGTTCCCACATCCACACAGGCATCCGCCTGAAAAATTCTCTGAATGAAGCGGTACACCGCCAGATACTGGTGAGGCGGGGGACATAAGGGATCATGAAGGATTTTGCAGACCTCCCCGGTACATTTGGCTCCGTAGCATCCCCTCTTGGGCTGAATCATCACCAGCACGTTTCCAAAGGAGAGCCCCGGCACCAGCAGATCCCCGTTTAAGACCATGCCCTCCCCGGGAGGAGGTCCCCAGGTCTTTTCCATGGAAGAACGGATGTCCTCCGGCAGTTCCCGGTAGTAGGTATCATACTCCTTCCGGCCCATCCTGTAAAGACAGCCCCCGTTTTCCACGATGTCCTCCACCGCGGTCCAGCGAAAGTCGGAGTAGGCCTTTTTCTGGTGAAAGAGGGCGAGAAGTTCCTCCCCGGACCTGGGGATATCCTCCACCCGGTATCCATTGTCTTTTAAAAGGTTCAGGATCCCCACCGCGCTTTCCAGAGAATCCAGCCCGTAAGCCTTGCCGATGGTGGCCTCCGCCCCGGAGCACACCGCATTGTGCAGCATGAGAACCACTCTCTTTTCCCGGTTTTCCTTTTCCCGCAGCCGGATCCAGCCGTTGATCCTGCCCGCCAGACGGCTGATCTGATCCGGCAGCACTTCCACCTCCCCGGTCTCCTGATTTCTGGTGCTGATCAGCACCGGCTCGATCATGCCGCTCATCTCCGGCACGGTGTACCAGGAAGAGATGTCCTCCCGCAGGGGCTGATTTTTCTCCTCCCACTCACTCCTGCTCACGTAAAAGGCCTGTACCGGGGAAAACACCGGGATGTCCAGATCCGAAAACTCCAGGATGGACTGTCCGGCCACGCTTCTGCCCTCCTCCGGGGTGACGGGCAGGATCTGACCGGATACCAGGGCGGAAATTAAAAGGGTACCGTTTCGTCGGAAAAACAGATCTACAACCTGCCGGAAGCTCTTATAGGGGGCTCCGCTTCCCGAAAAGGCGCAGATACACCCCAGGTCTCTTTTTTCCAGCTCTCTCTTTAAGATCCGGAAGGCCTCGTACTCCCCCCGCAGCGTCGTATCCCGGTGCAGCAAAATCCCCACCCTCCGGGAAAACCCGTCCAGGGGATACTCCTCCAGGGAAGCATACAGCCTTCCGCTTTCCAGATCCACCAGCCCTTCATACAGCTCCATCTACTTTCCCTCCAGATCTCCCTCCAGGGAGAGGTAAATCTCCTCCAGGGCGGCAATGGTCTCTTCCGAGGCCTCCCACATGCCCCTGCGGGAAGCCTCCAAAAGACGTTCATCCACCGCCAGCAGGGCATGGGGGTTCACCTGCTCCATCCATCTGCGCATGTCTTCGTTGAAAACATAGTTATCTGCCAGGGCCTGGTACATCCAGTCCCGGGCCGTCTCCCCCACCGCATCCCATCCGAAAAAGATGTCCACCATGGAGGCAAACTCCTGGGCTCCCCGGAAACCGTGGCGCTTTAAGCCCTCCTGCCAGCGGGGATTTAAGATCCGGGCACGCATGATCCGTGCGGTTTCATCCTTTATGTCCCCGGTCCGCACGTGCTGCGGATCCGCCGCCAGAGTGGAGTAGGACCGGGGACTCTTCCCGGAGATCATGCGCACGGCGCTTATCAGTCCTCCGTGGTAGTTATAAAAGTCCTCGTCGTCCAGCATGTCGGTCTCAAACGAAGAGATGTTTTTCACCGTGGCCTCGCATTCTCCCAGCCTCCGGGAAAACACCTCCTCCAGCTTTTCCCCGTGCAGGCTGCGGCTGTAGGCGTGACTGCTCCAGTTTAAATATTCCCGGGCCAGATCATCGGATGTCTCCCAGGCCTGGCTGTTGATTAAGGTCTCCACTCCCGCCCCGTAAGTACCCGGAGGACAGCCAAAGATCCGTAAACTCGCCCGCTCAAAGGCCTGCTCCCGCTCCATGCCCGAATCCAGAAACTCCCGCAGATCCCTGCGGATATGTTTTTTTACCAGGTTTTCCTCCTCCGGCTCCTCCAGTGCCGCCACCAGGTTGACCGCATCCTCGATGCGCTCGATGAGGTTGGGAAAGGTATCCCGGAAAAGACCGGTGATCCGTAAGGTCACATCGATCCGGGGCCTTTTTAGCTCCGAAAGAGGAATCACCTCCAGACCCACCACCCGGTCCGTTTCCCCAAGCCACCGGGGACGAACCCCGTAGAGCCAGAGGATCTCCGCGATATCATCCCCCCGGGTCTTCATGGTCTCCCCGGAGTAGACCACGATGGCCACACTCTCCGGGTACTTGCCCTCCCGGGTGAAAAAATCCTCCAAAAGCTGATCCCCCAGCATCCGGCCCGTTTTCCAGGCGCTGCGGGAGGGAACCGCGGTGGGATCGATGGAATAAAAGTTGCGGCCGGTGGGAAGAAGCCGGGCATTGCCCCGGGTGGGAGCTCCCGAGGGACCCGGAGGCACAAAGCGGCCGTCTATGGCCCGCTCCAGGTACTTCATCTCATCGGTTACTTCCCGAAGAGAAGGCACCACTTCC
>CAZJYM010000196.1:0-6500 GCA_964550245.1 uncultured Blautia sp. | reverse complement strand
ATGCTGGAAAAGATTTCCCGAAGATGAGGGATCTTCTTCCCTTGCATGCTCTTTAATTAACAAAATATGAGGTTGAATGAAAGAAAACTGTGATGTATAATGAAACGAGCGGACGGGAAAACCCGGTGTTTGAGGAAACTGCCGGGTATTGCCCCTGCGGAATACACAGAGAAGAGGGATAGTTTGAAGAAGAAATTTGAGAATTTTATGCAGGGACGCTATGGAGTGGACTTTCTGAACAAGTTTCTGATGGGACTGGCTCTTGTCCTGATTTTGCTCTCCATTTTTGCCAGAGGTTCTCTGGGGGCCCTGCTGGACACGGCCGGACTGGTGATCATCATCATTGCCTACTACCGGATCTTTTCCCGGAATATCGTGAAGAGATACGATGAGAACCAGAAGTTTCTGGCCCAGACCGAGGGAATTCGCAGATGGTTCCGAAAACAGAAGAACATCATGGTTTTGCGCAAGGATTATCATATCTACACCTGCCCCCAGTGCAAGCAGAAGATCCGTATCCCCAGAGGAAAGGGAAAGATTGAGATCTCCTGCCCCAAGTGCGGGACCAAGTTTGTGAAGAAGAGCTGAAAACTTGCGGATGGATAAGCCTAAGGGAGGAATCACGGATCCATGTTCGGGTATGTGGTGATTAACAAGCCGGAAATAAAATTTAAGGACTATGATGTGTACCGCTCCTTCTACTGCGGTCTTTGCAGGGAACTGCGGGAAAAGTACGGGATCCCGGGACAGATCAGCCTGACATACGATATGACTTTTGTCATCCTTCTGCTCAGCAGCCTGTATGAACCCCCTACCCGCAGGGGAAAAACCCGCTGTGCCGTTCACCCCGTTCGTCCCCAGCCGGTGAGAAAGAACGAGATCACCGAGTATGGGGCGGACATGAACGTGCTTCTCACCTACGATAAATGTCTGGACGACTGGAAGGATGAGAAGAAACCATTAAGTTTTGTCTATTCCCGCATGTTGAAGGGGAAAAGCGAGGAGGCTGCATCCCGTCTGAAGGAGAAGGCAGCAGCCATTGCCGGTGGACTGGATGAGATCTCCAGGCTTGAGAAGGCGGGAGAGAAGGATCTGGATCTGATTTCCGGGGCCTTTGGAAAGATCATGTCGGAGATTTTCGCCTACCGGAAGGATGTCTGGGAACCCACCCTCCGACGGTTCGGCTTTTATTTTGGAAAGTTTATCTATCTTCTGGATGCCTATGAGGATGTGGAGAAGGATGAGAAGAGCGGCAGCTACAATCCCTTCTCCGGAAGCTGTACGGCAGGAAAAGAGTTTGAGGAGAGTACAAAGAGGCTTCTGATGATGATGATGGCGGAAGCCTGCGGAGAGTTTGAAAAGCTTCCTATTATAAAGTACGAGGATATCCTTCGCAATATTCTCTACTCCGGGGTGTGGTGCCGTTTCGAGACGGTCTCCGCCGAAAGAAGGAAGCAGAGGAGAAAAGGAAATGAGTGATCCGTACAGCGTTCT
The DNA here is from genome assembly GCA_964550245.1 of uncultured Blautia sp. GTDB lineage: Bacteria > Bacillota > Clostridia > Lachnospirales > Lachnospiraceae > Blautia_A. Next base: position 5,006 of record CAZJYM010000196.1, on the reverse strand, counting down.
GGGCGTGTCCAGAGATGCCTCTGACGAGGAGATAAAGAAGGCCTACCGCAGGCTGAGCCGAAAGTATCATCCGGACGCCAACATCAACAATCCCAACAAGGATCAGGCGGAGGAGAAATTCAAGGAAGTTCAGCAGGCCTATGAACAGATCATGAAGGAGCGGGAGTACGGCGCTACCGGCGGCGGAGGCGGATATGACGGAGGTTTTGGAGGCTTCGGAGGCTTTGGCGGTTACGGCCAGGGAGGTCCCAGAAGAACCGAGTACCAGGATGAGGAACAGATCCGCAGGCAGGCGGCGGCCAACTACATCCAGAGCGGTCACTACCAGGAGGCTTTAAACGTTCTCTCCTCCCTGGGTCAGAAGAACGGGGAGTGGTATTACCTCTCCGCCATGGCCAACATGGGCCTGGGCAACAACGTGAACGCCTTAAACGACATCCGGGAGGCGGTGCGGCTGGAGCCCGACAACATGCAGTACAAGATGCTGCTCCAGAGACTGGAGGGCGGAGGCACCTGGTATCAGCAGAGACAGGATCCCTTCGGGGGCATGCCCACGGCAGGAAACGACTTCTGCATGAAGCTCTGCCTCGCCAACATAGCCTGCAGCTGCTGCTGTCCGGGAAGCGGAATGGTGTGCTGCTGATGATTTATGACAGAAACCGGGCCTGGGGCCCCTGAATGAGAAAAGGAAAAGAAACGAAGGAGGACAAGGAAAATGAAGATTCGCGTTGGTATTATGGGCTACGGAAATCTGGGCCGGGGAGTGGAGTGTGCCATCAAACACAACCCGGACATGGAACTGGCGGCGGTGTTTACCCGGAGAAACCCGGCTGATCTGAAGATTCTCACAGAATCGGCGAAGGTTTACTCTGCAGATGAGGCGGAAAAGAGAAAGGATGAGATCGATGTTCTCATCATCTGCGGCGGAAGCGCCACGGACCTTCCGGTACAGACTCCCCGCTATGCCCAGTGGTATAACGTGGTGGACAGCTTTGATACCCACGCGAAGATTCCGGAGCATTTCGCAAAGGTGGACCAGGCTGCCAAAGAGAGCGGCCATGTGGGAATCATCTCCGTGGGCTGGGATCCGGGCATGTTTTCCTTAAACCGCATGTATGCCAATGCCATCCTGACCAACGGGAAGGACTACACCTTCTGGGGCAAGGGCGTGAGCCAGGGCCATTCCGATGCGGTGCGCCGCATTGAGGGTGTAAAGGATGCCAGACAGTACACCATTCCCGTGGAGAGCGCCCTGGAATCGGTGAGAAACGGGGAAAATCCCGATCTGACCGCCAGGCAGAAACATACCCGGGAGTGCTTTGTGGTGGCAGAGGAGGGTGCAGACCTGGACCGTATCGAGCGGGAGATCAAGACCATGCCCAACTACTTCGACGAGTATGACACCACCGTACACTTTATCTCCGAGGAGGAGATGAAACGGGATCACAGCGGCCTGCCCCATGGCGGATTCGTGATCCGTACCGGAAAGACCGGCTGGAATGACGAGCACAACCATGTGATCGAGTACCGTCTGAACCTGGAATCCAATCCGGAGTTTACTTCCTCCGTGATTCTGGCCTACGCCAGAGCCTGCTTCCGCATGGCTTCGGAAGGTCAGACCGGCTGCAGGACCGTTTTTGATGTTCCCCCTGCATACCTCTCCGCATTAGATGGAGCTGAACTCAGAGCCCACATGCTTTAAATCACCTTCTTAAGGGAGGAGGCCTCCGGCCTCCTCCCTTTTTAAGAGTTTACCCCTCCCCTGGCTGGCGGTTTTCAGTTCATTCTTACTTTTTGCTGACTTTTTTGTTGCGGAATGCCAGATAGTTGTTGACGAATGCGTTCTTCGGGTATATAATAGCTACATAAACTTGTAACAAGAATGTAAAGATTACAGATGGGAAGCGCTGGAAGCTTGATAACGGGTCAGGGAAAGGCTCCCGAGTCCAGAAGGAGGGGGCATCCGTGATCGAAACACGGAAAGAAGAGGACAATCGCCATGCAAAGTTTAGTTAAGAAGCTGCGTTTCCTGGGATTTGCGCTGCTGATGCTGCTGCTGACCGTCGGAGTGACGGGACCGGCAAAGACGGTAAAGGCAGAGTTAAAGACCGGATTCCAGACGATTAACGGAGAAAGTTACTATATCAACGACGACGGAACCAAGCAGAAGGGCTGGCTCACACTGGAAGGAAAGAAATATTATTTCGATACCGTCACCGGTGTCCAGGTAAAGGGCTGGATGACGGACAGCAAAGGCCAGAAGCGGTATTTTACCAGCGTGGCAGGTGTAATGGCTACCGGCTGGCTTACCGACACCAAGGGTCAGAAGCGGTATTTTGACCCGGAAACAGGAATCATGCAGACCAAGTGGATGACTCTGGACGGAAAGAAGTACTACTTCTACAGCAAGTCCGGGGTGGCCGCCACCGGCTTTCTGCAGGACACCAAGGGAAACACCAGGTACTTCTATTCCCAGTCCTGCGCCATGGCCACCGGGTGGCTCACCAACAGCAAGGGTCAGAAGCGGTATTTTGACGAAAACACGGGTGTGATGGCCACAGGCTTTGCCACCATGGACGACCACACCTACTACTTCTACAGCAAGAGCGGCGTCATGGCCACCGGATGGCTCACCAACAGTCAGGGCCAGAAGCGGTACTTTGATACGGAAACCGGCTACATGGCTACCGGGAAAAAGGTCATCGACGGCAAGGAATATGAATTCAACAAAAACGGGGTTCTCCAGGAGGATTACGACACTGGCGTAAACGTACAGACTCCCGGAACCCAGAAAACCATCCGCAACTATCTGCTGGGCGCCCTTCAGCCCGTAGGACGTGCTCTCTACGTATGGGGCGGCGGCTGGACCGATTCCACCAGAAAGGGCGTCAGCCCCACCTGGACACAGTGGTACACCAGCCAGGACAGCAGTTATGACTACAACGACTATCGGGATCTGAGCGTAGGCAACCGGGTGAAAGGCCTGGACTGCTCCGGATTCGTGGGATGGGCCGCCTATCAGGTGATGCAGACTCAGTCCGGCGTCGGCAGCGGCTACACGGTGGTATCCGGAGACATCGGTTCCTCCTATAAATCCAGAGGCTGGGGCAAGATCCTGACACAGGCCGACCTGGCCGCATCGGACTACACTCTTAAACCCGGAGATGTGGGCTACAATGACGGACATACCTGGATCGTTCTGGGACAGTGTGCGGACAAGAGTCTTGTGATTGTCCACTCCACTCCTCAGGCCGGATGCCAGATTTCCGGAACCCCCACTCCTTCCGGAAGCTACCTCAGCAGCGCCATTCGTCTGGCGAAAGAGTACATGTCCCAGTATGCGGGTTATACCAAGTATGACTATCATCCCTCCAGCGGGAACTACATCAGGAATGGAAACTACTTCCGGTGGAACCGGACTACTCTGGCGGATCCGGATGGCTACATGAAGAAAAATGCAGCGCAGATCCTGGAGGATCTGTTTGGATACTGATTCGATGATCTGTCTGGGAGCAGGGCCGAAGGCCCTGCTCCTTTCTATTTAGAAGTTTTTAAGAGTTGTTACCAAATGTTACAAAATTTTTAAAAAATCTCCCCCAAACCCCTTGCATTCCTCTTAACAATATGGTAATATATCCCCAGACAAGGGAAGTTATTACAAAGATGTTGCGTATGCGAAATAAATATGAAAAGGTTTGAGGGTGATTATCATGAGAAAGAGAATGACATGTCTGCTTTTAACTTTAGCTCTGGGGGTGTCACAGGCAGCGACAGTAAGCGCCTCCCTGGAGGATGAGCTGAGGGAGGAACAGGCATGGACCTACGCGCAGCTGGATTCCATCTACGCCCAGATCGATGAGTACTGGTATCAGAAACAGCAGCTGGAGGCGGAGATTGCCCAGCTGGACCAGAACCTGGTCAATGTGATGGTTTCCATCGATATCTTAAAGGGCGACATTGCCAACAAGGAAGTGGAGATCGCCAACACCAGGGATGCCCTGAAGAAGGCTAAGAAAGCCAAAAAGAAACAGTATGAGGACATGAAGCAGAGGATTCAGTACCTCTACGAGAACGGCGGGGACGATGCCTGGTTCCAGATGCTGATGAGTGCGGAGAACCTTTCGGACCTTCTCACCAGAGCGGAATACACCCAGGAGATGTATGACTACGACCGGGAGGCCCTGGAGAAGTACGTAAACACCGTGAGTGAGGTGAAATCCCTCAAGGAAAAATATGAGCAGGACAAGGCGGAACTGGAAGGCATGAAGCAGGAGTACGAGGCCGAGTCCTACAACCTGCAGTGCCAGATCGATGAGAAGCGGGCCGCTTCCGCCAGCTATGACGATGAGATCGCCTGGGCTACCCAGATGGCCAACGACTATGTGGCTATCATTCAGGAGCAGCAGGCGGAGATCGAAAGGCTGGAGGCAGAGCGCATCGCCGCCGAAGAGCAGGCCAGAATGGAAGCGGAAGCAGCCGCTGCCGCGGCTGCCGCCGAAGCGGAGCCTGTCTACGATGAATACGGCAATGAGACCGACCTCTACACCGCTGCGGAAAACGGAGAGACGGTTTATGACGGATACGGCAACGAGGTGGATGCGGCGGAGACCGTGGCCAACATTGCCAGCGGTTCCGGATCCTCGGTTGTAGACTATGCAACCCAGTTCGTGGGCAATCCCTATGTATGGGGCGGCACCAGCCTGACCAACGGGGCTGACTGTTCCGGATTTGTTCAGAGCGTCTATTCCAACTTTGGTGTGAGTCTTCCCAGAACGTCTTATGAGCAGCAGAACGCAGGAAGAGAAGTTTCCTATTCCGATGCCCAGCCGGGAGACCTGATCTGCTACGGCGGACATGTCGCCATCTATATGGGCAACGGCAGGATCGTGCATGCCTCCAACTCCAGGGACGGCATCAAGATCAGCGACAATGCGGCTTACCGGACCATCGTATCCGTAAGACGTCTGGTGGAGTAGTGATAAGGGGGACGAAAGTCCCCCTGTTTT
>CAZJYM010000195.1:4019-6501 GCA_964550245.1 uncultured Blautia sp. | reverse complement strand
GACTACAGCCCCCTGCAATAAGGAAATCATCCCCCGCCTGAGAGATCAGGCGGGGGATTTTTTATGTACGGAAGAATAGGGATACCTAAAATATCTCCCTCGAAAAATGACCTGAACCGGTTACTGAATCTGCCTTTGTTCAGAACTCGTCTTGCAATCATCAGGAATTGTGTGTTAAAATACCAATAAAGATTTTACCGGGAAGGAGGTAGAAACATGAAAACGCGAAGATTCCCTCTTCTTCTCCTTGTTGTCCTTGCTCTGACTCTGAGTCCCTGCAATGTGATGAGTGCCGAGCCCCAGGAGAGTGATGACTTCACCGAAACCGTCTCAGGACCGCTCCATGATGTTCTGGCCTCCGTCGCTCCTTACGCAGTTTTCTATGTTGATGCCGAAGGGGAAAGGCTTTCCTGTGACCTCTCCCACTCCTCCTCGCAGACAGAATTCGCATCTGCCGATGACTTTTTCAATGCGATCCTCTGGGTTCTCGGTTCGAAAGAATACCGGGATGACAAAAGGGACATCGATTTCATGGCCCTGACGGACACGGCTCTGCGGTATGTAAGCATCAGTCACTTTAAAAGCCTTGCCAATTTTTCATCCTCTTTAATCAACACGCCGATCGGTGAAGCTGATCCAGAATCCGACAGTGTTGATGCACTCTACCGGAAGTTCTTCTACAACCATGATGCTGGTCTCTCTTCTTCTCAGGAGAAAAAGCCGGAGGACGATCTGTGGATCTTCTCCTCATTCCGTCCCGGTGCTGAAGTAAAGACGCAGGACGGTACCTGCACCATCCTTTACCGCCGGACAGGAGACAAGCGGCAGTATGGTTACGATACCCGGTATGACGCACAGCGTGCCGCCGAAAATCTGAATTCCTACATGTCCAGGGATCCCTCTCTCATCAGCCTGAACAGGGTCGAGGTTACCTGCTATGAGGGAGATACAGGCAATGAGCTTTGTACCATCACCTTAACCCGTACCGGAGATTCCGCCTGGGAATCGGATCCGGTCGTCTCTGATCTGGAATTCGTGGACGGCTATCTGAAGGCAGGGGATGAGATCGAAAACTGAAAGGTCCTGCAGAGGTGCATCATGCGTAAAACGAATCCCCAAAATTCCGAAGGTCCTGTCCCGGAGAAAGCACCGGTACCTGATGATACTGTGGAGGCAGGCGCCACCCTCTACCTCATTGAAAGGACAAAGGAAATCCGTGTACATCTGCAGTATCTGTTTCCAGAGTACTGGACCTGCATCTACGTCGTCTGCCTGATCCGTACGATTTACTGCTGCCCCCTCCACATGGTTCCCTTCTACTGCGAACACAGCCTGCTGCCATATATCTACCCGGATGTACAGATCACCAATACGTCCATCTCAGATCTGATTTCATACATTGGATTCCAGACAGATCAGATCCGCTGGTTCATGCTGAGAATGTCCGCCGGGAGAAAGCAGTACCTCATCCTGAAGGGATCCGATTCCAGGATGAGCTTTTCAGACCGGATGAATGTCCTGTACATGTTTACGACAAACGATGACGGATCCTTTGGAACTCCCAGTTTCTACAGACAGTTCCCGGGCAGTACCATCGACCGGGCAGCTCTTGGCAGCTTTCTAAAAGATCAGCGCTTTGCCGGAGGAGCGGTCGCCATCGGTGATAAGGACATGGGAAATGACCAGGTTTTCAGCCAGATGAGTCTTCTGGGCCTTCGCTACATCATCCCCCTCAGGCGCGGAAACGATGAAGTGAAGGATCTGAATCTCGGTGACTCTTCCGCTTTTCCCGGCCGGTTTTCCTGGCATGGACAAGCTATTAAATTTCTCATGCTGGATAAGGGCGATTACAGAGTATATGTGTTTCTTGACCGGCACCTTCGTGCAGATGAATTTGACCTTTGTAAGTATAATGAGGAACCGAATTATCATTTCCCCCCGCTCCACCCCTCCCCGGTGCCTTCCGATGAGGAGGACCGCTGGGCCGGAGATGAGCATGAACTGGGTACCCTTACAATCCGGACGACCGTAAAAAATGCCTCAGCCAGGCGTGTGTTCTCCCTTTTCAGGCTGCGGCAGGAAATTCCGGAGTTTTTAAGGACATACCCCAATCCTGCTTGCGATGCTTCTTTCCTCCGTTTCCCGTCTACCATGGAAGGCTGGCTCTTCCTGAACCATGTATCAACGATCATGGCTTTTGATACGCTGGAGCACATCCAGTCCGTCGGGTTGAGAAATAACCTCTCTCTTCGCGACTGGTACGGGGAACTGCGAACCGTGCAGGCTTCCAGGATTAACGGCAAGTGGGTATTTCCTCCGATAAAGGAGGATCTCCTTAAAACCTGTGCTCTTTTCGGTTTCGATCCAACAGACATCTCCGGACTGGAGTGAAAAAAATCTTACTCTTTTTTCTTTTCCAGTGTTTCATTTCTCATAAACAAAAAGCACTGTGCCCCGGGGGGCACAGTGCTTTTGTTTATGA
>CAZJYM010000195.1:2201-3919 GCA_964550245.1 uncultured Blautia sp. | reverse complement strand
GAAACCTGGAAGGAGAAGTCCTTTGGAGACTGAGCTTTTAACGTTGCCTGACCGTTTCTGATCTCCACATGTTCGCATCCGAAGTGGGAGGAGTTCTCCTGGGGCCGGATGTAGTCCTCATGCATCTCTTCCACCTTCCCCGAGAAGATTCCCTTCCAGCAGGACTGTCTCTTATCCGGGTAACTCTCTCCCGGTCCGTATCCGTAGTAAGAAACCTCTGAAAAATCCTCCCCCAGAAACAGCCGCAGTCCAAACCTGGGAAGATAAGGCCTTTTTTCCGCCACCTTCACCTGAAAGCGAAGTCTCACCTGACCGTCTCCGTAGACAGTCATCGTCCCCTGGATGGTAAAGGTGTTGTCATACCCGGGGTAACCCAAAGCCAGGCTCTCTCTAAACTCCACTTTGGAATCCCCGATTACCGGTTCGATTTCGTAGACCTTTACCCGCAGGTCATCCAGTCCGAACCGCTGCCAGCTCTCCCGGACACGGCAGTCGTTGTCCAGGGGAGCCCGGTAGGCGTTCCACTCCATGGGCTTTTCCAGGAGTTTTTCTCCCCTGCAGACCATTTCCGAGGGCAGTCCCGTTCTTCTGTCCACCCTGCAAAGGAAATCCTCTCCCCGGATCAGCCAGCCCTTGTCCTCCTGCCGGCAGTGTACCCTCCCGGAAGGAGCCGCTTCCAGGATCCTCTCTTTATTGCAGATGCAGATCTGATCAAAGCCCGCCAGAGATCCTGCCTTTGCCCAGGGGGTGTCCTCTTTGTAGGAAAAGAGGAAGCGCACGTAGAGGCTCTCTCCGGAAAGACCCACAAGTTCCGGGATCTGAATCCTCTTTTTCTCTCCCGGTAAAAGAGATATCTCCACCTCCCCGTTTCGGATCTCTACTCCCTTTTCCGTCACCTGATACCGGCACTGGAAGGCTTCCTCCAGGGAGGTAAAGCCGCAGGTGTTGAAAAACTCATAGATGCCCTCTTCTACAGATACAGGGGTTACACGGACCGGCCGGTATACGTTTTTTACCTCCTTCAGTCCCGTATGAGGCTTCCTGTCGGGGTACACCAGACCGTCAATACAGAAGTTGCCGTCGTTTCTTCCCTCACAGAAGTCTCCCCCGTAGGCAAACATCGCTTTGCCGTCTTTCGTTTTTCCGGTGTAAATCCCGTGATCGCACCATTCCCAGACAAAGCCGCCGCAGAGTCTCTCTTCGGAGTAGAAAAGCTTCCAGTAGTCCTCCAGATCCCCGGGACCGTTACCCATGGCATGGGAGTACTCACAGAGAACCAGAGGTCTCTTTTCCTCCGGATCTTTCAGGAAATCATCCCGGATCCACTCCGGGGAAGCATACATCCTGGAGACCAGATCCAGCACCTCTTCTCCGCTGTCCGCTTTTTCCGCTTCCGGCAGCGTATGTACGCTTTCATACTGAACCGGTCTTCCCGTCCTTTCCTTTCTGATCCACCTGGCGGCCTTCTCCAGGGATTTCCCGTATCCGCTCTCATTCCCCAAAGACCACATCACCACACAGGGCCGGTTCCGGTCACGCTTTACCATCCCCTGGATCCGGTCCATGACTGCCTCTTCAAAGGCAGGATCACTGACAATCACGGCGATTCCCGAATAGTCTACCAGAGAAGCCTCCACACAGCCGTGGGACTCCACATCCGCCTCTTCCAGCACGTAAAGGCCCAGCTCATCACAGAGATCCAGTAATACCGGAGACGG
>CAZJYM010000195.1:0-2101 GCA_964550245.1 uncultured Blautia sp. | reverse complement strand
AATCCTCAGCAAGCCCGGTATCCACCTGATAACAGCGGATTCTCTTTTCCGGTCTTACCAGCAAAAATACATCCCGGATGATGCCCGAGAGCCTCCACTTGTCCTGATCCTCCAGGTAGGTGCCGTCGCACCACTTGAGGACCACCACCGTCAGCTGGTTTTCTCCCGGAACCAGGTAATCGGTGATGGCAAACTCGGAGGTCAGGTGGGTGACCTGGCTGTAGCCCACAAACCGGCTGTTCACGTAGAGGTAAAAACAGCTGTCCACACCCTCAAAGTTCAGGAAGTACTCCATTCCCTCTTCCGGATTCACCTGGAAGGATCTCCGGTAAACACCCGTGGGATTCCAATCCGGCACGTAAGGGGGATCAAAGGGAATGGGATAGGGGATGTTCAGATACTGGGGTACATCGAAGCCTGAGAGCTGCCAGTTGGAAGGCACCGGGATTTTGTCCATAAACTCCCTGTCCAGAAAGTCCTCCTCCAGATCCAAAAAGCTCTCATAGTAGCGGAAATCCCACTCTCCGTTTAAGAGAATGAACCGTTCCGACTCTTCCCGGGAAAGAAAGGGATCGGATCCGGGAGAAAAGGGAATGCTGTAGTTCCTGTGGGGCAACGTATTCACATGCAGCATGTGGGGGTTTTCGTGAAAGACCTGATTCATGATTTTCCTCCTTAAGTGTCACAGTAAACTCCGATAAAGGACAGGGTGGGACATACCCGGGAATCCAGGATGCGGATGATAAGTCTGTCCGTCTTCACCCGGGGAAAGACCGCAATCTTCTTATAACCCACCGTGGTTCCCCGGTACAGCAGGTTTTGATCTCCGTCCCGGATCTCAAAGGCCTCGATTCGCTGGCTCATGAGGATATTTTCCTTTAAGACCACATGGGTAACAGCAACCGGGTGCGGGAAATCCACACAGATCCGGGCCGTGCGGACAAAATCCGGGGTTTTAAAGAAGGTGGCATAGTCATCCTCGCGGACACTTTCAATGCCGTGACCCTCTTCCGCCGCATCTGCGGTAAGCCTGGCCTCCTCCATAAGGTTCCGGGAAAACAGCCTTTTCAGATACTCTCCCATCTCACAAAGCCTTCTCACATCCCGCTCATGAAAGAGTCCGCTCCTTGTGGGAGGGATGTTAAGAAGAAAAGTGGCATTACCACCCACCGAGTGAAAGTAGATGTGCAGCAGTTCCTCCAGGGAGCGTACCTTCTCATCCTCCTCCTCATGATAAAACCATCCGGGACGGATGGAGGTGTTTACCTCCGCCGGGTACCAGATCAGATCCTTCTCCCCTTCCAGCAGCTTCCGGCTTCCCAGATCCTGATCTCCGGCATGGATCTCTCTTTTTCGAAACTCTTCATCATCACTTTGCTGGCTTTTCTCCGCGATCTTTTCCGTCTCGGCACAGCGGGCAGACACCACGCTCCATTCGGATTCCCGGGTGTGTCCCGCCTCATTGCCGCACCAGCGCACATCCGGTCCGCACACATGGATGCAGGCCTTGGGCTGCAGGGTACGAATGACATCGTAATACCGGTCCCAGTCGTAGATCTGCTTTTTCCCGTTCCTGCCTTCCCCGCAGGCTCCGTCAAACCACACGGAGGCGATGTCCCCATAGCCTGTGAGAAGCTCGGTAAGCTGACCCACAAAAAAGTCGTCATAGGCCTTTCCGCTTCCGTAGGTCTTCTGGTTTCTGTCCCAGGGGGAGAGATAGACTCCGAAATCGATTCCTCCCTGCCGGCAGGCATCGGCTACCTCCCGGACCAGATCTCCCTTTCCCTCCCGGAAGGGACTGGCAGCTACGGTGTGATCCGTAAACCTGCCGGGCCACAGGCAAAATCCGTCATGATGCTTGCAGGTTAAGATCAGTCCCCGCATGCCTGCTGCCTTTACCGCCTCCACCCACTGTGCCGCATCAAAGCGGGTGGGATTAAAGATCCGTTCGCTCTCGGTCCCGTCTCCCCACTCCTTTCCCGTATACGTGTTTACCGTGAAGTGGACAAAGGCGTAAAACTCCCGCTTCGAAAGGGCAAGCTGGCGGGGGGAAGGGACAACGCTTACCAGTCTTTTATCCAGCTGATCCAGATCCATTACT
>CAZJYM010000194.1:2610-6542 GCA_964550245.1 uncultured Blautia sp. | reverse complement strand
GAAACCGTGGCGGAGGTGATATCGGAGATGGGTTCCGCATAGTAGACTCCCATCACGCCCAGGAACCTGGGAAGGATGATGGCCAGGGGGATCAGGAGGAATACTTTACGCAGCAGGGCGATAAAGAGAGAGATTTTGGCCTGTCCCAGCCCCATAAAGGTGCACTGGCATCCCATTTGTATTCCAAAGATAAACATTCCCAGTAAAAAGATGGGCATTACATCACAGACCAGCTGGATCAGCTCTTCACTGGTGGTAAAGATCCTGGCAAAGAGCTCAGGAGCGCTGACCGCACACAGGGTGAAGAGGAAACTCACCGCAAAGGCGGTGCCGATGATCATCCGGTAGGCTTTCTTTACCCGGTCAAACTTTCCGGCTCCGAAGTTGTAGCTGATGATGGGCTGACATCCCTGGGTAAAGCCGGTGATGGGCACATTGATGAGCTGCATCACACTCTGGAGGATGGTCATGGATCCCACGTACAGGTCTCCTCCGTAGGTCTGAAGACCGTGGTTTAAGACTATGTTTACCGCACTCTCCGTAGACTGCATGATAAAGGGAGAGATCCCCAGGGCCATCACGCTCTTGATGATGGAGAAATCCGGCTTCAGATTTTCTTTTCTGATCCGCAGAGCAGACTTTTTGGAGAGCAGGAAACGGACCACCCACACGGCGCTTAAAGCCTGGGAGAGAATGGTGGCCAGTGCGGCTCCCCGGACACCCATGTGGAAGATGAAAATGAAGACGGGATCCAGGATAATGTTGGTGATGGCTCCGATAAGGACAGAGAGCATGGCGGTTCTGGCCTGTCCCTGGGAGGATATGAACATGTTCAGGCCCATGGAAAACTGTACAAACAATGTTCCGGTCAGGTAAATCCGGATATAACTCATTGCATAATCGATAGTCTGATCACTGGCCCCAAACAGGTACAGCAATGGCCTTTTGAAAGCCTGGAAAAAGATCGTCAGAACGATGGAGAAAAAGAACAGCATGGTGACGCCGTTTCCCAGGATCTTCTCCGCCCTGTTCCGGTCCCCCTTTCCCAGGGAGATGGAGGCCAGTGGTGCACCGCCGGCTCCCACAAAGGCGCTGAAGGCACTGATCAGCATCAGGATGGGAAAGGTGACGCCCACCCCTGTAAGGGCGGTATGGCCGATATCCGGGATGTGACCGATGTACATCCGGTCTACCATGTTGTAGAGTACGTTGATGAGCTGGGCAATCACCGAGGGGATGGCCAGAGAGACCATTAACTTCGGAATGGGCTGGGTGCCCAGCCGTTCTTCCTGGTTTTCGTTCATGAGGAATCTGAATCTCCTTCCATGTAAATCTGATGCATGAATCATAGCACAAGCAGTCAGGGAATACAAGGAAAGAAATTCTGGTAAGCTTATGCCTTTCTGAAAAACTTCTTGCATTCCCCCGTTTTTCATTGTATAATCTTCCTGTTGTGTAAAAAAGGAGTTCCTCTCCGCAGCTTCCTTAAAAAGCGGGGAAAATAAAAAGATGGTCCTCTGTTACGGCAATGCGTATTAAGAACATCCCACAAAGGAGAGATATAAAGATGAACGACATTATCAAAAACATTGAAGCTTCCCAGATGAAGGAAGAGGTACCCCAGTTTCGGGTAGGGGATACCGTCAGAGTTCACAACCGGATCAAAGAGGGAAACCGGGAAAGAATCCAGATCTTTGAGGGCACGGTTCTGAAGAGACAGGGAGGCGGATCCAGAGAGACATTCACCGTGAGAAAGACTTCCAACGGTGTGGGCGTGGAGAAAACCTGGCCCCTTCATTCCCCCCATGTGGTAAAGGTGGAAGTGGTGCGCTACGGCAAGGTTCGCCGTGCGAAGCTGTTCTACCTGAGAGACCGGGTAGGAAAGGCCGCCAAGGTAAAAGAGCGCATTCGGTAATCTACAACTCATAAGCAGGTAAAGCAGGGACAATCATGAAGCATTGTCCCTCTTTTCATAAGAAGAGAGGTTTTTGGCGGGGGAAATGCGCGGGAGCGGGAAGAAAAGCAGGAAAAAGCGTAAAAAGAAGGGATTTGCCACACCCGGCGACATGATCGAAAGCCTGGAAAAAACCGGGGACCGTCTGGAGAGCGGCATAGAGTGGACCAGCGAGAAGATTGGAAACGGCATCGAGGAGATCAAAGAAAGTGAAAAGTTCTCGGAAGCCAGAGAGTTTCTGGGAAATGAAAAGGTGCGGGGGGTATTCTGGTGGGTGTTTTCCATCACCGCCGCCATGGTCTTCGGAGCCCTGGTGGCCATCACCATGTTTAAGGCGGTGACCATGCAGGAGAGTTCCATGGAACCCACCCTCTCCATCGGGGAAGAGTTTTTCATCAACCGGGTGATCTACCGGATTACTGAACCCAAAAGAGGGGATATCATCGTATTTCGAAACAATGCCAGTTCCCAGGCTGCCCTCCACATCCGCCGGGTGATCGGACTTCCCGGAGAAACAGTTCAGATCGTGGACGGACAGATCCTGATCAACGGGGAGACCTATAAGGAGGGAAAGGACTTTCCACCCATCACGGATCCCGGAGCGGCGGGAAACCCGGTAAAGCTGGACAAGGAGGAATACTTTGTACTGGGGGACAACCGGAACAACAGCGAGGACAGCCGCCACGGGGAGATCGGAAAGGTACAGAAGAAGTATATTACGGGGAAACTGTGGTTTGTGAGCTCTCCGGCCGGTAAAATCGGATTTTTGCGGTCATGAGCCCTGCCCCGGGAAAGAGACAGGGTGAAATGGGATGAATGTACAGTGGTATCCGGGACACATGACCAAAGCCAGAAGACAGATGGAGGAGGACATCCGGCTGGTGGATCTGATCATCGAGCTGGTGGACGCCAGAGCTCCTCTTTCCAGCCGCAATCCGGACATCGATGAGCTGGGAAGGAGAAAAGACCGTCTGATTCTCCTAAACAAGGCGGATCTGGGGGATGAGCACTGCAGTGACCTCTGGGAGGAGTGGTTTGTAAAGCAGGGCTTTCACGTTTGCAGGACGGATTCCCGAAACGGTTCCGGCATGAAGACCATCCAGAAGGTGATCGGAGAAGCCTGTAAGGAAAAAAGGGAAAAGGATGCGGCCAAAGGCATTAAAAACCGTCCGGTCCGGGCCATGGTGGCCGGCATTCCCAACGTGGGCAAATCTACCCTGATCAACTCCCTGGCGGGAAAAGCCTGTACAAAGACGGGAAACAAACCGGGAGTCACCAGAGGAAAGCAGTGGATCCGCTTAAACCCTCAGGTGGAGCTTCTTGATACTCCTGGGATTCTCTGGCCCAAGTTTGAAGATCCGGAGGTGGGAAAGAGACTGGCCTGCATCGGATCGATAAAAGATGAGAACCTGAACCGGGAGGAACTCAGCCTTGATCTCATTTCCTTCCTTATAAAAGAGTACCCCGGACTCATTGGCACCCGGTATCAGATTTCAGAGGACTCTTCCCCTGTGCAGATCCTGGAGGGGATCGCCAGGAGCAGAGGATGTCTCAAAAAGGGGGAGGAACTGGATTACGAAAGAGCCTCCGGCATATTCCTGGATGACTTCCGGGGAGGAAAGCTGGGGAGGATCACCCTGGAGATGCCTCCCGGGGAGAGGTGAGAGCAGATGAAAAGCGTGGAAGAGATCCGGGAGGAATTCCGGTCCTGCCCGGAAGGGCAGTGGGAGAGCCTTTTTACCCTTTATAAGGATGATGAGAGGAAGAGTGTACAGAAAATCCTGGACCAGTACAGGAAAAAGCAGGGAGCCTATGCCCGGGAAGTGGCCCGGACAAAGGAAATGAAGCATTACGAGGAGATGTACGCCCATCTGGGATACCTGTGCGGCATCGACGAGGTGGGAAGAGGTCCTCTGGCCGGTCCTGTTCTGGCCTGTGCCGTGATTCTCCCGGAGGACTTTGATGTACTGGGAATAGA
>CAZJYM010000194.1:0-2510 GCA_964550245.1 uncultured Blautia sp. | reverse complement strand
CAGCTTCCCCTGGTCCACGGGGATGCAAAAAGCATCTCCATCGCCGCCGCCAGCATTGTGGCCAAGGTGACCCGGGACCGGATCATGGATGAGTATGACAGGCTTTTTCCCCAGTATGACTTTGCATCCAACAAGGGCTACGGCACGGAGAGCCACATCCAGGCTTTGAAGAAGTACGGACCAAGTTCCATTCACAGGGCTTCCTTTATCGGACACTTTGTGGGAGAGGGGGAGGAGATATGAGAATACAGTGGCATTATTCCGGTGAGAGTACCATGACGGTTCATGAAAAATCCGGGGTGACCTGGCTGGCCTTTCCGGGGCTGGAGGCATTAAAAGGATACCGTCATGCCTTTACCACCAGGCTTGGAGGTGTAAGCGAAGGCATTTACTCCTCCATGAACCTGAGCTTTGTACGGGGTGATGATGAAAACCGGGTACGGGAGAATTACAGAAGACTCTGCTGTGCTCTGGAATTAAAAGAGGAGAACCTGGTCGCCTCCCATCAGACTCATACCACCAACGTGCGGGTGGTGACAGAGGAAGACCGGGGCTGCGGCATCACCCGTCCCCGGACATACGAGGACGTAGACGGCCTGGTAACCAATGTGCCGGGTCTTGTCCTGATCACCTACTACGCAGACTGTGTACCTTTGTACTTTATCGATACTCATAACCGGGCCATCGGTCTTTCCCACTCGGGCTGGAGA
The DNA here is from genome assembly GCA_964550245.1 of uncultured Blautia sp. GTDB lineage: Bacteria > Bacillota > Clostridia > Lachnospirales > Lachnospiraceae > Blautia_A. Next base: position 1,800 of record CAZJYM010000194.1, on the reverse strand, counting down.
GGTACAGTCGCCCGCATGGGAGAAGTGACCGTAGACACCATGGCCCGGGAATTCGGTACGGATCCCACAAAGCTTTATGCGGCCATCGGTCCCTCCATCTGTCAGGACTGCTATGAGGTAAGCTCGGATGTGATTGAGGAGATTTGTAAATCCTTCCCCGAGGAGGACTGGCCCTATCTCTTCTGGGAAAACCAGCGGGGCAGATACCAGCTGAACCTCTGGGAGGCCAACCGGAGAGTCCTGATGGATGCAGGGATCCCCGAGTCTCACATCGAGATGCCCAATCTTTGCACCTGCTGCAATCCGCAGTTTCTCTTTTCCCACCGGGCATCCGGAGGAAAACGGGGGAATCTGGCTGCTCTTCTGACCATTCTGGAATAGATGGGGAAGAGACATATAGATGGAAGAGACAGAAAAAGTGGACGGCGAAGCCGTCCACTTTTCCTGTCTTTCTCCTGTTTTTTTCTTCCTGTTTCTATCTCTTTTTTTCTCTCCAGATTTTTTCTTTTTTCCTTTATTTCTTCTTTCTTTCTATCTCTATCTCTTCCGATTGACCTTCTCAATCAGCTCCATGATCTTCTTGTTGCTGTTTCTCACCTTGTCCACCGAAACATCATGGTTGATGATGTCGATGATGCTGGCCAGATACTTGCTCATGTTGGCCTCGATGTAGTACTCCTTCTCCAGGAGTTCCGGGGGACGGTAGTTCAGGTTGGTGGTGATCACCCGGTCCAGCCATCCCTTCTTATAATAATCGTCAAACTTGTCCAGTCCGTCTGTGAAGAGGCCGTAGGTGGTGCAGATAAACACCCGGCTGGCCCCTCTCTCCTTGATCTGTCTGGCCACGTCCAGCATGCTCTCCCCGGAGGAGATCATGTCGTCGATGATGATCACATCTTTTCCCTTTACGGAGGAACCCAGGAATTCATGGGCCACGATGGGATTTCTTCCGTTTACCACCGTGGAGTAATCCCGTCTCTTATAGAACATGCCCATGTCCACGCCCAGGATGTTGGAAAAATACACGGCTCTGGACATGGCCCCCTCATCGGGGCTGATGATCATCAGGTGGTCGTTGTCGATGCGGAAGTCGGGGATGTTCTTCACCAGAGCCTTCAGGAACTGGTAGGTGGGGAAGAAGTTGTCGAATCCGTCCAGGGGAATGGAATTCTGTACCCGGGGATCATGGGCGTCAAAGGTGATGAAGTTGGACACACCCATGTCGCTCAGTTCCTTTAAGGCCAGGGCACAGTCCAGGGATTCCCGCTTGGAGCGCCGGTGCTGTCTTCCCTCATAGAGGAAGGGCATCACCACATTGATGCGGTGGGCTTTTCCCGTTGCTGCAGAGATGATTCTCTTCAGGTCCTGGAAGTGATTGTCCGGGGACATGTGGTTCTCATGGCCGCAGACGGTGTAGGTGAGGCTGTAGTTGGTCACGTCCACCAGGATAAAGAGATCCGTGCCCCGCACCGATTCCCGGATGTATCCCTTTCCCTCTCCGGTGCCGAAGCGGACGCATCCGCACTCCACCAGAAAGGACTTCTCGGTGTAGCCCTGGGGGATGATGCTCAGCTGCTTTCGCGCCACGATTTCCTTTCGGAACTTCACCAGCTTTTTGTTCACCTCCATGGCCAGATCCTGGCATCCCGCCAGGGCGGCGATGCGGATGGGCGCCACGGGAAGAGATTTTTCCAGCAGTTCAATATTCGCCATAGTTTCCTCCTGAGTATGTAAAGGCGCCAGGCCGGATGGAGCATCCAGGCTGGGTCATTTCTTGTCTTTTTTGGTGTTTCTCCGTTT
>CAZJYM010000193.1:0-6580 GCA_964550245.1 uncultured Blautia sp. | reverse complement strand
ACCCTGTGATCGGAGAGATGTATGGATAAGAGAGTAATCAACACGGATGTGTCGGAGGAGGATTTTCCCCTGGAGGGAAGTCTCCGTCCCCAGACCCTGGATGAATATATCGGTCAGGAAAAAATCAAGAATACGCTGAAGGTGTACATCCAGGCCGCCAAACAGCGCCATGATCCCCTGGATCACGTACTGTTCTACGGTCCTCCCGGACTGGGGAAAACCACCCTGTCGGGCATTATCGCCAATGAGATGGGCGTTCATCTGCGGGTTACCTCCGGACCGGCCATTGAAAAGCCGGGTGAGATGGCGGCCATCTTGAACAACCTCCAGGAGGGGGACATTCTGTTTGTGGATGAGATCCACCGGCTGAACCGGCAGGTGGAGGAAGTGCTCTACCCCGCCATGGAGGACTTTGCCATCGATGTGATGATCGGAAAGGGAGCCACGGTGCGCTCTGTCCGCATCAATCTTCCCAGGTTTACCCTGGTGGGAGCCACCACCCGGGCCGGACTTTTGTCCGCACCCCTTCGGGACCGGTTCGGCGTCACCCACCACATGGAGTTTTACACCCAGAGGGAGCTGGAGACCATCATCCTGCGCTCTGCCAAAGTGCTGGAGGTGGAGATCGATGCCGAGGGAGCCGCAGAGATCGCCAGAAGAGCCCGGGGAACCCCCAGGCTTGCCAACCGTCTTTTAAAGAGAGTCCGGGACTTTGCCCAGGTGAAATACGACGGAGTGATCAATAAGGATGTGGCCACCTTTGCTCTGGATCTGCTGGAGGTGGATCAGTACGGACTGGACAAGACGGACCGCAGGATATTGCAGACCATCATTGTCAACTTCCGCGGCGGCCCGGTGGGAGCGGAAACCCTGGCCGCAGCCATCGGGGAGGATACGGGAACCCTGGAGGAAGTGTATGAGCCCTATCTTCTCCAGAACGGATTCCTCAACCGGACGCCCAGGGGAAGAATGGCCTCCCCTTTAGCCTACGCTCATCTGGGTTTTGAATATCCGGAACCGGAGAGTGTAAAATAAATCAAAAAATCCTATACTTTTTCTCCCGTTTCGATTATAATAAAAACAGGGAACCGAAGGTTGGGAACACAGGGAGGCTAGAGATGGCAGTCAAGAATACGGCGCAGGTTGTGATCGGAGGGAAAATCATCACTCTGGGCGGATATGAGTCAGAGGACTATTTCCAGAAGGTTGCATCCTACATGAATAATAAAATAGCAGAGCTTGGCGAACTGCCGGGGTATTCCAGACAGCCCATGGAGACCAGGCACATGCTTTTGAGTCTCAATATCACCGACGACTACTTCAAGGCCAAACACCAGGCGGAGGTGTTTGAGCAGGACCTTCAACAGAAGGACCAGGAGATGTATGAGCTGAAACACGAACTGATCTCCCTGCGGATGCAGATGGAAGATGCCAAAAAGCGGGAGCAGCAGCTGCTGGAGGAGAAAAAGGTCCAGGACGGCAGGATACAGGAGCTGGAACAGGAAGTGGACGATCTGTTAAAATAGGCCAGAAATGGGGGAGGGGATTGCTTCGGTAATCCCTTTTTTTCTGGCTTTTAATAGGAAAGGGGACAGTCATGGAAAGGAAATATCAGGCGGAACTGCTCTCTCCGGCAGGATCCTTCGGGGCCCTGGAAGCCGCCCTGGCCGCCGGGGCCGATGCGGTGTATGCGGGAGGTCAGATGTTCGGCGCCAGGGCGCTGGCGGAGAACTTAAGCCCTGAAGAGCTGATCCGGGGCATCGAGGTGTGCCATATCCATGGAAGGAAATTTTACCTCACCCTCAACACCCTGGTAAAGGATCAGGAGATGAAATCCTCCCTGTATGACTTTCTCCTTCCCCTGTATGAAGCCGGTCTGGATGCGGTGATCGTCCAGGACCTGGGGGTTCTGGACTTTGTAAGGCGGGAATTTCCCGGTCTTCCCATCCATGCCAGCACCCAGATGTGCGTGACGGGTCAGGGAGGGATGAAGTTTCTGGAGAAGCTTGGAGTCTCCAGAGTAATCCCGGCCAGGGAATTAACCCTTTGTGAGATTAAAGCCATGCATGAGGCCTCCTTTCTGGAGATTGAGACCTTTATCCACGGGGCCCTTTGTTACTGCTATTCGGGACGCTGCCTGATGAGCAGCTTTCTGGGCGGGAGAAGCGGAAACCGGGGACGCTGTGCCGGTCCCTGCCGGCTTTCCTACCAGGCTGTCAATGAAAAGGGGAAGACAAAGGGCGGAGGGGATTTCTGTCCTTTAAGCATGAAGGATTTGAGTTCTCTTTCCCTTTTGCCGCAGATCCTGGAGGCCGGGGTGGTCTCCCTGAAGATCGAGGGGAGAATGAAACAGAGTGAGTACACCGCCGGGGTTACGGCCATCTACCGGAAGTATCTGGACCTTCTCCTGGAGGAAGGACCGGAAAATTATCGGGTGGATCCCCGTGATGAACAGGAACTGCTGCAGATCTACAGCCGGGGCGGATCCTGCGGCGGGTACTATGAAAACCAGAACGGCAAAGAGATGATCTCCTTTGTCAATGAACCCAAGACAGGGGAGTGCCAGGCGGTTCCGGGGAAAGCCAAGGAAGAGGCGGAGGGCACCTTTGTGCTCTTTCCCGGGAAACCGGCCTCCCTGGAGCTTCGCTGCCGGGGGGTAAGTGTCCGGGCAGAAGGAGAGCCGGGAGAGAGGGCGGAGAAGGAACCTCTTTCCGAGAGCCGGGTACGGGAACAGCTGGCAAAGATGGGCGGGACTGAGTTTGTCCTGAAAAGTCTCACCGTCCGCATGGGGGAGGATGTGTTTTACCGGCTTAAATCCCTCAACGATCTTCGCAGAGAGGCCGTGGGGCTTCTGGAAAAGGAACTGACGGAAAGAGATAGAAGAACAGCTCCTGCGCCTGTTGGGATTCCGGAAGCGGAAACGGGGAAGCCCCCTGATCCCCCCGGCATCTTCGTCTCTGTGGAGAGGGAGGATCAGGGGGAAGCAGTAAAGGATGTGCCGGGGATCCAGGGACTTTACCTTCCCTGGGATCTGTGTGAGAAATATATGGCTGCAGACCTTCCCCAAAGGAAGGAGCTGTACCTGATGCTGCCCCAGATCGTGAGAAGCCGGGTACCGGAGGACTTCTCACGAAAAGTGGAAGAGTGGATCAGCCGGGGCATGAAAGGGTTTCTCATCCGGGATCTGGAAGGGTATGCCCTGGTAAGATCCTTAGGATATGGGAGCCGGTGCGTGCTGGATTCTTCCCTCTACACCTGGAACCGGCGCTCGCAGGAGTTTTGGAGAGAACAGGGGATCCTGCGGGACAGTGTGCCCCTGGAGCTTAAACATAAGGAGCTGGAAAAAAGGGAGAACTCTGGGAGTGAACTTCTCCTGTACGGGTATGTGCCCCTGATGGTCTCCGCCCAGTGTGTCCAGAAAAATGTGTGGAGCTGTAACCGGGGAGAATCCAGGACAGGACTCGTTGACCGGTACCGGAAAACCTTTCCCTGCCAGTGTGTGTGCCATCCCTGGAAAGAGAAGACTACAAACGGTCCCCGGGACTGTTATAATATTGTTTACAATACTGTTCCACTTTCCCTCTTAAGAGAGCGGGAACAGGTAGAAAAACTGGGGGTGGGATCTTATCGGATTTCCTTTACCCTGGAATCTCCCGGACGGGTCCGGGAGATTCTGGAGGAGTTTCTAAGAGTCTATTCCCCTGGTTTTAGCGGTCTTTCTCCTTCCCGGGAGCTTTTCCGGGAACAGGGATTTACGAGAGGACATTTTTCCAGAGGAGTCCAGTAGACTTATGATCAATGTTGTTGTAGAGCTGTCCAAATATGTGATCCTCACCCTGATGGTGGTCTATACCTACACCTGCTTCCATCTGGTGAAAAAACAGAGGTCCGGGAATCTGACGGAAGGCCTCAACAAACAGCTGGCGCTGATTTTTCTCATGGATCTGGTGGCCTTTGCCGTCATATTCATAAAAACCTGGAATACGGAAGTGATCCTGTTTTTCGGAGCCATGATGGCCTTCTTCGCCGCGGTGCAGATCCTCTACCGGATCTTTTATAAAAATGCCTCCATGCTGCTTCTCAACAACATGTGCATGCTTTTAAGCGTGGGGCTGATCATGCTGTGCCGGCTGGACATGGAACACGCCCGCAGGCAGCTCTTCTTTGCGGCGGGAGCCAGTGCCCTGGCATTCCTGGTTCCGGTGATGATAAGAAGGATGAAGTTTTTGCGCCGGCTTACCTGGCTGTACGCGCTGGCCGGTGTGGCCCTGCTTCTGGCCGTACTGGTTCTTGCAAGGACAAGTTATGGGGCCAAGCTCAGCCTCTTCGGGGTACAGCCCTCGGAGGCCATCAAGATCACCTTCGTATTTTTCATGGCATCTCTTCTCTCCAGAGACAACAGTTTCAAAAACATCCTGATTGCCACGGTTGTGGCGGCTCTCCACGTGGGCATTCTGGTGCTGTCCAGGGACCTGGGCAGCGCCGCGGTGTTTTTTGCGGCCTATCTGGTCATGATCTATGTGGCTTCCAAAAACGGCTGGTATCTGGTGCTGGGCCTGGGAGGAGGCGCAGTCGCTTCTGTAGCAGCCTATCATCTGTTCGGACATGTGCGGGAGAGAGTCAGCGCCTGGAAGGATCCCATGGCGGTCTATGAAAACGAGGGCTATCAGATCGTGCAGTCCCTGTTTGCCATCGGCACCGGAGGATGGTTCGGCATGGGACTCTGTCAGGGTTCCCCGGAGATCATCCCGGTGGTGGAGAACGACTTTATCTTCAGCGCCATCTGTGAGGAGCTGGGAGGAATCTTCGGCATCTGTCTGATCCTGGTGTGCATGAGCTTCTTTCTCATGATTGTAAACATCGCCATAGCCATCAAGAATCCCTTTTACAAGCTGATTGCTCTGGGCCTTGGTACGGAGTACGCCTTCCAGGTCTTTTTAACCATCGGCGGAGCCACGAAATTCATTCCCCTTACGGGAATCACCCTGCCTCTGGTGAGCTACGGGGGCAGCTCCCTGGCCAGTACCCTGCTGATGCTGGCCATCATTCAGGGACTGTATATACTGCGGGAAGACGAGGATGAAGAGTTTGAGAGACGAAGAAAAGAGGTGGCCAGGAAAGGCCGGGAAAGAGCAGGACGGCAGCAGCCGTAAAAACAGTGATAAAAGACGGTCCCGAAACCGGGAGTATTCCCTGGTGTCCGTCTTTTTCGTGGTCATCTTTCTCTGCCTGATCATTCATCTGGCATACTTTGACGGGGTGGAGGGAGAGACCTTCATCAACAGCCCCTACAACACCAGGCAGGACACCTTTTCCGACCGGGTGGTAAGAGGACAGATCCTCTCCAGGGAGGGAGAGGTTCTGGCCCGGACGGATGTGTATGAGGACGGAAGCGAGGTCCGGGTCTATCCTTACGGACGCATGTTTTCCCATGTGGTCGGCTTTGACTCCCACGGCAAGAGCGGACTGGAGTCGGAGGCCAACTTTCTCCTGCTCACCTCCCATGAGTTCTTTATCGACCAGATGAAGAACGAACTGCTGCACCGGAAGAACATGGGAGATACGGTGGTCTCCACTTTGAGCTCCAAGATGCAGTATGCGGCCTATGATGCCCTGGGTGACCGCAGAGGGGCCGTATTCGCCATTGAGCCCTCCACGGGAAAGATCCTGGTGGAGGTGAGCAAGCCGGACTTTGATCCCAACACCATCAGCCAGGACTGGGATTATCTGGTGGGAGACGCAAACAACAGCAGCCTTTTAAACCGGGTGATAAACGGGGCCTATCCCCCGGGATCCACCTTCAAGCTGGTGATGGCTCTGGATTACCTCCGGCAGAAAGGTACTTTAAACGGCTATTCCTATCTCTGTCAGGGCAGCGTTACCCGGGAGGACTACACCCTTACCTGCTATAACGGCAACTCCCACGGACAGGAGGACCTGTATGACGCCTTTGCCAGATCCTGCAACTGTGCCTTCGGAGAGATGGGACTGAATCTGGGTGCCGGCTCCATTGTGCGGACAGCGGAGGATCTGCTCTTTAACCAGCCCCTTCCCATGGAGGGAGCCAGAAAGAGCACCCTTTCCCTGGAGAGGAAGGCTTCCGATCCCCTGGTGATGCAGACCGCCATCGGTCAGGGAGACACCCTGGTCTCCCCGGCTCACATGGCCATGATCGTCTGTGCCGCTGCCAACGGGGGAATCCTGATGAGGCCCACCCTCATCGATCACGTGGTCAGCGCCACCGGAGAGACGGTGAGCACCCCCAAACCCCAGCCCTATCAGAGGCTGATGATGGAAAATGAGGCCAACCTTCTGGAAAAGCTGATGGAGGGTGTGGTCGCCAACGGAACAGCCACCGCTTTAAACGGCAGAGGGTACACGGCCGCCGGCAAGACCGGATCCGCCGAGTTTGATGAAAAGGGATCCAGCCATTCCTGGTTTGTGGGCTACTGCAACACGGATCAGCCGGAACTGGTGGTGGCGGTGCTTGTGGAAAACGGAGGTACGGGAAGCGAATCCGCCGTGCCGGTAGCCGCCAGAGTTTTTGATTCTTTTTACTTTGACTGAGTGAAAGAATAAT
>CAZJYM010000192.1:0-6584 GCA_964550245.1 uncultured Blautia sp. | reverse complement strand
CTTTCCTGTGCCGCCTTCCTGTCCCGGGAAGGAGCCAGGGTGACGGTCTTTGATAAATCCGGCTGTCCCGGGGGAACCGTAAGTCAGGTAATCCCCGGTTTTCGCATCTCCAGGGAAGCCATCAATCAGGATGTGGACCTGGTCCGGTCCTGGGGAGCCCAGTTTATCTTAAACACTGAGATCTCCGATCTGGGAAGCCTTTATGATCAGGGCTTTGAAGTCATTGTGCTGGCCCCGGGAGCTTCCAGAGGGGTGCCGCTGGGAATCCCCACCGAGAGGGAATACAATGCGGTGGAGTTTTTGCGGACCTGTAAGGAAAACCCGGATTCCCTTGAAGTGGGAGAGCAGGTGGCGGTGATCGGTGCGGGCAATACCGCCATGGATGCCGCCCGGGCTGCCAGGAGACTTCCCGGGGTGAAAAAGGTGCGCATCATCTACCGCCGGACTGCCCGGTACATGCCCGCTGACGAAGAGGAACTGCGGGAAGCCCTGGAAGAGGGCGTGGAGTTTCTGGAACTTCTCTCCCCGGTTTCCCAGAAGGAGGGCATTCTGACCTGTAAACGGATGGCTTTGGGCCCGGCGGATGAGAGCGGAAGGCAAAGGCCGGTAGAGACCGGTGAGACATGTGAGATCCCCGCGGATACGGTGATCGCCTCCCTGGGAGAACGGATTGACAGCACCCTCTATCAGCGGATTGGACTGGCCGTAAATGACAGGGGAATCCCGGTCCTTAACCGCAAAACCATGGAATCCAGCATCCCCGGAGTCTACGTGATCGGGGACGGGGCGGAAAAGCCCGCCACCATGGTGCTGGCCATCCGGGATGCCCGGGCGGCAGCGGATCACATCCTGGGAAAGGAAACTCCGGTTGACTTCGGGTATGAAACGGATCTGGCGGCAGCCGGAGACAAAAAGGGCATTCTCTGCCATTCCGGTCAGGGCGTGCCGGAGAAGGACCGCTGCCTGGAGTGTTCCAAGCTGTGTGAAAACTGCGTGGATGTCTGTCCCAACCGGGCCAATGTGGCCATCCATGTGGAAGGTCAGGCCATGCCTGTAATCCTTCACATCGACTACATGTGCAACGAGTGCGGGAACTGCCGCACCTTCTGTCCCTACAGCAGCGCCCCCTACCGGGATAAGTTTACCTTCTTCGCCTGTGAGAAGGACTTTGACAACAGTGAGAACCAGGGATACGTGGTTCTGAACCGGCAGCAGATGAAGGTCAAAGTGCGGCTGGGAGGAAAAGAGGAAGTTTATTCATTGAAAGATCCGGGATGCACCCTCTACGGGGGATTAAGGGATCTCATTCTTACTGCAGACCGGGATTACCCCTGGCTCTACCTCTAAACCGGCGAAAGGAGGGGAAAACTTTGAAGTATCTGATCAAAAACGGAACGGTGATCTCCTCCTCCGGGAGGAGACAGGCGGACATCCTGACGGAGGGTGAAAAGATCCTCCGGGTGGAAAAGGACATTTCGGATCCGCAAGCCGTTGTTGTAGACGCCTCCGGCTGTGAGATCTACCCCGGCTTTATCGATCCCCACACCCACTTTGATCTGGACGCCGGGGACTTTCACACCGCCGATGACTTTTACACGGGCACCCGGGCTGCCCTGGCAGGCGGCACCACCGTCATCCTGGACTTTACCACCCAGGAGAGAGGAGAAAGTTTAAGTCAGGCCCTGGAAAACTGGCATGAAATGGCGGATGGAAAGTGCAGCTGCGACTACGGGTTTCACATGTCCATCACCGACTGGAATCCGGATGTAAAACGGGAGATACCGGAAATGACCCGCCAGGGCGTCACCTCCTACAAGCTCTACATGGCCTACGATAACTTAAGGGTCAGAGACCGGGAGATCTTTGAGATCCTCTCCGCCGTGGAGCAGGAGGGCGGCATTGTGGGGGTTCACTGTGAAAACGGGGACCTGGTCACTGCCCTGACGGAGAGACTGAAGAAAACCTGCAGGGACGGCGTCCGCCTCCACCCCTTAAGCCGTCCTCCCCTGGTGGAGGCGGAGGCCGTCCACCGGCTTCTGACCATTGCACAGCTTGCAGATACCGCGGTTAACATCGTGCACCTGAGCACCGGACTGGGCCTTCTGGAATTAGAGCGCTTCCGGCAGCAGGGGGTAAGGGCCTTTGCGGAGACCTGTCCCCAGTACCTGATCCTGGATGACTCCCTGTATGAACTGCCGGGCTTTGAGGGAGCCGCCTATGTTCTCTCTCCTCCATTGAGAAAAAAGGAAGATGTGGAGGCTCTCTGGAAGGCCGTTGAGCAGGGGGAGATTACCACCCTGGGCACCGATCACTGCAGCTTCCACATGAAAACCCAGAAGGTCAGAGGCCTGCATGACTTTACCCGGATCCCCAACGGAATACCGGGAGTGGAGCACCGGCCTCAGCTCTTTTATCAGTACGGCGTGGTGTCGGGAAGAACCACCCCGGAGATGATGTGCCGGATGCTCTCGGAAAATCCCGCCAGGCTTTACGGTCTCTATCCCAGAAAGGGTGTAATAGCCCCGGGAAGCGATGCGGACCTGGTGATCTGGGATCCGGACAGGAGCTGGACCATTACCGCAGAAAGCCAGTACCAGAACGCGGATTACACCCCCTATGAGGGATTTACCGGAAGGGGATGCCCCAGAGAGGTGTTCCTGCGGGGCATCCATGCGGTGTCGGAGGGAAAGGTGCTGGAAGAAAAAAGAGGAGAGTACCTGTCGAGAAAGAAAAGGGAGATGTGAGTCCATGATGGAGATATCGGTAAACGGAAAACTCTGCAGCGTAGAGGAGGATAAGCCCCTTCTGGCCTTTCTCCGGGAAGATCTGGGCCTCACCTCCGTGAAAAACGGCTGCGGAGAGGGAGTCTGCGGAGCCTGTACGGTTCTGGCGGACGGAAAGAAGGTGAAGGCCTGCACTTTGAAGGTGTCCCGGTTTGCCGGTAAGGAGATCCTCACCGTGGAAGGACTTACCCAAAGGGAAAGGGAAGTGTATGAGCACTGCTTTGCCCAGGCGGGGGCGGTGCAGTGCGGCTTTTGCATACCGGGGATGGTGCTCTCCGCCAAGGCTTTGCTGGATCACAACCTGTCCCCAACCCGTCAGGACATCAAGAAGGCCATCCGGGGCAATCTCTGCCGCTGTACGGGATATAAGAAGATTGAGGATGCCGTCCTTCTGGCCGCCGATTTCTTCCGGGAAAACAGGGAGATCCCGCCTCTGCCGGAGCATCTGGGGATGAACGAGCGCTTTAAGAGGCTGGACGTGCCGGAAAAGGTCAACGGCACCGGCCTTTATGCGGATGACATCCAGATGGAGGGCATGATCTATGCCAAAGGCGTACGGTCGAAGTATCCCCGGGCCAGAATCGAGAGGATTGATATTTCCAAAGCATTAGCCCATCCCAGCTGCGTGCGGATCCTTCTTAAAGCGGATGTTCCGTGCAATAAGATCGGTCATGTGAAGCAGGACTGGGACGTGATCATGGGAGAGGGGGACATCACCCGCTACGTGGGAGATGTGGTGGCTCTGGTGGCTTCCGATGACCGGGACAAACTGGATGAGATCTGTTCCCTGGTGGAGGTGGAGTATACCGAGCTTCCCCCCATGCTGCATCCCTGTGACTCCCTGCGGGGAGATGCCCCCCTGATCCATGAGGACGGCAACATCATGAGCCGGGCCAGTCTGGTGCGGGGGGATGCGGATGAGGCCATCAAAAACTCTAAGTACGTGGTTACCCGAAAGTACACCACTCCCTGGCAGGAACACGCCTTTATGGAGCCGGAGTGTGCCGTGGCGGTGATGGAGGGGGAAGACGGACTGATTCTCTACACCTCCAGTCAGTCGGTGTACGATGAGCAGCGGGAAGTCTCCACCATGCTGAAGATTCCTCCGGAGAAGGTCCATGTGCATGCCATGCTGGTGGGAGGAGGATTTGGCGGCAAGGAGGACATGACGGTGCAGCAGTATGCCGCCCTCATGTGCTGGTACACCCACCGGCCGGTCAAGTGTGCCTTTACCCGGGAAGAGAGCCTGATGTACCATCCCAAGCGCCATCCCATGGAGATGGAGTTTACCACCGCCTGCGATGAGAACGGATATCTCACCGCCATGAAGGGGGTTATCATTGCCGATACGGGAGCCTATGCCTCTCTGGGAGGTCCGGTTCTCCACCGGGCCTGCACCCATGCGGCCGGGCCCTACAACTACCAGAACCTGGACGTCCTGGGCATGTCGGTCTACACCAACAACGTGCCCGCCGGGGCTTTCCGGGGCTTCGGGGTGGCTCAGAGCTGCTTTGCAACAGAGAGCAACATCAACCTCCTGGCAGAGATGGTGGGCATTTCCCCCTGGGAGATCCGGTACAGAAACGCCATCCGTCCGGGACAGAGACTGCCCAACGCCCAGATCGCCGATGAATCGGTGGCACTGGCCCAGTGCCTGGAAGCCGTGAAGGACATCTATGAGTCCCATCCCAGGGCGGGTATTGCCTGCGGCTTTAAAAACAGCGGCACCGGCATGGGCAGGAAGGACATCGGCAGAGTCCTGCTCTCGGTGGAATCAGGAAAGATCCACATCCGCACCTCCGCCGCCTGCATGGGACAGGGCATCGGTCAGATGTGTCTTACGATCCTCTGTGCGGTGACCGGGTTAAACCCCGCCCTCTTTGTCCATGAGCGGGCGGATACGGTTCGTACCCCGGATTCCGGCACCAGCACCGCTTCCCGGCAGACCACGGTCACCGGGGAAGCTGCCAGAAGAGCGGGGGAAGCCTTAAAGGTGGAGCTGGACAGGGGAAAAACCATCCGCGATCTGGAGGGAAGAGAGTTTTACGGGGAATACTCGGCCAAAACCGATCCTCTGGGAGCCTTAAAAGACAACCCCATCAGCCATGTGGCCTACAGCTACGGAGTTCAGGTGGTGCTGCTGGATGAAGAGGGGAAAGTGGAGAAGGTGGTGGCGGCCTATGATGTGGGCACCCCGGTAAACATCACCTCGGTGGAGGGACAGATCGAAGGGGGCATTGTGATGGGACTGGGATACGCCCTGACCGAGGAGTTTACCTGTAAAGACGGTTATCCCCTGAAGAGATTTGGAAAGATCGGTCTGATCCGGGCGGATCAGGCCCCGGAGATGGAAGTGATCCTGGTGCAGGGAGAGGGAAAGATCCCGGAAGCTCTGGGTGCCAGAGGCTGCGGGGAACTGTGCATGATTCCCACGGCTCCCGCCTGTGCCCATGCCTACTACCGGTATGACGGGAAGTTTCGGACCTCCCTTCCCCTGCGGGAAACCTTCTATAAAAAACAGTGAATCCGGGCGGAGTGGTCCCTGCTGCCGGTCTGTCCAGACGCATGGGGACCTTTAAGCCTCTCCTGGACCTTCAGGGAAAACCCCTGATCGCCCGCACACTGGACTCCCTGATAAGTGCCGGGATTGAAAGGATTGTGGTGGTGACCGGGTATGAGGCAGAGACTTTGGAAAAGGTGATCCATGACCTGTACAAAGAGCGGGTGGAGACGGTCTATAATCCCCGCTACCGGGAATCAGACATGCTGGAATCCCTGCGGATCGGACTTTCCCGTTTGCCGGAAAAAGGAGCCTTCTTTGTGCTTCCGGGGGACATGCCTGCCGTCTCTTCCCAAACCTTTGCCCTTCTTAAAGAGGCTTTGGAAACATCCGGAAAAGAAGCGGTGTTTCCCCTTTATCAGGGACACCGGGGCCATCCTCCCCTGATTCATGGAGAACTGATTCCAAAAATCATCACTTATCGGGGAGAGGGAGGCCTGGGGGGATTTCTAAGTACCCGGGATACCCTGGAGGTGGAGACGGGAGATAAGGGATGTCTGCTGGACGGAGATACCCCGGAGGATCTGAACCTTCTCCGGGATTACCTCAGGCTTTAGTCTTTGGACGAACCCATGTAGTTGTAGAGGGTAAACTTGGAGATGCCGAAGTAGGAGGCCACCCGGTCCCCGGAGCGGGTGATGAGAAAGGCCCCCGCCTCGTTCAGGTAGCGGATGGCCTGCATCTTGTCCTCCTTGTTCATCTTTGCCACCGGTTTTCCCACCAGTTCCACCGACTGCTGGATCAGGGCCTCCAGCAGATCGTTTACGTTGGTGATGATCTTTTTGGGCTCTTCCTCTCCGCCGGGGGCCGGATCCGTCAGGGAGTGAAGGGCCTTTTCCGCGGTCAGAAGATCCGTGATATCGTAGTTCAGGGAAAAGATGTAGCGGACCTTTCCCTCGTCTCCCCGGATGTAGAGGGTGCTGGACTTTAAGATGCGGCCCGTCTCGGTGCGGGTGAGGTAAGCCAGACGGTCATCGGGGACGGCCTCCGGGTTTCGAAGGGCTTCCAGCACCACCCCCGAGGGGCCGTCCCCCACGGAGCGTCCCGTTACCTGGCCGTTTTCTATGTAGATGATGGAAGATTCCATGTTTTCCTGCTGCAGGTCGTGGATGACCACCTCGCAGCTGCTGCCGAACTGGGCGGCCAGTCCCCGGGCGATCTGTTCCAGCAGTTCCAGTGTGTGATTCATACAGGTTACCCTCTTTTTTTTCTGTTCGTGATGCAGGCATTAAAAGGGATTA
>CAZJYM010000191.1:2243-6594 GCA_964550245.1 uncultured Blautia sp. | reverse complement strand
TTCATATTTTTCATCGCATTTCCGGGTATTTCAATACACAGGAAGGCGGTATGATGGGATCATGGAGTTACTGTGAAGATTGCATCATCCCTTGGAAAACGGTAGAATTGAAGAAAAAGCGGAGACCGGGAGGCGTTCATGGACGGGGAGAAGAAATCATTTTTTTATAAGTTTATGCACAGTCTGGCTTATCGCCTCTTGACCTGTGTTTTAGTGGCCTTTCTGCCCTTTTGTGTGGTATCTCTCATCCTGGTGATCCTGGTTCTCTCCCGGTCCAGTGTGCAGATCCGCCAGTCCTACCAGATCCAGCTGGACGGCAGCCTCCAGCAGCTGGAGCAGGATACCCGCTACGTGGAAGCGGGCATGGATGAGTTTGTGTCCGCCTACATCACGGAGCTTAACTCCTCCTGGTTTCAGGGCGGGGACATCACCCTTTACGACATGATCCAGAGACTGAGCCGGGTACTGGGAAACACCCAGGAGGCGGGAATGGTCTCGGTTTATGAAAAGACTACGGAGCGGGTGCTGATCCAGGAGTCAGACATGACTCTCTCCGCCGGGGAGATTGATGAGCTCTCCAATGCCCTTAAGGGAATGATCCTGGAGGAGCAGGACTTTCAAAGCGGTCAGAGGGTGCAGGTGAATAAGGAAAGCTTCCTGGTCCGGGTGTACGACTATCAGAACTATCGGGTGATCTTCTGGTTTGACATGGGAGAAAATCTGGCCTCCTGTCTGCGCGGCTTCTTTGAAAACGGGGATGAGATTTTTGCGTATGACGGCGCTACGGTGTACCAGGTGGATGCCGAAGGTCAGGTGACAGAGACGGACCGGGCCTGGGAGGACTGTATCTGCAGCGGGCTGGGATCCCAGACGCTGGTGTGGCAGTCGGATTCCCTTCCCGTATCGGTGTGTGTCCGCTCCCGAATCGGCTGGTGGCAGCTGATTCCCGGAAGCTACTGGGTGCTGGTGGTGGCGGCGCTGGGATGCATGTTTCTGATTCCCTTCTTCTGGAAACTTCTCCGGCTTGAGGTGCTGATTCCCTTTTCCAGACTCTCTCACGCCATGGAGGAGATGAAGGCGGGACATCTGGACTTTCGCCTGAACGATCACACCAAGAGAAACAGCGACGATGTCCAGTACCTCTTTGACTCCTTTGATGAGATGGCGGCGGAGGTGGAGAAATCCCGGGAGAAGGACCAGAAGATGTATCAGACCGAGCTGGACAACCTGCGTCTCCAGGTCAATCCCCACATGCTTCTCAACTCCTTCAACATGATCTACAGTCTGGCCCAGTCCAGAAACTACGCCTGCATTCAGGAGTACTCCCTGCACCTGGTGGACTACTTCCGCTACGCTCTGCGGAAAAACGACTCCCTGGTGCCTTTATCCCAGGAGCTGGATTTCGTTCAGAGCTACATTGAGATACAGAAGATCCGTTTCCCCGGAGCCTTTTCCAGCAACTACAGCGTGGAGGAGGACTGCCGGAAGGCCCTGGTTCCTCCCCTGCTGGTCCAGAACTTTATCGAAAACGCCATGAAGTATGCCTTAAAGCCCGGGAAGGTGGTGGAGGTTCTCCTAAACATCCGCCGGGAAGGGGACAGGCTTTTGATCTCCGTCTGCGATACCGGAAAGGGCATCAAGCCGGAGATTCTCTCCCAGCTCCAGAAAGGAGAACCCTACGTGGACAGGCTGGGAAACCGGCATATCGGCGTGTGGAACTGCAAGCGGCGGATTGAAGTCTTCTATGAGGAGAAGGCGGAGATCAGTATTACCAGCAGCCCGGGAGAGGGAACCCAGGTGTTTATCAATCTTCCCTTTAAGGAGGTGCCCGAAGATGAAGCTGATGATCGTGGATGACGAGTACTTTGCGGTCCAGGGAATCCTGGACGGGGTGAACTGGGATGTATTGGGCTTTGAGAAGGTTTTTACCGCCTACAGCTTTCAGGAGGCGGTGGAGATCTTTCAGAACAACTACGTGGAGATCCTGCTCAGTGACATAGAACTCTCCGACGAGAGCGGACTGGATCTGGTGGAATGGGTCAATACCCACAGCCCCAACACGGAGTGCATCATGATCAGCTGTCACGACGAGTTTGACTATGCCCGGCAGGCCCTGTCCCTGCGGTGTCTGGACTACGTGTTAAAGCCGGTGCGCTACGACAAGCTGACGGAGATCCTGGGGCGGGCCATTGACACCGTAAACATGAAGCGGCACCAGGCCATGATGGAGAGCTACGGGCAGCAGTACATCGACTCCGTGGCGAAAAAGAGCCGGGGAGATGCGGTGGATGCGGTGGAGACCGTGGAAAAATATATCCGGGAACATCTCTCCGAGGACTTGAGTGTCCAGTCCCTCGCCAACATGGTCTACGTAAGCGCCGATCATCTGACCCGGTCCTTTAAGAAAAAGTACGGGAAGACCGTCAGCAGCTACATCCTGGACAAGCGGATGGAGCTGGCGGGGGAACTGCTGAAACGCCAGGATCTCACCATCACCATGGTGTCCGACAGCGTGGGGTATGGAAACTACTCCTTCTTTACGGAGCAGTTTAAGAAGGTCTACGGGATGACGCCCCGGGATTATCAGAAGAAGTTCAGGAAGGAGGCGGGAAGCTGAAACACAATGAAGACAGGAAAAAAACATAAAACGGGCCGGGTCATTCTGGGCTGTCTGGCTCTGGCCGCCGTTATCTGGGGCTGCAAGGCGGCCTCGGATACCATCCGGGCTTCCGGGGATGACGGTTTATCCCACATCGTCATGACCTTCCAGACCATGGAGACCAGCAGGCTGGATCACCTGGATTCAGTTCTGGAAGCCGTCAACGCCGTCTCCGGGGAAAAGATCGGGGTGGAGGTGGAGCTGCTGCCGGTGGATGCGGCCAGTTCCGGAGAACAGTATCCCCTCTGGATCACCCAGGACCGGCAGATGGATCTGATGCTGATTAACTATCAGGACATCACTGCCTACGTGGATCAGTCCATGCTGCTGCCTCTGGACGACCTTTTGGAGGAGAGGGGAGGGCACATCCTCTCCCTTTCGGAAGACTGGGCGGACATCTTAAGTGCCGGCACCGTGCGGGAGCAGTGTTACGGGGTGCAGATCCCGCCCCGGTATCAGGGAGCCTGCTCCGGGCTGTGGTTTTATCAGAGATACCTGGATGAGGCGGGGATTGCCTGGGATGAGCATAAGGTCTATTCCCTGGAGGAGCTGGACGCCATTTTTGCCGCCTTGAAGGAAAAACACCCGGAGATGTATCCCCTGGGACAGGTGACCAATCCCTACGCCTTTTCTACCTGCTCCTTTTATCTTAAAGATCTCAATACGCTGGGAAGCACGGTGGCCACCGGGGTTCTGGATGAAACTTCCCCGGGCCATGAGATCCTGGACCTCTTTGAGACGGATGCCTATGTCACCTGGCTGAAATGGATCCGCCAGTGGTACCTGGACGGCTATATCTACCCCGAAGCGGCTGTCACTACTTCCATGAGCGATGAGCTGATGCGGGACGGGATTGTGATGAGCATTCCCCAGAGCGGCATGCCCTTTTTCTTCCGGGAGGATCAGTTCGGGGAACCTCTGGTGTGTCTTCGCACCACTCCCGTGGTGAATACGCCCCCGGGGGGAGCCGGAATCTTCTGGACAATCCCGGAAACCGCCCAAAACCCGGAGGCGGCCATGGACTTTTTAAACCTGATGTACACGGATGAGGAGATCATCAACCTCTTCCAGTGGGGAGAAGAGGGAGAGGACTATGTGTTCATCGGCGACGGGGTGGTGGACTACCCGGAAGGACAGGATGCGAATACCGTGGGATACCAGAATCCCCTGGGGGTTTACGGGGATCAGCGGCTGTGTTACGATTTCCGCCTTGAAAATGCCGATGAGGTTTACGAGGCTTACTCCGCAGAGGCGGAACAGAGAGGATTCGAGTATCAGGGCTTCCGCTTTGACACTACCCCAGTCAACATGGAGATGATCCAGGTGCAGAAGGTGCTGGACCGCTACCTGCACGTGCTGGAGGCCGGAAGCGAGGATCTGGACACCATCTATCCCCAGTTTATCAGGGAACTGCGGGATGCGGGAGTGGATCAGGTGATCGCCGAAAAGCAGAGGCAGCTGGATGAGTGGCTCCAAAGGTCGGATTCCTGAGGGTATGAATCGGATTTGACGGATTTTTTCCAGAATCACCGGTTTATAATAGGCTCATCAGAAAACAAAAATGCTTATTTCAGGAGGATTAAGGATCATGAAAAAGAGAACACTGGCCTGGATTCTGGCCGGAACACTGACCATGAGCATGAGTGTGGCCTGCCTGGCAGACGCGGAAGCCACAGAGGAAGAGCCCGCTGC
>CAZJYM010000191.1:0-2143 GCA_964550245.1 uncultured Blautia sp. | reverse complement strand
GCTGCAGAAGAGACCACGGAAGAAGCGGCAGCTCCGGCAGGGGATGTAAGCGCCGAGGCCATGGAGCAGATCGCAGGCAGCTACTATTACTTCTCCTATCCGGTAGAGGGTATGGACGACATGGTGGCATATTTCCATTTCTACGGGGATGACCTGGGAATCGGAGCCGTTTACTATGCCGGCTATGCCTGGAACCAGATCACCTTCTCCGGCACCTACACCATCCAGGAGGCGGAGTTCGCCTATGAGGTTCAGGAAGAAAAGGACGGAGAGATGATTTCCGGCACCGCTCCCTACACCGTAACCTTCTATGACTGGGACGGCAACGTGGTTGACAACGCCGGATACGACGGAGAATTCTTCTACAACTCCACCACGGCCATCAATACCGCGGGAGAGACCGGCGGCGGACAGTTCAAGATGGCCAAAGCGGATGATGCGGTTCTGGAGCAGTATGCCTCTACCTTCGAAGGGGAAGTCGGATCCGCCTATCAGAACTTTATCGATCCCAATGATGCTTCCACCTATGTGACCTTAAACACCAACGGCACCTATGAGGACATGGTCATCATGGCCGTGGAAGGCACCTGGGCCCAGACCGGAGAGGGCGCCTACACCCTGACACCCAACAGCGAGTCCGACAACGGCGCAGAGATCACCCTGCAGGATGACGGAACCTACAAGTATGTTTCCGCAGACGGCACCGAAGTAAGCCTGACACTGGAAGTGGGTCCCGAGGAAGGATTCAAATTTGCAGGCAAGATCGATGTCCAGGGCATGGAAGCCGATCTGGTGATCACCACCTACACCGACAACACCTGTACAGTCAATGCCAGCCTTCAGGGCGCAGAGGTAGAAGTGGACAAGGGCACCTACACCGTAGGCGAGGACGGAGCCACCTACACCTTCGCATTTGAAAAGGCCGGTGAGATCGTATCCGAGTTCGGCGGCGACACCGGTGTGCAGGTACACTACGTACAGGCCGGCAGCGAGCAGCTGGGCGACATCGATGTAATGCTGGGGGTTGTGCTGGAGTAAATATTGCAATTCCCGTCAGATCGTGATACATTGGAATAAGAAGGAATACATTTGAGGGCTGCCTTTCGGCAGCCCTTTTTCAGGAGGTGTTTTAAATGACGGATGAGGAATGTAGAAAAAAGGCCCAGGCTCTTCTGGACGACATGAGCGTGGATGAAAAGGTGGCCCAGATCGGGGGCATCATGTACATGGAAGGCCTCTACGACCGGATGCTGCCCTTTTTGAAAAACGGAATCGGGGAGATCAGCACCCTGTGTGTCCGGGACATGCAGACCCTGGAGGAAGCGGTGGAGTGGCAGAAGAGAGTGCAGAAGGACATCATGGAGCGCAGTCCCCATCACATCCCGGCCATCTTTCACATGGAGGGACTGTGCGGAGCCTTTACCCAGGGCAGCACTTCCCTTCCCTCGGGGGTGAGCCGGGGCTCCTCCTTTGACACGGAGCTGGAGGAGAAGCTGGGAAGAATGGTGGCCAGACAGGAACTCTCCTGCGGGATCACCCACATCCTGGCTCCTGTCCTGGACGTGGAGAGGGATCCCCGGATGGGCCGCTGCGGGGAGAGCTACGGGGAGGATCCCGCTGCGGTGAGCGCCATGGGCTGCGCCTTTACCCGGGGAATTCAGGGAGAAGTGGTGGACGGCAAACAGGCGGATGCGGTTGCCAAGCACTTTTACGGCTTTCATGCGGCATCCGGGGGCATTCACGGAGCCAACGCGGATCTCTGTGACCGGGATCACCTGCAGACTTTCGGAAAACCCTTCCAGGCGGCCATCGCCGAAGAGGGACTAAAGGGCATCATGCCCTGCTACTGCATGGTCAACGGAGAACCCTTCTCTTTGTCTTACTATTATCTGACCGAGGTTTTGCGGGATGAGATGGGCTTTGAGGGCTGTGTGTTCTCCGACTACGGCGGGATCAGCAATGCCCATGAGTTTGACCGTGTGGGGGAGAGCATGACCGAGGCGGGACTTATGGCCCTAAATGCCGGCATGGATCTGGAGCTTCCCATGCCCCAGTGCTTTAATTCCGGAGACTTTGCCCAGAGCTTTAAGGATGGCAGTGCGGACATGGCTCTCCTGGACCGGGCCTGTCTAAGAGTGCTGAC
>CAZJYM010000190.1:0-6643 GCA_964550245.1 uncultured Blautia sp. | reverse complement strand
TCTTCCGCCAGATCTGGGACATGGAATCGGTGGGGGATATCGCCACTGTGACGGTACATATCAAGAAGATCAGAGAGAAAATCGAGTTTGACTCGGCCAAGCCCCAGTATATCGAGACCATTTGGGGAGTTGGCTACCGGTTTAAGGTATGAATGTATGAAGTGAGTGTATGAATAAGAGGCTGCGGCGGAGCCGCAGCCTCTTATTCATTTATTGTTGGTTTTATGTTGGTTTTATGTTGCTTTTATTTTTGCTTTTATTTTGTTTTTTTATATTTTGATGCTTTCTTATTATTTTTGTATTTTTTATCAATTCACATTGTTTATTGAATTTTTCTGTCTATTTCAGATACCTCCACAGGGTAGATCTCCCAATCCCCAGTCTCCTGGCGGCAGCGCTCTGGTTGCCGTTCATCTCATTGAGCACAATCTCGATGATTTCCCGGTTGATGTCATTTAAGGGGCGGTTTAAGTCCAGCAGGTACTGTCCCTCCTTCTCTTCCTCGGTGCGAAGGGGTTCTCTTTTTTGGGAGGGCTTTTTCTCCTCCCGTAGCAGCATCCGTACGGATTCCGCCTGGATGTAGGGGGAGTCGGCGGCCAGGGCCAGTTCATTTAAGATCCGCTTGAACTGGGTGTAGTTGTAGGGCCAGTCGTACTCCTGGAGGAGAGTCAGGGCTTCCGGTTCCAGTCCGATGACCTGGTTTTCCATGGAGGTGTTCAGCATGTTCAGGTAGAGGCCCGCCAGGGCCGGGATCTCTCCGGTGTGTTCCCGTAAGGGAGGCAGGTGGAGAAGAACACAGGACAGCTGGTTTACGTATTCCATGGCCTCCGGGGAGAGCTTTTCCCCCATGGAGCAGTTGCAGGAGAAGATCACATGGTTTCTCTTGCACAGGTTGGTATCGATGATGACGGAGAGAAGCTGGGTTCGTTTTTCTGTGGTCAGCTGATCGATGTTTTTAAAGTACAGGGTGTTGTCGTTATCCGTAAAGGGAGAGTTGTAGTGGTTGATGAGGAAGTTCCAGCTGCGCTCGTTTAAGAGGGTGCAGTTGATGGTGATCAGAGGATTTGAGGAAAACCGGCTCTGGGAGTAGATGCTTCTGGCCACCTGTTCCTTTCCCGCTCCCGTTTCTCCGGAGATCATGATGGGCACATAGGTCTGATTCATGTTGCGGATGGTGGTGCGGATATTGGAGGCGGGGTTGGTCAGGCTGAAGAAGCTGTTGAAAAACAGGTCCTCCGCCTCCTGCAGGTTGGTGTACTGGATCCCGTACTTACTGGCGGCAAAGGGTACAAAGCTGGAAGAATAGTAAAAGGCTGCCACCTGCTCCCCGGAGAATGAGAAGTACCGGCTGGTAAAGGAGTACAGGGTTCCGTCTATGTTCTTGAAGAATTTGTGGGTCTTTTTGTCCAGGAAGGAGGGAAGGTCATTTCGAAGCTGGGAAAAGAGCTCCGGGTTCTGTTCTTCGCTTACCGAGGAGAAGAACAGCTCCCCGTTTTCCTTGAAGACGATGATGCTGTCATTTCCTCCCATGAGGATTTCCTTGTAGAACTGCTTTTCAGACTGAATTCGGTAGTAGTTTCGGTTCAGTTTTACAGCCTCATCAAAGGCCGCGGTGATGCTCTCCGCCCCGGAGGTGATGAGAAGGGCATTTAACCCCAGCTTCTTGGCGGTGGCATTGGCAATCACATCGCAGAGCACCATCTCGTAGCCCTTCTCCTTCAGGTCTGATAAAACCTGGTACACCTCCTCGCTGCTGTGGATGGTGAAGATCTCGATATCGTACTGGAGCAGGGAACACATGAGCCGGGCATTGGAGGCGATGTTGGGAAAGCCTACAATGGCATATTTGCGGGCGTAGTTTTCAGAGATCTTCAGTACCCGGAGGATGTCATACCCGGAAAAGCCCACCTCCACCACCGGGATCTGAGTGACCTGGCTGATCAGCTGAGCCGTGCCGCCCCGGGAGATGATCACATGGTAGTTTTCATGCCGGTTTCTGCGGACAATCTCCACGCCCTGCTGCAGATCCCCCACATACACATCCAGCTGGATGTCGTCTCTCTTGGCCGCCAGGGATTCCATGATGTGCTTCATCCCCTCATAGGGGGCGATCCCCAGGATTCTCGTTACGGGTTCGGAGGGCATGGTCAGATATTACCAACCGGAAGCTTGACCACCATCTTGGTGAAGGACTGCTTCCGGGATGTGTGGGATACGGGCTTGTGGATGTCTTCCGGGAAGGCGGCATAGAACATTCCCGCACTGATGTACATCACATGCTCTTTGGTCCCCTCAAAGCGCTCCGCATCTTTCACCTCATCATAGGGAATCACGGAGGTCACCTCTTTTAAGGGCTTCCAGGCCACTTCCTCACTGCCCTCCAGGATGATCTGCACATCGATAAATTTCCGGTGTCCCTCGAAGGTTCCCTCTTCCAGGGGTTTGGTCTCACCCTTTTGCAGCAGCAGGTATCCCCCTTCAAACTCATATCTTCCCGTCTCCGGGTTATCCATTTTTCTAAGTTCCTCTACTTTTTCCATGCCTGATGCCAGGTTGGGGAGAAGCTTTTCATAAAACATGATGTTGTCCAGACTGTCTACGATCATAAGAGCCTCCTGTATTGTTTGCTTTAGTGAGCATATTTCTACTTCCTTCATTGTAAGGGGTCCCGGGGGAATTTGCAACCCGGGATCCCTGTGAATCTGTGTCATTATGAAACATTTTCCAATCTGACTCCCTAAAAACGTTTTAAATTGAAACAAAATATCACGAAATTTCCTTGAGAACAGCCCCTTTACCCTGTATATTTTTCTTATAACAACAATCAGTTCCCTGCTTGAAACAATCGACAAAAAATCAGGAGGAAAGGAAAACATGTCAGAAAGACCCATTCTTGGAATCACCATGGGTGATCCCTCCGGCAACGGTCCGGAGATTTCCGTCAAGGCCCTGATGGATCCGGCCACCTATGAAAAGTGCAGGCCCGTCATCATCGGGGATGCTTCTTCCATGGAGGCGGCCATTCCCACGGTGAAGGGGGCGGAAAACTTAAAACTTAACCCGGTTCATGACGTGAAGGATGCAAAGTTTACCTACGGCACCATCGACGTGTACGACATGGGCATCATCGACATCAGTAAGCGTCTCTACAAAAAGGACCGCAGGAAGATGCTGGAGACCATGAGCCCGGAGGAAGTGGATGCCGCCTATAAGGAAAGCCAGATCATGTGCGGAGAGTGCGCCTTCCAGTACGTGAAGAAAGTGATTGAGCTGGCCATGGCCGGTGAGGTGGATGCCACTGTCACCAATGCCCTGAATAAAGATCACATTAACATGGCCGGACACCACTATTCCGGCCATACGGAGATCTACGCCCACTACACCAACACTCCCAAATACACCATGATGCTGGCCCACGATAACCTGCGGGTGGTTCACGTCTCCACCCATGTATCTCTTCGGGAAGCCTGCGACCGGGTGAAGAAGGACAGAGTGCTGGACTGCATCCGCATCGCCAATGAAGGCTGCAAGGCTCTGGGAATCAAAGAACCCAAAATCGGTGTAGCGGGATTAAACCCCCATTGCGGTGAAAACGGCATGTTTGGCCGGGAGGAGATTGAAGAGATCCAGCCCGCCATCGATGAAGCCCTGGCAGAGGGCATCAACATCCCCGAGAAGGCTCCCACCCCTCCGGATACGGTGTTTTCCAAGGCTCTGGGTGGATGGTACGACATCGTGGTGGTGATGTACCACGATCAGGGACACATCCCCTTAAAGGTAAAGGGCTTTGTCTACAACCAGGAGCTTAAGAAATGGGATGCGGTGGCCGGCGTGAATGTCACCCTTGGGCTTCCCATCATTCGCGCTTCTGTGGATCACGGCACCGGAGAGGGCCATGCAGGGGACGGAAGCGCCAATGAGTTAAGCCTTATGAATGCCATGGATTACGCGATCCGCATGGCCAATGCCAAAGCGGAAGCGAAGTAAAAAAACTTAAGAAAGAGAGGAATGCAACATGTCGTATCAGAAACTGCCGGGACTCACACCGGACGGAACCATGTACTGGAACGAGGATATGGGAACGGTGGAAGCCATGATTCCCACAGGCGGATATAAGACCGCCCACGGCCCCGGACTTTTGGAACTGGAAAACGGAGACATGCTCTGTGTATGGTTTGCAGGCTCCTTTGAGGGCAATGCGGACGTGAACGTGATCTGTGCCCGTCTTCCCAAAGGGGCAGACAGGTGGGAGGAGCCGGTAACCGTATCCCATGATCCCGAGAGAAGCGAACAGAATCCCTCCCTCTTTGCGGGACCGGACGGAAAGGTCTGGGCCATGTACACCTCCCAGCTCTCCAGAGTGGAGGGCAAGGACAACATGCAGTTCACCTCCGTGATCCGCTGCCAGAAGAGTGCAGACGGGGGAAAGACCTGGAGCGACTATGAGACCGTCTTCCCGGAGGAGGGAAGCTTCTGCAGACAGCCCATTCAGGTTCTCAGCAACGGGAGATGGATCTTCGGCAACTGGATCTGTACAGACTCCGAGCTGGGCCTGACCGGTGATCCCACCGCCTTCCGGATCTCCGATGATCAGGGCAAGACCTGGAGGAGAGTGGACATGCCAAAGAGCAACGGTGCGGTTCACGCCAACGTGGTGGAACTGGAAAACGGTCATCTGGTGGCCTTTATGAGAAGCCGGGCCGCCGACAACATCTACCGCAGCGAGTCCGATGACTACGGGGATACCTGGACCGAACCCCATCCCACGGTACTGCCCAACAACAACTCCAGCATCAGCGCCATCAAGCTGAAAAGCGGCCGGATTGCCATCGCCTACAATCCCACCTGCACACCCTGTCCCACCCCGGGAATCGCCTCCTGGCCGGGTCTTCGCTGTCCGGTGGCGGTAGCTCTCTCTGAAGACGGAGGGAATACTTTCCCCATGATCCGCTACATGGAGCGGGGTGAGGGCTATATGGGTGATGAAAACAAGACCAACAACAAGCAGTATGAATACCCCTACATCATGCAGGGAGCGGACGGAAGACTTCATCTGGCCTTTGCCTTTAAGGACAGACTGGGAATCAAATATATGAGCTTTACGGAAGAAGACGTGATGGGCAAAAAACGGGAGACAGTTGGCCTCTATAACCCCACCTCCGCCAAAGTACAGTAATGCCATCCCCCGACGGCAGTTCCTGCCGTCGGAGGATAAAGGAGTTTTTTAAGGAGGTTTTTTTGAAATGACAACAGAAATGATCCTGGCTCTGGGCGTATTAATCATCATGATCGCACTCATCATGTTTGATGTACTGCCATTTGGAGCGCCCCCTATTCTGGCCTGTCTGCTGCTGGTGCTGACCGGCCTGTCCTCCATCCCGGAGGCCTTTGCAGGGTTTGCCAATTCCAGCGTGATCATGATCGCCTGCTTCATGGTGGTTCTGGCAGGCGTTCAGAAGACGAAATTCATGGACACCATCAAGAGTGCCATGATCAACCTGGTAAACAAGGGCGGATACAAGAGCTATGCCCTTCTGGTAATCGTGGTCATGATCGGTGCCAGCCTGGTAGGCGGCGGCAACACCGGCTACTATGTTTTGATCCTGGCCTTGATCTCCACCATTCCCTATACCAAGAAGATGCCTACTTCCAAACTGATGATGCCTCTGGGCTTTGCCACCAACCATCCCCTGATTCCCATCAACGTGGCCCTCTACTTCGGCGTGGTAAGCTCCGTTCTGGAAACAGCAGGTTTTACCGAGAAAGTTTCCATGGTGAAGTTCTCGGTTGTGAACTTTATCATGAGCATCGCCTTTTTGATCTGGTGTCTGGTATCCTACAAGCTTCTTCCGGATCACCCCATCGCCGCGGCCGAAGCCGATGCCAACGAAAAGATTGACAGAACCAAAGCCAAAGGCCTGGAGCCCTGGAAAGAAAAAGCCACGGTTATTGCCTTTATCGTCAGCGTGGTGGGCATGATGCTCATCAACACCCTGGGGGATGCGGCCTATGCCATTCCCGGCATCTGCGCCATGTTCATCCTGTTAATCGGGGTTGTGGACTTCAAGGAATTCCGTGAAAACATGTTTGCGCCGGTAATCCTGATGATGGGCGGCGTGATCGGTGTGGCCGATGCCCTGTCCAACTCCGGATTTACCGCCATGATCGGCGACAAGATCGCAGCCATCCTGGGATCCAACGTCAATCCCCTGATCGTGATCATCGTCTTTGCCCTGCTTACCAGTACCTGCGCCACCTTTACCGGTTCCAACATGGGTTCGGTGTACATCTTCGCACCCATTGCCATTGCCTCCTGCATGAGCCTGGGCTTAAATCCCACCGCCGCAGCCGTGGCCGTAACCGTCTCCGGATGGCAGGGCGGATACATGCCTATCGACGGTATGCCCGCCATGATCATGGGCATGGGCAAGTACAAGCTGACTGAGTTCTGGAAGTTTACGGTTCCCATGTATCTGATCCGGATCCTGGCCCTCAGTGTGGGCGCCGTATTGATGTTCCCCATGTAAACTTAATCACAGTTGCATTTTTCATCCTGAGGGGGTATCATCCTGTAGTGTAAATCCCCTCTGTCGGGGTACTCTGATCCCACATGTAAATCCCTCCGGGATTTACATGTGGGAAA
>CAZJYM010000189.1:5017-6658 GCA_964550245.1 uncultured Blautia sp. | reverse complement strand
CCTTCCCCTTTGACACCACCCGGACCTGTCAGACCTCCCTGAACTTCTTCCTGGGACAGGCGGATTTCCCTCTGCGGGTGAACTTAATTTTAGATGCCCGCCTGATCCCCATGGGAATGACCTTTGATGAGGTGGAAACTCTTCCGGAAAGGACTGTTTTTACATCCGGGGAGGATTACCTGGCGGCCAGGAGGGGAGATCAGCTCTCTGAGATAGAAAGCAGCTGGATGATCCTGAAAAGCGACTACCGGGAAATCCGCAATAAAAACGGAAAGGTTTATCAGATCAAGGAGTGGACGGATGAATTCCCCTGTTCCTTCGATCCCGGGAGGAAGAGAAGAGAAAAGAGAATAGCCCTTTATTCCCCGGAGCTGGCGGAAAAAGAGAGAGGGGAAATCAGGCAGCAGGTCCAGAAAGCCCGGGAAACAAAAGGATCCCGTTCTCTGGCGGGAAAGAAAAAGACCATCCAGAGGGATCTCTCCCTGGCGGGACATATCCTGCTGGCCACCTCCCTGGTTTCAATGGGGGATCTGGAGATCATCTCCGCCTTTGAAAACATCTGTGAGATCAAAAAGTCCTTCCGGGAGATGAAATCCCTGATGGATCTCTGTCCCCGCTCCCTGTCCCGGGATGAGATCCGGGGACACTTTCTGATCTGTTACCTGGAAGTCCTGCTCCGCCGGATCCTGCAGTGCAAGATTCTCCACGATACCTGGTCCGCAGGGGACATCCGGGACTTCGTAGAGAAGTTTAAAGTTGCAAGGATCTCTGATACCGGTTACATCAACCTGACGAAGAGTACTCCCTTTATCTCGGAGTTTTCCCGGATTACCCGGCTTCCCCTCACCCTTCGCTTTCTTACGGAAAAGGAGATGCAGGACATCCTGAATTTCAGGTTCTGAAGGTGAAAGACATGAAACTGAACAAAGTTCAACATACCGTTTACGACATTGTCATGAGCCTCCTGGCGGCAGCAGCGGCCATCCTGGTTCTCATCGATCTCTCCCAGGGGCTCAATACCTGGCAGAGAAGAGCGGACGGAGTGATTCTCTTTATCTTTACCGTGGACTACGTGGTCAGGCTGGTGCTGGCCAAAGACAAAGTCCGCTTCATCAAAACCAACATCTGCGACCTCATCGCCATCCTGCCCTTCCACACCGTATTCCGCCTGTTCAAGGTGGCCTCCGTGGCCAGGTTCGCCATCTTTGCCAAGCTTCCCCGGGCTCTGGCCTTTATGGTGCGTCCCTTAAAGAAGATCCAGCTCTCCTTTGCCTCTAATGGATTCAAGTACATGCTGTTTGCAGCCACGGTGATGATCATCCTGGGAGGCATTCTGATCCACTTCGCAGAGGGGATGAGTTACGGGGACGGAATCTGGTGGGCTTTTGTCACCACCACCACCGTGGGATACGGGGACATCTCCCCCTCCACCCTCTACGGCCGGATCATCGCCATGGTGCTGATGCTGTCCGGAATCGGTCTCATCGGCACCATCACCAGTACCCTCACCTCCTACTTCCTGAAGACCGGCTCCCGGGGCGTAAAGAGCAAAGCCATCGCCTCCATCCAGTCGGAGCTGGACCGCTTTGATGAATTAAGCCGCGAGGATGTGGAAGATATCTGCCGTATCCTTAAAGCCCT
>CAZJYM010000189.1:0-4917 GCA_964550245.1 uncultured Blautia sp. | reverse complement strand
GAACCTCTCCAGCATCCTTTCCAGATCCTCATACGAAGCGATGGTGTTGCTCTCCCTGCGGATCCCCGCACTGTGGGGCATGCCGGCCGTATACCAGGCCACATGCTTTCTCATCTCCCGGATGCCGGTGTACTCTCCCTTAAAGGCGATCACATCCCGGGCATGGCGAAGAATCATTTCCCGGACTTCTTTTGGGGATGGCTTTTCCGGTTCCCTTCCCTGGCGGAAATATTCATTCAGATCCCGGAAGATCCAGGGATTTCCCCTGGCGGCCCGGCCGATCATCACCGCATCACAGCCGGTCTCCTCCATCATCTGCCTGGCCTTTTGGGGGGAATCCACATCCCCGTTGCCGATTACCGGGATGGAAACTGCCTCCTTTACTTTACGGACCGCATCCCAGTCTGCCTTTCCGGAGTAGTACTGTTCTCTGGTGCGGCCGTGAACCGCGATGGCGGCGGCTCCGGAGTCCTGCAGGATTCTGGCTGTTTCTCCAAGGTCTTTGGGGTAATCCTGAAAGCCGATGCGCATCTTGACGGTCACCGGTTTTTTAATGGCTTTGGATACGGCGCAGACGATCCTTCCCATCAGGGCCGGATCCTTTAAGAGGGCGGAACCCTCCCCGTTGTTGACCACCTTGGGAACCGGACAGCCCATGTTTAAGTCCAGGATGTCAAAGGGAAGTTCCTCCAGGCTTTTGGCCACCTCTGCCAGCAGTTCCGGATCACTTCCAAAGAGCTGCAGGGAAACGGGGTGTTCATCCGGATGGATCTCCAGCAGTTCCAGTGTGTTTTTATTGTGATAGGAAACGGCTTTGGCGCTTACCATCTCCATACAAACCAGCCCCGCCCCCATCTCCTTGCAGATCCGGCGGAAAGGGAGATCCGTCACCCCGGCCATGGGAGCCAGCACAAAGGGGTTATCAAGCTTAACCCCTCCGATGTGCCATGAAAGATCCCGGGTCACTCCTCATCCTCCCCCAGGAAGAACACCTTGAAGTAGGTCTCCAGGGATTCCAGCAGGTCCTGCTGCTCCTGTCGGATCTGTTTGATCTTTAAGACACTGCCGATCTCATCGTAGGCGGCATCTGTTTCCAGAGCTTCCGTTTTCATCTGCAGGTTTCCGTTGCGGTCAAACTCCAGGGTAAAGATGCCTCCCACATCCTCGGTGTAGAGGACACACATGATCTGAAGCTCCTGTTTGACCGTCTCCGGAAGGGAGTCAAAGTCCGGGTTGAAATAGTACTTCTTCTGATAGGCGCTGGAAGCACAGAGCACGATATTCTCCTGATACATACGATTCCTCTTCCCCTTTACACGTAGCTGTACAGTCCCCGGACGGAAACCTCCCCGGAGCGGACTCTCTCTACCGTGCCGTTTTCCCGCGCCACCAGCAGTTCTCCCAGTTCATTGATGCCCAGAGCCCTTCCCTCATAGGGATCCTTCTGGTCCAGCACCTTCACCAGTTCTCCCCGGTTGACCAGGAGACGGTTGTAGTCCTCCATAAGCCCTTTAAGATCAGAAGTCTTACAAAATTCATCATAGGCCTTCTCAAACCTTTCCAGGATCCGGGAGATCAGGATGTTTTTGTCATAACTCTTTCCGGTCTCCAGAGAAAGAGAGGTGGCCTTATCGGGAAGCTCAGGAGGAAAGGAATCCACGTTTACATTTAAGCCCACCCCGATGATCACTTCCCGGATCCCGGAACCCTCCAGGTTCATCTCCGTCAGGATTCCGCACACCTTTTTCCGGGAGAGCACCACATCGTTGGGCCACTTGATGCCGGGAAAGAGATCCAGATCCTCCAGGGCCAAAGCCGCGGATAGACCCATCACCAGGGTCAGCATGGGGGCTGCATCCGGAGAGATCTCCGGCCGTAAAAGAAGAGACATGGTCAGAGAAGTCCCGGAGGGTACAATCCAGTTTCTGCCCAGCCTTCCCCTGCCGGCGGTCTGTTCCCGGGCCACCACCAGGGTGCCGTGGGGAGCCCCTTCTTTAGAGAGTCTCTCCGCCAGGGCATTGGTGGAATCAACCTGGATCCTGAAAACCACCTGCCGGCCCGCCCATCCGGTCCTTAAGTGTTCCCGGATGGTCTTCTCATCAAAGATATCTCCTTCTCTCATGGGTACTGATACCCCAACGTGGCGGCCATCACGGCCTTGATGGTATGCATCCGGTTCTCCGCCTCGTCAAAGACTTTGGACTGAGGGGATTCAAACACCTGATCCGTCACTTCCATCTCGGTAAGGCCAAACCGGGTTCCCATCTCCTGGCCGATGGTGGTCTTCAAGTCATGGAAGGAGGGCAGGCAGTGCAGAAAGATGGCCTGTTCCCCGGCCTGCTTCATGATCTGATCGGTCACCCGGTAGGGAGTCAGATCCCGGATCCGCTCTTCCCACACCTGATCCGGCTCTCCCATGGACACCCACACATCGGTGTAGATCACATCGGCGTTTTTTACACCCTCGACCGGATCTTCCGTCAGGGTGATGGAACCGCCGGTTGCTGCTGCCAGTTCTTTTGCCTGCCTTACCAGCTCGGGAGAGGGGAAGTACTTCTTTGCCGTACAGGCCGTGAAGTGCAGTCCCAGTTTGGCACAGCCGATCATCAGAGAGTTGCCCATGTTGTAGCGGGCATCCCCCAGGTAGGCCATGCGGATTCCGGAGAGCCTTCCAAAGTGTTCCCGGATGGTCAGCATGTCCGCCAGCACCTGGGTGGGATGGTATTCATTGGTGAGACCGTTCCACACCGGAACTCCGGCATACCTGGCCAGTTCCTCCACGATCTCCTGGCCGAAGCCTCTGTACTCAATGCCCTCAAACATACGGCCCAGGACTCTGGCCGTATCCGCAATGCTCTCCTTCTTTCCGATCTGGGAACCGGAAGGATCCAGGTAGGTGGAACCCATGCCCAGATCTCTCGCTGCCACCTCAAAGGCGCAGCGGGTTCGGGTGCTGGTCTTTTCAAAGATCAGGGCCACGTTTTTCCCCTGAAGGACAGCGTGGGGTGTGCCTGATTTTTTCAGCTTTTTAAAGTGATCCGCCAGATCCAGCAGATACAGGATCTCTTCCGATGAAAAGTCCTTTAATGTAAGGAAATTCCGACCTGTCAGGTTCATTTGTCTCCTCCTTCTGCCGGTTTGGGATCCGTCACAACCTCTTTTAAAGAGGCCAGCATTCCGGCTATCCCCTGGATTTCCGACGGAATAATGATCTTGGTGGCCTTTCCGTCCGCCACCTTGGTAAGAGCTTCCAGACTCTTCAAGGTCAGAACGGACTGATCGGCTCCGGCCTCCTTCAGCATCCGCAGTCCCTCCGCGTTGGCATTTTGCACCTTCAGGATGGCCTCCGCCTGGCCTTCCGCCTCCCGGATCATCCGCTCCTTCTGGGCTTCGGCCCGCAGGATGGCCGCCTGCTTTTCGGCCTCTGCATCCAGAATGGCGGACTGTTTCTTACCTTCCGCCACCAGGATGGTGGACCTCTTCTCGCCTTCCGCGATCAGGATGGCCTCCCGCCGCTCCCGCTCCGCCTTCATCTGCTTCTCCATGGCATCCTGAATGGCGGCGGGAGGAATGATGTTTTTAAGCTCCACCCGGTTTACCTTGATGCCCCAGGGATCCGTGGCCTCATCAAGAGAAGCCCGCATCCGGGTGTTGATGACCTCACGGGATGTGAGGGTTTCATCCAGCTCCATGTCTCCGATGATATTTCTTAATGTAGTGGCGGAGAGGTTCTCAATGGCCATGATGGGATTTTCCACCCCATAGGCAAAGAGCTTGGGATCGGTGATCTGAAAGAACACCACCGTGTCGATCTGCATGGTCACGTTGTCCTTGGTGATCACCGGCTGGGGCGGAAAGTCCACCACCTGCTCCTTTAAGTTTACTTTCCTGGCCACCCGCTCGATAAAGGGCAGCTTAAAGTGGATTCCCGTATTCCAGGTAGCCCGGTAGGCTCCCAGCCTCTCCAGGATTACCGCGTAGGCCTGGGGCACCACCCGGATGCAGGAACCCAGCACAATCACCGCCAGCACCAGCAGCACAATCACAAACAGTACGCCCGTCATCTCTCTTCCTCCTCTCCACACTCTTCCACAATCAGCTTCACACCCCGGACCTCCAGGATGGTAACCACGGTTCCCGCAGGGATGGGTTTGTCATCCCTTCTGGACCTGGCGGTCCACTCCACGTCGTTGATCCGCACCTGTCCCTTTTGAGACAGGTTGTCAATGTCGGAGGTGACCAGGGCCCGCATGCCCGGCAGGCTGTTGACATTGGTCTTCTGTACATGCCGGTTCATCAGCTTCATGGCCACCGGCCTGGTAAAAAACAGCAGGACCAGAGACACCCCCAGAAAAAGCAGCACCTGAAAGACCAGGCCCGCTCCCAGCCAGGCGGCAACGGCGGCCGCCAGGGCTCCTCCCGCAAACCAGATGGTGGTAAGCCCTGCGGTCAGGGCTTCCACAATTAAGAGAAACACCATGATTCCAACCCACACAAAGGGCATCATTTCCATATCCAAAATCCCATCCCTCCTTTCTGTCATTTCCTCCCGGCTCTTCTTTGCCGAAAGGCCTCATACATGAGAATTCCCGCGGCCATGGCGGCATTTAAGGATTCCACCCGGCCCTCCATGGGAATCCGGATCCCCGTGTCAGCCAGGGAAAGAGCTCTCTCGCTTAATCCCCGGCTCTCGTTGCCGATCAAAAAGGCCGTTCCTCCCAGGTAGGATGCCTCATCATAGGAACACGTTCCTCCCAGACAGGCCGCATACCCCACAATGTTCTCCTTAAAAATAGAAGCCAGGTCTGATACATCCTCCAGGCGGAAGAAGGGCATCCGGTAGATGGAACCCATGGTGGCCCGCACCGTCTTGGGTCCCGTCACATCCGCACAGGCCCCGCAAAGAAAGATGGCATC
>CAZJYM010000188.1:0-6699 GCA_964550245.1 uncultured Blautia sp. | reverse complement strand
CAGGCGGAGATCCGGTATGCCTATGGGTATCCCAAGTATGGGAATGACACCTCTCACTTTGAGGAGGCCCTCGCCATTGCAAAAGAGGCGGATCTGGTAATCCTGACCCTGGGAGGCAAGTGGGGCAGCAGCTCCATCAGCACCATGGGAGAGGGCATTGACACCATGGACATCGGTCTTCCCTCCTGTCAGGAAGCCTTTATAGAGGAAGTGAGCAGACTGGGGAAACCCCTGGTGGGACTGCATTTTTCCGGCAGACCCATCTCCAGCGACATCGCCGATGAAAAGCTGGACGCCATCCTGGAGTGCTGGTGTCCCTCGGAGGCCGGAGCGCAGGCCATCACCGACGTGCTGCTGGGAGAGGAAAACCCCGGCGGAAAGCTGCCGGTCTGTGTGGCTGTAAATGCGGGCCAGATCCCGGTCTACTACTATCAGCCCAACGGCTCCGGCACCACCCAGGCCCGAAGCATCGGCTTTACCGAGTACGTGGACGGCTCCCACGCTCCCCGGTATTACTTCGGACACGGCCTGCACTACACGGAGTTTGCCTACTCCAGTCTTCTGATCGAAAAGACGGAGATCTCCCCCGATGAGACCGTAAAGATCTCGGTGGACATCGAAAACACCGGAAAGAGAGCCGGTACGGAGATTCCCTATCTTTTCCTGCGGGATGATCATGCCTCTATGGTTCGTCCCAACCGGGAACTCTACGGCTTTGCCCGGGTGACGCTCTCTCCCGGAGAAAAGAAACGGGTAACCTTCACCCTGGATCCCTCTCAGACCGCCTTTCTCACCTCAGCCCGGCAGCATCAGTGGAAGGTGGAAAAGGGCAGCTTCACCGTGATGGTGGGCGCTGCCGCCGACGACATCCGCCTGACCGGAAGCTTTGCCGTGACCGCAGACCGCTTCCTGGAGGGGAAGGACAGAAAGTTCTATACCATCGGAGAGATCAGCTGAAAGGAAAAGTTCCCGTCCCCGATTTTCCATCGGAGGCGGGACTTTTTTTGCATTATTTTGTGATGTTTGGGAAGGGGGAATATTTCGAACTGCTCCCAGTACCTGCCAGTCCCGGGATTTCCCGGTGTTTTTCTCTTTACAGGGCAGATCAGGCGGATTTGGCTTTTTTTCGCGTCATGTTTTTATACTAGCGGTTCAATGACAGGGGGTAAGAAGAGGTGTATAATTGACAGAAGAAGTCAGCAAAGACCGCCATTAACATGCGGATGACAGATCACCACAGGGAGGAACAGATATGATCAAGAGAAAGATGTGCGAGAACCCGGAACTGATCAAGTACGGCA
This sequence comes from uncultured Blautia sp., assembly GCA_964550245.1. Taxonomy (GTDB): domain Bacteria; phylum Bacillota; class Clostridia; order Lachnospirales; family Lachnospiraceae; genus Blautia_A. The sequence goes on along the minus strand of CAZJYM010000188.1, from coordinate 5,398 downwards.
GGATCGACGACGCCTGCCGGAGGTATTCCCTGGGAAGATGCACCATGCGCAGGCTTGCGGGGGAAGCGGGGGCCGTGGTCCATGTGGGAAAGTCCTGCCTGATTAATTTCGCCAGGGTGGATGCCTATCTGGAGGCGCTCTCCGACTGATCTTAAAAGCCATGAACCTGCCGGCCTGCGGCCGGCAGGTTATAAGGAGTTTATGAGAAGGACTGCTGACGGTGAAGAACGAAGAGATTTGAAGGAGGGAGACATGAAGATACGGGAAGACTTTGTTGCGAATTCCAGCAGCTGCAGCTACATCATAGGCCGCACCAGGGAATTAAACAGCAAACAGAAAGAGAAGATCATCCGGTATGTGGAGGAAAACTTCCTGGGGGAGGAGGTTTTGTCTCCGGAAAGCAGCGAGGAGGAGATCCGGGAATTCCTGGAGGATGAGGAGATGGATCCGGAGGAGCAGGGCCGGATCCGGCAGCTTCTCTCCCAGGGAAAATCCGTCTATAAGGGGGAAGTGATCTTTGATGACTCGGTTTTGGACGTGGCCACCATTCACGAGGAGATCTGGGATCTGATGAGAGAAAGCGGGAAGGGAAGCTTCATCCCCATCGAGACGGATCTTTCCATCTAGCGGGGCAAAAACCGCTTGACAGAATATGTCTTTATAGGTATGATAAGTTCAGAGAGAACGAGGATGTTTAAAGGAGAGGCAAAGCATCCCCGTTCTTTTTCGTTTCACGGGAATTTTCTTCTCCCTGAAGGGCAAAGCGGCTCTTCGGGGCTTGAGGGGAGGCGGTTTGCCATGTATGATATGGATCTCATCGAGCACAGGGACACGGTGAATGAGCAGCTGGCGCGGTACGGGGTGAAATTCGGCATCTATAAGAACAATGTCTTTCGGGAACAGCTGTTTCCCTTTGATGCCATCCCCAGAATCATTGAGAAGGACCAGTTTGCGTACCTGGAAAGAGGGCTTACCCAGCGGGTGCAGGCCCTGAATCTGTTTTTAAAGGATATTTACCACGAAAAGAAGATCATCCGGGATAAGGTGGTTCCGGAGGAGTTTGTCTATTCCTCCAGCGGCTACCTGACCCAGTGTGAGGGAATCATGCCCCCCAAGGGGGTTTACAGCCATATTTCGGGGATTGACCTGGTGCAGGGCAAGGACGGGGAGTGGTATGTTCTGGAGGACAACCTGCGGGTGCCTTCCGGAGCCTCCTATCCCATGATCGCCCGCACCTTCTGCAGAAGAAGCAGTCCCAGCACCTTCCGGAAGTATAAGATCGAGGACAACCGGGATTACTCCGCACTGCTTCGCAAAACCATGGACGACGTGAACGTGGGGGGACTGATCGTGGTTCTCACCCCGGGCCGGTACAATGCGGCCTACTTTGAGCACTCCTATCTGGCTGAGAAGACCGGGGTGCAGCTGGTAAACGGCCAGGAGCTCACGGTGGAGGACGATCATTTGTACTTTATCAACTACGACGGGCGCAAGGAGCAGGTGGGAGCCGTGTACAGAAGGATCTCCGACGACTACCTGGATCCCATGAACTTCGTGCCCGAGTCCGTGATCGGCATTCCCCACATCTTTGACGTGTACCGGAAGGGGAATGTGGCCCTTCTTAATGCTCCCGGCAACGGCATCGGGGATGACAAGGGCATCTACTACTTTGTTCCCAGAATGATCCGCTACTACCTGGATCAGGAACCCATCCTGAAGAATGCCCCCACCTACCTGCCCTTCTACGAGGAGGACCGGAAGTATGTGCTGGATCACTTTGACACGCTGGTGATCAAGGACGTGGCGGAAGCCGGCGGCTACGGGGTGGTGTTCGGCAGCAGCCTCTCCAGTGAGGAGAAGGAGCGGTTCAAGGATACCATCAAAAAGGAGCCCAGAAGGTTTATCGCCCAGGAGGTCATCGACTTTCTGGAGATCGACATTGTGGAGGGCAGCGAGATCGTGCCCAGAAAGGCGGATCTGCGGGCCTTTGTTCTTTCCGGGGAGGATACGGTGGTGTGGAAGAGCGGACTCACCCGCTTCTCCAGGAATCCGGATTCCTTCATTGTTAATTCATCGCAGGGAGGAGGCTTTAAAGACACATGGGTGTTATCTCAATAGAACAGACAGACCGGCTTTTCTGGCTGGGACGGTATTCGGAGAGAGTGTATACCACCATCCAGCTGTTTGCTCTGCGGGTGGATGAGATGCTGGACGGGGAGCCGGGAGGCTATGCCCGGTTCTGTCAGGAGCTGGAAATCCCCAACATTTACCTCTCCGACGAGGATTTCCAGAAGCGCTACGCCTTTGATCCGGAGGATGAAAACTCCATCCTCAGCAACTTAAACCGGGCCTACGACAACGCCATTGTGCTGCGGGAGTCCATCGGAAGCGAGACTCTTTCCTACATTCAGCTGGCGGTTTACGAGATGAACAAGGCGGCAGGCAGTCCCGCACCCCTTCTGGAGCTGCAGAAGGTGCAGGACAACATCCTGGCTTTCTGGGGCATTGCCGACGACATGATTGAGGGGGAGAATACCCGGAACATTATCAAGGTTGGAAAAAGAGTGGAGCGCATCGACCTCTATGCCCGGATGCGCCAGCCCAAAACCGACATGGTCCGGGAGATTCACCGGCTGGCGGGACGGATTGACCGCTGCAGCGTAAAGTATGATAAGGAACGGCTTAACCGGTTGAAATTCCAGATTGCGCAGGATGAACTGGATTATGGGGAGATTGTGGAAGATATCGAGGAACTGATTCTGTAAAAGCGGACCGCTCCCCCGGGAGAACCCGGGGCAACGGTGGTTGGAAAGGCCAGACGCGATGAAAGAATTAAACTTTTACTACGGACTGAGGATCCGCTTTTCCGCAGCGGTGAGAGATCACCGGTTTACCCTGCGGTGCGTGCCTCAGGATACTGCCTGCCAGAAGATCCGGGATCTTGATGTCCGGATCGTACCCAGCAGATCCCTTGGCGAAAGCCGGGATTCTTTTGGAAATATCTGTATTTTCGGCTCCTGTACGGATCCCCACGACCTGTTCTCCGTGGAGGTAAAGGGTGTGGCCCGGACAGGACTTAAAGCGGAGGAACCGGCGGGAGAGGAGCATCTGTACGGCCGCTTCCGCTATCAGACAAATCTTACCATGCCCGGGGAGAAGATCTCTGCCTTCTTTCGGGAGTTCTCCTTCCCGGAGACCTTTACGGGTCTGGATAAAGCGAAAATGATGATGGACGCCCTCTACAGACGCTTTTCCTACGTATCCGGGGTGACCAACTGCTCCACCGGTGCGGAGCAGGCTTTCTCCCAGGGAGAAGGGGTGTGTCAGGACTACGCCCACATCCTGCTTTCTCTCTGCCGCCTTGCCGGGATTCCCGCCCGCTATGTGGTGGGCATGCTTCTGGGGGAAGGAGCCAGCCATGCCTGGGTGGAAGTTTATGACCACCTGTCCTGGGTTCCCCTGGATCCCACCAATCCGGGAGCTCCCCCGGAGGATCACATCAAAATCTCCTGCGGGAGAGACTACAGCGACTGCACCATCAACCAGGGGATCATGGCCGGAGATGCCCGGCAGAGCCAGCAGGTGGAGGTCTGTGTGTGGCCGGTGGGGGAGGAAAGACAGTTTTCCCGGCTGGGATCGTACTAGAAAGGATGAGAAACCATGGTGAAAACCATCGCATCCGCCGCCATGCCGGTGGATGAGACACTGGAAATAAAAAAGGCCCGCTTTTCCCCCAGGGGAAGAGACGGGGGAAAACGGATCAGCATCGTCACCGGCATCCACGGGGATGAGCTGGAGGGACAGTATGTGTGCTACGAGCTGGCCAGAAGGATCCAGGAACGTCCCGAGTGCCTGACGGGTACCGTGGATGTGTATCCCGCCATGAACCCTCTGGGCATTGACTCCATCACCCGGGGAATTCCCGCCTTTGACCTGGACATGAACCGCATCTTTCCCGGCACCCGGGACGGAGCCATGACCGAGTACCTGGCGGCGGAGATCATCCGGGAGCTGATGGGTTCCGATCTGTGTGTGGACATCCATGCCAGCAACATCTATCTGACGGAACTGCCTCAGATCCGCATCAATGAGCTCCATGAGAAGGAACTGGTTCCTCTTGCGAAGCTTGCCAACGTGGACTTTGTATGGGTTCACGGCGCCAGTACGGTGCTGGAGTCCACTCTGGCCTACACCTTAAACTCCCGCGGGGTTCCCACCCTGGTGGTGGAGATGGGGGTGGGCATGCGCATCACCCGTTCCATCGGGGATCAGCTGGTAAAGGGGATCTTCAGTCTCATGCACGAACTGGACATCTGGAGCGAACCGGTGACGGATCTGCGGGATCCCATCATCTCCTCCGATCCGGATGAGGTGGCCTTCTTAAATGCCTCCCGCTCCGGGATTTTCATCCAGGAGGCCAGACACAACACCTGGCTGAAGAAGGGGGATTCCGTGGGGAAGGTGGTGGATCCCCTCCACGGCACCATCCTGGAGGATGTGATCTCCCCGGTGGACGGTCTTCTCTTTACCATCCGGGAGTACCCGGTGGTGGATGAGGGCTCCCTCATGGCCAGGATCCTGCGTTCCAGAGAAAGGCAGGGTGAGTGAAGATGGAGAGAAAAATCCTCTATGAGCTTTCTTCCCTCTACCGGGACAACTTCAGGGTCACCGGCCTGACCTTCGGAAAGGGAAAGAAATCCCTGTGCATTGTGGGCAATACCCGGGGAAACGAATACCAGCAGATCTTCATCTGTTCCCAGCTGGTGCGCAAGCTGCGGGAACTGGAGGCCAGGGGAAGGATCTGTCCGGATCACGAGATCATGGTGGTCCCCTCCGTAAACCCCTACTCCATGAACATTGAAAAGCGGTTCTGGCCCACGGACAACACGGACATCAACCGGATGTTTCCCGGCTACGACCTGGGGGAGACCACCCAGAGAATCGCCGGAGGCGTATTTAACGCCATCACCGGCTACGAGTACGGCATCCAGTTTACCTCCTTCTACATGCCCGGGGACTTTGTTCCCCATGCCCGCATCATGGATACGGGAAGAAACTATACGGAAAAGGCGGAGGAGTTCGGACTCCCCTATGTGGTGATCCGGAAGGCCCGTCCCTACGACACCACCACCCTCAACTACAACTGGCAGATCTGGGATACCAAGGCCTTCAGCCTCTATTCCGCCACCACGGAGCGCATCGATGAGGAGAGCGCCGAGAGCATGGTGGAGTCTGTACTGAGCTTTATGGCTGCCGAGGGCATGATTGTCCACAGGGGCCATCAGGGCTACCGCTCCCAGGTGATCGCCGACAGTGAGCTGGTGCCGGTTCGCCCCTACACCGGGGGCATGTTTCAAAGCGGCACCCGAATCATGCAGCGTGTCTTAAAGGGACAGGA
>CAZJYM010000187.1:0-6711 GCA_964550245.1 uncultured Blautia sp. | reverse complement strand
CCTTCCGCCGCAAAAAGCCCCCGGGATGCTCTCTCCCCCGGACTTTTGTTTAAACCGATAACCTTACGGATCTGTTCGTTATGAGCGCTGGTAATCATCCCTTCAGCCTCCGGACACCCGGTTCAGGTTGCGGTTTTTGCCCATGGCGATCAGGGTGCAGTCCCCGGGAAGAGGTTCTCTTGGATCCAGGTAAACCCGGACCTCCTCATTGATCTTCATCCCGATGATGTTGATCTTGTACTTTTCCCGGATGTCCAACTCCTCCAGGGTTTTTCCCACCCAGGAGGAGGGAATCTTAAACTCCGCCATGCTCACCTCCGCGGAGAGCTCGAAGATATCCAGAAATCCGCTGGAGAGCAGGTTTCTGGCCACCCGGATGCCCATGGACTTCTCCGGGTAGATCACCTCATCGGCTCCGATGCGGGAGAGGATCCTTCCGTGGAGACTGCTGGCGGCCTTGGCGATCACATGGGGCACGCCCAGATCCTTGGCCTGCATGGTGGCGTTCACACTGGCCTCGATGTTTTCGGAAACCGCGATAATGGCCACATCCACGTTCTGGACACCCAGGGACTTTAAGATCCCCGGCTCCCGCACGTCCGCCTTCACCGCATAGGCCACCTGGTCCGCCACATCCTGGATGTTGTCCTCGTTGTCGTCGATGGCCAGCACATCACAGCCGGATTCCGCCAGGGACGTGGCCACCGCCATGCCGAACTGGCCCAGTCCGATCACTGCAAACGATTTCTGTTTCATTCATTTACTCCTATCCGATCATCAGGTCTTCCTCCGCCAGATGGGTTCCCTCCCCCTTAAACTTTTTGGAGCCGGCCATCACCGCGCTTCCCAGGGTAAGAGGTCCGATTCTTCCCAGGTACATGGCGGCGATGATAATCCACTTGCCTGCCAGGTTAAGCCTGGGAGTCAGTCCCCGGGTTAAACCAACCGTAGCCGCAGCCGAGGTCACCTCGTAGAGCACGTCCAGCATGTCCTCCCCGGGCATGGCCGCCGTCAGGCAGATGCACAGGAAAAACAGGGTGAGAATGCCCATGCCCGCCACCACCAGGGCGGAGCGGATGTATCCGTCCCGGATTCTCCGGTGGGCAAACTCCGCATCCCTTTTCCCCTTCAGGTTGGCCAGAACATCCAAAACCAGCACGGCGGCGGTGGTGGTCTTGATGCCGCCCGCCGTGCCCATGGGGGAACCTCCGATAAACATCAGTCCCAGACACAAAAGAGCGGAGGCATTCGTAAGAGATCCCTGATCCACCGTAAAGAACCCTGCGGTCCTGGTGGTCACCGACTGGAAGAAGGAGGCCATCACCTTTTCCCACAGGGGCATCTGCCCAAGAGTAGCGGGATTATTATACTCAAAGATAAATATCAGCAAAGCTCCGCCAAATATCAGAATCCCGGTGGTACAAAGCACCAGCTTGCTGTGAAACCGCAGCCTGGCATACCACCTGCCGGGCGGGATCTCCCCTTTGTAGACCTTCTTCATCTTTTCGTGCAGGTCCCACCACACGGTAAAGCCAAGACCCGAGGCGATGATGAGTCCCATTGTAGTCAGGTTCACCAGCGGATCCGCCGCAAAGGGTGCCAGACTGTTTTCCCCCAGAAGGTCCACCCCGGCATTGCAAAAGGCGGAAACAGAGGTAAACACCGCCTGTCCCATCCCTTTGACCGGCCCGAACAGGGGGACAAAGCGGATGGAATAAAACAGAGCTCCCACCGCTTCCGCCGAAAATACACAGAGGACCACCCTCTTGACCACCATCACCACGCCGGACATGCGGTCCAGGTTGTAGGATTCCTGGATCATCCTCCTGTCCCGCAGGGAGATTTTTCTGTGCAGGGTGATAAAAATAAGGCTGGCCAGAGCGATGAACCCGATTCCTCCGATCTGGATCAGAATCAGAATCACCGCTTTTCCCGCCAGCGTCCAGTGCCCGGCTGTGGTCACCGTCACAAGGCCGGTGACACACACGCAGGTCGTAGCCGTAAACATGGCGTCCGTGAAGGAGGTATGCTCCCCGGGCACCGTGCAGGGCCCCAGATAAAGAATCAGTCCCCCCGCCAGAATGGTCAGGGCAAAGCCAAGGACAATCACCTGAGCCGTCCGCAGGTTTCTGATCTTCCCCCGAAGAGAATAGAAAAGGCCCCCTTCTTCCAGACTTCTATAACCTTGTGGGCTTTCCATTCTTGTCGTAATTGTGGGAAAGGGACTTGCAGACTTCCCACTGATATTCGGAGATGCTCTTCTTCATGGAGAGAGCCTCGTCGATATCGAAATCCACGTATTCGCCGTGGCGGTATCCCACCACCCGGCAGGTCTTGCCCTGTACCAGAAGGTCCACAGCCATGGCTCCCATCATGGAAGCGTAGACTCTGTCCTTGCAGGTGGGGCTTCCGCCACGCTGCATGTGGCCCAGGATGGTGGCCCGGGTTTCAATGCCGGTGGCCGCCTCGATCCGCTTGGCCATGGCCTCGGAGTGGCCGATGCCTTCCGCGTTGATGATGATGTGGTGTTTTTTGCCCAGCTTCCGGTTGGCGATGATGTTGTTGATGATCTTCTGCTCATCGTAGTCGTACTTTTCCGGAATCAGCACATCCTCGGCTCCGTTGGCGATCCCGCACCACAGGGCCAGATAGCCGGCACGGCGGCCCATGACCTCGATGATGCTGCAGCGCTCATGGGAAGTAGAAGTATCCCGCACCTTGTCGATGGCTTCCATGGCCGTGTTCACAGCCGTGTCAAAGCCGATGGTGTACTCGGTGCAGGCGATGTCCAGGTCGATGGTTCCGGGAACGCCGATGGTGTTGATTCCCTGGGCCGCCAGCTTCTGGGCTCCCGCAAAGGAACCGTCTCCGCCGATGACCACCAGGCCCTCAATCCCGTGCTTCCGGCATACCTCCGCGCCCTGCTGCTGTCCGTCCAGTGTCCGAAACTCCGCACAGCGGGCGGTGTAGAGAATGGTTCCGCCTCTCTGAATGGTATCGGAAACGTCCTTGGCGCTGAGATCTATAATTTCCTCATTTAACAGGCCGCTGTAACCCTTGTAGATTCCTTTCACCCGAAGCCCGTTGCTAAGGCCCCTTCTGACCACGGCCCGGATGGCCGCGTTCATGCCCGGGGCATCCCCGCCGCTGGTGAGAACCCCAATGGTCCTGATCTTGCTCTCTGCCATATATTTACCTCCATAATACGCAGCCCGGAAGTCTTTGTCCTTTCCGGCAGCTGCCGTGAATCACCAGATATGCAAGTGAAAAAGATTACGTCTAAAGCCTTTTTTTCATCGACGTACGAGCACGCCGTGTGAGAAGGCTTCTGACGCTGTAATCATACATAAACAGTGTAATTCATTTCCGGCAGTTTTTCAATAGAAAGTGTGAAAATTCCAGAATTATCGGCAATATACACTCTCCCCCCAACTGTATTTCAGGATTTTTCCGACACATTTGCCAGTGTGATTCTGATCTTTCCAGCCACAATCCCGGCATCCTCATCAAGGAAAAGGCAAAAATCTGGTTTCCCTGAGGCGTAGTGACAGTCCAGAAAAAAGAAGAAAACAAAAGCAGCCCTGCCTCCACAGGAAACAGGGCTGCAATTCTTATTACTGGGGCGGGATGTCGGAATCATCCGGCTCCTCCATAAGATCTCTCTCCTCCAGGCGTCTTCCCCCGTAATGTCTGTCCTCGCACAGGGAGATGGCCTCCTCGGCGGTGGCGTCGTTGACGAGGATGTTGACGATTCCCCGGCCGTACCGGTCGTACATCATGGCGGGGATGGAGATGTTGACTTCCACGGCTTCGGGGGAGAGCACCATGTTCTTGCACTCCACGAAGCACTTGTAGCGGATCTCTCCGTCTCTCACGTCCAACTCAAAGTTGCCGTTACGAAGACCGTAGTTTACCATGGTCAGATACATGGACATATTGGAGATCTGAAACGGGTTGTCCTGGTCCACCCCGAAGGGGCACACCGCATAGACCATAAAGTCATTCTCCCACACATCCACGATATACTTTACGCTCTTGATCACACCCCGCAGGGACAGTCCGAACTCAAACACGCCGTTCTCTTCATGAAACGAGTAGTTCCAGTCATCGTCCCTTAAGAAATTATCGATCACTGTCTGAATCTTCCTCGAATAATCCTTTGCCATTTTTCATTCCTCCTTCTCGAATCATCCTTATGTACTGTACCTTTGCTTCAGACGGTCCTGAGGTCCGGCAAAGTTCCTGTGCGGCCCGGTCCTACTGCACGGGGATGTCCGGATCATCATCCGGATCCGGGTCCTCCTCTGTGGCCTCCTCCTCTTCCCGATCCTTCATGGAAGAATAGGAATCCTCACAGAGGGAGATGGCATCCACGGCAGATGCGTTATTGAGAATAATGCTCATGATGCCCCGCACATAGCGCTCAAACATCATGGCAGGAACCGACACGCAGATATCGATGGCTTCAAAGGAAAGTTCCATGTTCTTGCATTCCATGAAGCTCTTGTACCGAATTTCCCCGTCTCTCACGTCCAGTTCGAAGTTGCCGTTGCGAAGGCCGTAGTTGGCCATGCTGAGAAACAGGGACATGTTTTCCATCTGTTTATGGTCGTCACTGTCCACTCCGAAGGGACAGATGGCGTAGACGATGAAGTCGTTTTCCCAGACGTCGATAAAGTATTTCACATCCCGGATAATGCCCTGAAGATTCAGGATGAATTCAAAGGCTCCCGTCTCCTCGTTAAACCAGAAGTGCCACTCTTGATCTGCCAGGTAATGCTGAATCTTTTCCTTTAAGCTTTCTGAATAATTTTTTCCCATTTTACCTTCCTCCTCGTACCATGTTGTAACCGAAACATTGCCTTCTTCTGATCTCATCTGACAGATCGATTGTACACCGGGCCTTCTAAAAACAGAACCCCGAAAACCCGGGGAAAATTGACGGATTTTAAAATCAGTGGCGTCCCCGGAGTGTGAAAGAGTTTTTGTGATAATCCAGGATTCCCTCGCTGCGCATCTTGGAGAGCTCATTGGACATGGCGCTTCGGTCCACCGCAATGTAGTCCGCCAGCTGCTGCCGGTTAAAGGGAATGGTGATGGAGCTGCTGTTCTGCTTCCTGGATTCGTCCGATAAATAGGATAGCAGTTTCTCTCTGGTGGTGCGCCGGGCCATGTAGTCCAGCTTGCGGACAAGATGACGGTTTGTGTCGGAAATCGAATAAAACAGATTTTTCACCAGCCTGGTGTGATAGGGGCAGGCCGAGGAACAGACCGTGAGGACCTTGTCCATGTCGAAAAAGAGAACGGTGCTCTTCTCCATGGCCACCACGTCATTCATGATGGGTCCTCCGTCGGGTACGGCACAGGCCTCCCCGAAAAGCTGTCCGGGCAGGATCTCGTTGAGAATACTTAAGTTTCCCCAGTAGTCCTGCTTTTGTATGTGCATCCGTCCCTCCGCAAGGAAGGCCAGACTCAAAAGAAACTCCCCCTGGTGAAATACGGTTTCTCCCTTCTCATAGCTTTTTTCACGGGGCTGCAGACAGTCCAGCATGGCCAGGATCTCATCATCCCCCATACCGGAGAACAGCCGGGAGCCGCTCAGGACGGATAAGTATTTTTCCATATAATCCTCGTTTCCGTTGTAAATACAACGGACTTTCTGCCCTCTTTATACCATACTGAAGAAACCATGTCAAGAGAAACCAGAAATTTTTCATACAATCTTCTTTTCCGTTGTAAATACAACTGATTTTCTGATCTCTTTATAGCATAATGGGAGAAACAAGTCAAGGAGGAAAAACATCATGATAAGAAAAATCATCCATATCGATGCCGAAAAGTGCAGCGGCTGCGGGAAATGCGCCAGGGCCTGCCATGAGGGAGCCATCGGCATGGTAAACGGCAGGGCCGTACTTCTCCGGGAGGACTACTGCGACGGTCTGGGAAACTGTCTTCCCGCCTGTCCCGAAGGAGCCATCACCTTTGAGGAGAGAGAAGCAGCCCCTTTTAATAAGGAAGCTTTTCAGAACAAAGTCACCCAGTGGCCCCTGCAGATCCGTCTGGTTCCGGTCACCGCTCCTTACTTTCAGGGGGCCGATCTGCTGGTGGCCGCAGACTGTACCGCCTTTGCGTACGTGGGCTTTCATGAGGAACTGATGAAAAACCGAATCACCATTATCGGCTGTCCCAAGCTGGACCGGGTGGACTACAGTGAGAAACTGGGAGAGATTCTGGAAAACAATGACATCAACAGCCTTACGGTGGCCCGCATGGAGGTGCCCTGCTGCGGAGGGCTGGAATACGCGGCCCGGCATGCCCTGCAAAAAAGCGGTAAACACATCCCGTTTAAGGTTGTCACCATCTCCATCGCAGGAGAGATCATCGAGGAAAAGGAGGAAGGAAGATAATGTTCTGCTTTCAGTGTGAAGAGACAGGGGGAGGAAAAAACTGCACCGGCTGCGCCGGTGCCTGTGGAAAGAAAGAAGATACGGCCATTTTGCAGGACAGGCTTACCGGAGCTCTCATCGGTCTGGCCCGGGCCACGGAAGGGAATGAACACAAGATCACCCCGGAGACAGATCTGCTGGTCATGAAGAGTCTCTTTGCCACCCTCACCAATGTAAACTTTGACAACGTCTCTCTTTCCGGGCTGATCGATCAGGTCCACAGGGAAAAGGAGAGGCTGGTGCCGGAGTGCTCCGGATGCGGAGC
>CAZJYM010000186.1:0-6712 GCA_964550245.1 uncultured Blautia sp. | reverse complement strand
TAAATCCCGGGTAGTAAAGGCTCATGCAGTAGGAATCATCGATTCCCAGATCGTCCAGGGCTTTCTGGAAGATGTCGAACATCCATTCCCAGTCGCTGATGTAGACGGGATCCGGTCCGCCGCTGGGGAATACCACATCGTCCTGCCAGCTGTCGGGATCATTCTCATCGGTATAACCGCCCGTAAAGGCCTCTCCGGTCTCCGGGTTGGTTCCGTATTTCACGATCCAGTCCCGGCGGTACATGTATCCCTGGAAGACGGTATCGGGAGCGTCCAGAATGTTGCACAGGGAATAATAGTGCTCTTCCCCGTCCACCATGGTCACCGCATTCTTGGTGATGGACTCGTCGGAATGAACCAGTTCCACGTAGTTGGGCATGTACTGGGTGACGTATTCTGTCAGATCCAGGGCGTAGCCTTTCTCATGCATGATTTCCGGCGGATCACTGATCACCGCATCGATGATGTCCGGCAGATCCCCGGATGCGATCATGGTGCTGTAGTTGTCGGCGGCTGTGCCGGAAGCCGGCTGCCAGAATTCAAAACTGATCTTCGTCTCATCCTCGCCCCAGGTTTTGGTCAGGGTGTACTGGATGGCCGGATTCTCACTGTACTCGGTATAATAGGAAGAATCAGCCCCGTTGTAGATCCACCAGGAAAACTGCTCTTCCCCTCCCTTTCCGCCGCCGCCTCCGCCGCAGCCGGAAAGCACCATGGGGACGGTCAGCGCGCCTGCGAGAAGGACGCTTATGTACATTCTGCTCTTTTTCATGAAAGAAACCCTCCTGTCGATCAAATCTAAATTTATTTCGTGATTCTACTGTATTCCTTTTTCCCCGGGAAATATCACGGACATCCGACGTTAAATGCCAGATTTCCGACCTTCGCCAGATTTACGGTTCCACCACGATCCTGACACGGTCCATGTTTTTAACCTGCAAAAAGGCTTCCTCCCGGTTTCCATGCCGGTTTGAAAGAACCCGCACCGTGGCGAAGTAAGTACCCGGCTTCTCATAGCTGCAGGAGGCACCGGCAAAGGCTCCGTGGACGCCATCGTTTACCCGGCGCTGGAAGTCCAGCTTCACCGGATACATGGTATCCGCCGTAGTATCTTTAAGTTCCTCATAAGCCATGGCCATCTCCGTGATCTCCCCGGCTCCCTGGGGCATCTGGGCCTCAATGCAGAAGGTTACGTTTTCTCCGGGTTTCACATGCGCACATTTCTCTCCGTTGGCGGTGATGTTTACCAGGGGCTGCACGCCGAAGCGCTTTTTGATGTCCTTCTCCGGGTGGATCTGTCCGTCCTCCCCCAGCTCGTAGACCGTGGAGGGAAGGGGTTCCACACCCTTTTCCACCCAGGCTGCCAGATCAAGCAGAGACTGGCGCAGGGCTCCCATGTAGTTGACGACCATGTAGTTGACACGGGCATCCGCATCCCCGTGCATGCAGCGCTCCATGTAGTAGAGCCTGTGGTCTTTCAGAGATCCTTTGGTCTTTTCAATTTTTTTCTTATACCAGTCCGCACACCAGGGACAGGTGGATTCATCCATCAAAGCCTGGATGTTGATCACCTTGCACTGAATGTTTCCGTCCTGTACCGTTCCGGTTCCGGTAAATCCGGGGCCCATCACGTTTTTCCGCTGGGGAAGAGCCGGGGTGCCGTCTGCGTTTCGAAACTGATCCCAGGCGTGGAAGTCCGGATCCGGGGGAACCTGATGGCGGTAGTAGGACTGAACCGCGATGTAGTCCGAGTTGTCCAGGGAAACCTGATCTCCCGGTTTGATGGATCCCAGGACTCCGTCCAGGTCATCCATGCCGTAGCACATGCCGATGGTCAGGTATCCGCCCTCTCCCTGCGGGTTGTAAATAATGTTGTCCAGCAGCAGAACCTTCCCGGCTGCCTCTCCGGTGATGGGTGTAATGTTGACTCCTCCCAGATAGAGATTGTCCCCGTGGGGAACCTCTTCCAGCTCGATGTAGGCTCCGTTTCCGCCGGTGAGCTGTTTTTTCCAGGCATCGTCCACCCCGTTCATTCCCTCCTCCGGGGTGCGGTCCTGTTCTTTCTGAGAAAGCCGTACACTCTTGACCACCCCGGTAAACCGGAGGCGGTCCCGGCTGGCGGTGCTTTCCGGATCTGCACCCATGTATCCGGGAACGGTCCAGAAATCTTCAAAGTAGGTGGGATCCATAAGCTTCACACCGGGTAAGAGAACCGGCAGGGAGCCGGGATCGATCTCCCCTTTGGCTTCCAGATACCAGGCGATGGGGGGAAAGCCCATGCGGGTCAGTTCCTTTAACATGGCCGCCTCATCCGGATTTAAATCCCGGTATGGATCTCCGCTTCCCCCTGCATCCAGGGCGTCCAGGATCTTTCCGAAGCAGTTTCGCAGCACCCGCTGCCCCTGCACATGCATGTTGATGGTGTTGGGCAGGGAATAGGGGGAACCGATCACAAAGGGCAGGGCTCCGTCCCAGGCTCTGGTGTTTTCAATACAGGCCATGGTCTTGTATCCGCCGCCGCTTCCTCCGTAGACATATCCGTAAGGCCTCTCACAGCCGTAAATCTCCATGGCCTTCACCCGGGAGTACTCCGCCGCCGCCGCGCTGGACTTCCACACCTTCAGATCATCCTTGTTAAAACCGAAGGCGGCGCCGGAACCCATGTTTGTCTCCACAAAGTAGGCTCCGTAGGCCAGACAGAAGGCGATTTTGTCATCCTCCCCCAGTCTTCCCACGGAAGCAACTTCCTCGTCCGGTCCCGGGAAGGGAGATAAATACTGGTAAAATCTTCCCGCAAACCTGTCCTTTTCCGGGAAGCAGAACAAAAACTTCACGCCGGTATCTTTAAAACCGCCGTGCATGTAGCGGAAGGGCACCACGGAGCCGTCGGGCATGGGCCGCTCTCTCCACTCGTCCAGATCAATGTAGGGGTTCTGGTATTCCGGATCCGTCTTCGGATCATACATCACTGTTCCCATGGTTTTTCTCCTTTCTATTCTTCTACTTCCGGATCCTCTTCATCCGTCTGTTTTCCTTCCAGTTTCCGAAACGTGGTCATGCACACCTTGCCCATGTAAAACATCTCCAGAGCAGGCACCGCACAGATGATTACGGGCACAATGGGCTGGGCGTAGTTGTAAAGCAGAAGGCCGGCGATCAGGATTCCCACACCCAGGAGATTCTTGGGAAAGTTGAGGAAGGTGTAGATCACCGCATTCCTGACCAGGGCTTTCCACCGCAGTTCATAGCGGGCCATGCCGGCAAACACGTAGAAGCCGATCATCACCACCAGAACGGCCAGAACCACAATGCCCAGCTCCAGAAAACGTACCGACGCGGTGGCTTCCATCTGCGTCACCGTGTACCAGTCGGCGGCCAGCAGGGTAAAGATCCCGCCAAAGACCAGTGTCAGAGGCAGACCCTGTTTGAAGTTTTCCTTAAAGGCCTTCCAGAAGGGTTTGACCACCGTGGGAGCCTCCCCTCTCTCGATGCGCATGGCCACTGTCATGCCGGCTGCAATGGCGGTTCCCATGGTGAAAAGAGGCAGGGAAAAGAGCACCACCATCAGCCCCAGCCGCACATAGTCCATCACCGTATCAAAAATCATCCAAAATTTGCTGTATGGATTAAAGATAGCCATAAAAAAATCCTCCTTACTCTTATTACCTCCAATAATAGAGTAAGAAGGATTTTTGAAATATCGAAAATACGATAAAAACTACAGGTATTCCGACCATCAAAGCCTTATGCCCATCGTGACCGTCCCGCCGGACTCGTCAAGGGTAGTAAAGCCGTTTCTCTCATAGAACCGGATGGCCCCGGTGTTGTCGGCTCCGGCCTGCAGCACCAGCCCCGGCACTTTCATCTCCCGAAGCTCATCTTTCAGGCGGTCGATAAGACGGCTGCCCCAGCCCTTTCCCTGGATCTCCGGCAGCAGATCGATGTGCAGATGAGCCGGGTACTCCCCGGCAAAGGGAAGCAGGTCTTCGATCTCCGACTCTCCGATCTCCCGAATCAGGGGATTGTCGGTATGAGATAGGAATTCTTTCATGGTCCCGGCAAAGCGGTCGTAGTCGGGGGCACAGAGGATGTAGCCGACACTTTTCTCTGCTGCCACTGTAAAGCCGTACTCCCTCTGGTAATCCAGGTAGTAGTGGCAGTAGATGGCGGCAATGGCCTGTTTTTCCAGGGGTTTTTCCAGGTCCAGCCCCCGGGCGGTTACCAGGCAGATGTGCTCCAGGGCCGGTCTGTCAGCCTCCCGGATCCCCCGGATCTGAAATTTTCCTTCCATTATAATAGTACCACCGCCTCGGCCACTTCAAAGCCTTCACCCTTCACCCGGATGGTGATGGATCCTGAGCCTTTCCGGATCACGGCCTGGGCTCTCCCGTAGTAAGTGGGGTATTCGCCGTCCAGGAAGGAATGTTCGGTCTCCGGCAGGGCGCTTCCAAAGGAGAGCAGTTCTCCCCCTTCCACCTGCACATGCAGCAGGGTATCCATGCCGCTTTCCACGATACCGTTTTCGCCGGTCAGATCCACATCCACGTAGAGGATGTCATCCTTTGTAAGCTTTTCCTCCGGGGTGATGCGGATGGATCTTTTCCCGGAGGCTGAAGTGAGAGCAGATCTGGAGATCTCCTTTCCCTCTTCATCAAAGGAGACCGCTTCCAGCTTTCCAGGCTCGTAAGAACAGGAAAACTCGGCCTTCCAGTTTTCCAGCTTTTCTCTTCCCAGGGATTTTCCGTTTAAGATCAGCTCAACTTCCCTTCCCGCGCTGTAGACCTCCACCGTGGCCTCGTTTCCCTCATATCCCTTCCAGGACCAGGAGGGAAGGGCATCGCTGCCCCGCCACATGGCAGTCAGCAGGATCTCTCCCGCATGGTTTACCGGCCGCACGGCGATATAAGGCTCTTTTCTGGCTCCCCAGATCACGGCTGCGTTTCCCGCTTCCGCATTTTCATTTCCCAGGATGTCCACCACTCCGGTATCCGCCAGCAGGAAGGGATAGGGCTTTCCAAAATCCGCCGGAACTTCCGCATCCGGGGAGACATAGCTCCAGTGACCGATTCCCGTCTCTCCCAGGTAGTCCCAGCCGGTCCACATGAAATCTCCGATCAGGTAGGGAAGAGACTCTACCAGCTTCCAGTTCCGGGCCAGATCCTGGGGAAGGGTTTCACTGCCCACCACCACTCTCTGCGGATGGATACCGCCCTCACCGGCGTACCGGGAGGAGGCATAGTTGTAGCCTGCTATATCCAGAGCATCCAGGATGGGAGAAGTGACCTCATCCACCCCTTCCATGGCGGCGACCTGATTCATCTGCTCTCCCTGGTGTGCCATCATCTGGTTAAACTCGGTGCTGGAGAGCTTTTTCGGGGCTTCTCCCTCTCCCGTGGGCAGTTTCATCCCCAGGGAGTTCAGGAAGATCAGCATCAGGTTGATCCCTCCGGTCACGGGACGGGTGTCGTCCAGGGCATGGAAGGTCTCGATCAGTTTTTTACCCAGGTTAACCCCTTTTTCCTCCGCCGGTTCCGTCACCTCGTTGCCGATGGAGTAAAGGACTACGCTTGGATGATTGTAGTCCCGGTCCACCAGGGAGGCGATATCCTCCTGGAAGTGGTCCTCAAAGCGGAGGGAGTAGTCATACTCCGTCTTGGACCTGTACCACATGTCCCAGCCCTCATCCATCACATACATGCCCAGCACATCGCAGGCCTCCAGCAAATACCGGGAAGCCGGGTTGTGGGCGCTTCGAACGGCGTTAAATCCCAGATCCTTTAACCTCTTTACCCTCCGGTACTCGCTTTCCCGAAAGGTTCTGGCCCCCAGGGTTCCGTTGTCATGATGCACACAGCCTCCCTTTAAGAGGGTGGATTCCCCGTTTACAAAAAATCCCTTCTCCGACCAGGAAAGGGTGCGGATGCCAAAAGATACCTCTTCCGTATCCAGACAGACTTCCCCTTTACAGAGCTTTACCCGGCAGGTGTAGAGATGGGGATGATCCGCATTCCAGAGCGCAGCATCCGAGATGGTAAGGCTTGCGGGACTTCCAAAGCCCCGGGCCACCACCCGGTCCTGATCCAGGATGGTGATCTCCACCCGCACATCCTCTCCGCCCGTATGCTCCGTTCTCACCTGAACCACCGCCGGACGGGCGGAGAGGGTCCTGACCTTCACCCCCTGGGGTTTGATGTGGGCAGGATTTCCCGCCAGCAAAGAGACGGGACGGATGATGCCGCCGCCGGAATACCAGCGGCTGTCCGGGGTGTGGGAATGATCCACGGTCACCGAAAGCGTATTGGTACCCTCCCTTACCAGCCCGGTAAGATCAAAGTCGTACTGGGAGTAGCCGTAAAAACACTGCCCCACCAAAGATCCGTTTAAGAGAACCTCCCCTTTCGGGTACACCCCTTCCATCTCCAGGATCAGGGTCTTGCCCTTCAGCTTAGGACACAGTTCAAAGCTCTTCTCATAGTGATAAATCCCGCCCCGGAAGCAGGCTCCTCCCGCTCCGGAGGGGGCATCCGCACTCCTGCCGCTTTCCATCATGGCGTCATGGGGCAGGGTAACCATACGGCTTTGTCCCCCTTCGGCCCAAAACTTCCACTCATCATTAAAATCCATTCTTTCCATGGAATAACACCTTCTTTCGATCTGATTATACCACTTTCTTTTCAGATGTTTCCCCCATTATAGTCCATTTCCGGGTCAC
>CAZJYM010000185.1:3777-6730 GCA_964550245.1 uncultured Blautia sp. | reverse complement strand
GCACCCACACATCCCTGTTCCCTTACCAGGCTGGTGCGTACCGGGCAGCCAAAGATGTCCGCCATGATTCTTTTCATCACCCGGCCTCTGGATCCTCCTCCGGAGGCGATCACCTGGTCAAAGGAAAGGCCCATCTCCCGGAAGATCTCCAGAGAACAGCGCTGGGAGTAAAGAATTCCTTCCATTAAAGAGCGTATCAGATCAGACCGGTTATGGTTTAAGTTCAATCCGAAGTACATCCCTCTGGCATGGGGATCCTTCCAGGGGGTTCTCTCCCCGTTCAGGCAGGGAAGGAAGAAGAGTCCCCTGCTGCCCGGAGGAGAGGTTTCCGCCAGATCATTCATGGCCTCATAGCTGTCCATGTCCAGCATATTGTTCTTCAGCCACTTTAAAGCAGCTCCTCCGGTCAGGCTGGCACCCATCACCAGCCACTGATTCTGTTGTACGTAGCAGAAGGTGTTGGTGCGAAACTGCGGATCATACAGGGGTTGATCGGATACGGTCAGAAACTGGGCGGCGGTGCCGATGTTGGAGATGGCGGTCCCCGGATCGAGCATCCCGTTTCCCAGGGCCTGTACCGGGGTATCCCCTCCTCCGTAGAAAACGGGAATCCCTTGCGGAAGACCTGTCTCCTCCGCACAGGAAGAGCTTAGGGATCCCGCCCTCTCCGCCGATTCATGACAGGGCACAAAGAAGTTTTCCTCCAGCCCGGTCCTGCGGATCAGATCCCAGGCCCACTGCCTTTTTGCCGTGTCAAAGATGCCGGTTCCCGAGGCATCGGAAGCATCTGTTCCCATCTCCCCGGTCATCCGGAAGCGGATAAAGTCCTTGGGCAGCATGACCTTATGTATCTTTGCATAGTTTTCCGGCTCATGGTCCCGGATCCACACCAGAGAGCTTACCAGGAATCCGGGACTGAGAGAATTTAAGATCCGGGACTCATACTCCTCTTCCGGAACCGTCTGGTAAATCCTGCGGATGGATTCCCCGGAGCGCTGATCCGCCCAGATGATGGTGTCCCGCACCTCCCGGCCTTCTTTGTCCACCATCACCAGACCGTGCATCTGGCCTGAAAAGCCGATCCCTGCGATCTGATCCCGGATCTCCGGATACTTCTCCAAAAGAGAGCGGATGGTCAAAACCGTACACTTCCAGATCTGTTCCATCCTCTGTTCCGCCATAAGGGGATCCGGTCTTTTCACCTCATACTCCTTCCAGGCGGTTCCAAAGACCGTTCCGTCCTCCCCCAGCAGCAGGGATTTCACACTGGAAGTGCCGGTATCGATTCCCAAAAAGACAGCCATGACTTCTCCTTTCTCCTTCAGGTCAGACCTTCAGCCCCAGCCTCTCCAGAAAGATCCGGTCCCGGGAAAGAATGTCAACGGGCACAGATCCGGGGTTTTTGAGGGGATCGAACCAGCCGAGCTGCACATTCGAAGGTGTTTCCCCGAGCCACTTCTTCAGCTTCCTCTCATCCCCCAGGTGGATGTCGTGGAGGGGATCTCCGTCCGCAATTCCCAGTGTCTTTGATATCTTTCGGATCTGGTCCCTGTAATATGAATAATAACACAGGGCCACAAACCGAACAAACGTCCGCCCCTGAAGGGCAAAGTATGACCACTCGGAATGCCTTTCCGGACGGAAAAACCAGTGGATCGTATTCAGCCGGTCCGCCAGCTCCAGGGCTTCAAAGGGATCCCGCTCCCTGTCCGAGAGTAAGACAAAGTTTCCCGCATAGCGGCAGGCCTCCAGACAGGCTTCCTTATTAAAGCTTACGGAAGCCCTCTTTCCCTTTCCCGAAATCACCAGATACTTCCTGACCTTCTCCCGGCCCTGATCGTTTAAGTCCTCCTCGGTATACCCGGATTCGATCAGAGATTTCAGTTCCAGCAGGTCATCGTCAAACCGCATCCGGTACGCTTCCTGATCCTCCGGGCAGTAGTAAAGGTACAAAAAGAGATCCCGGGACTCCTCCTTTCCGGGAAGGACATGGGAGAACTTCAGGCGGATGGCGTGCATGCCCGGATCCTCGGGAGAGAGGCTGGCCACAGAGGAGAGTTCCTCCATGTGGGCATCCAGGAGCTTTTGAAGATCCTTGCTGTCCGTGCTCTGGGGAACCAGGAAGTGCCATCCCGACTGCAGCATCCGATCCAGTTCCCTGGGGGATTCAAATCCCCAGGGGGTGATGATCTCCCCCACACCCTCTCCATAAGAGGGGAGATACATTGTGATCTCAGACGCCCGGGGCAGGTTTCCGTACTGCACCCCGTAAGAAACAGGCACCGAAGCGTCGGCGGAAAAGGCAGTCCATACCCAGCCGGGTCCAGTTATCTCATCTCTCCACTCGGGATCCTGAGGAGGAAATTCCACGGCAAACACGGTCCTCCCTTCCTCCTCCAGGGACATAGAGCGGCCGGAGAAAAACCGCTCCGCCAGATCCGGATCCCCGGCGATGCGCTCACAGACTGCCCTGCACACCTTATCCGTCAGGTTTCCCTTATATGGCAATATATGCGTGAAAGCCCAGATCTCCAGGCCCTCCAGGTTCTCTTCCCCCGTGGCAAAGAGATACCTGGCCATGGAGATGATCTTCCGGGCCGTCACCGCTTCCACAGCCATGTAAACATCCTCGTCCGTCCCGGACTCCTTTCCCACAAGCTCCAGAATGTCCATCATTCTCCTGCCGGTTCTTTCGGTGAGATCTGTCTTTTCCTTTTCCTTCTTTCCCATGGAGATCCTCCCTTTCCGAATGAGTTTCTTCTATTATATTGTATCACAGGACAGGCGTCTTTGAAATCCCCTGCAAAGAGTAAGGGAAAAAGAAAAACAGCCGGGTACCATTCGGTACCCGGCTGTTTGAAATTAATTCATTATTCAGCAGCAGCTTCCTCGGTAGCTTCTTCTTCGGTAGCTTCCTCAGCAGCAGCCTCTTCGGTAGCCTCTTCAGCAGCGG
>CAZJYM010000185.1:0-3677 GCA_964550245.1 uncultured Blautia sp. | reverse complement strand
CTCCATACGGTCGTCGATAACTTCCTGGAATCCGGCATCCAGATATTCCTGAGAATACTCATCATACAGGGCGTCAAACTCTGCAGGATCTGCCTGAACCAGCTGGTCACGATACTCGATATACTTGGCCTGCAGCTCGGTGCCGTACTCGGTAACAGCCTCCACAGCGCCTCCGAACATACAGTCGGTCACGGCCCAGCCTTTCGCGGCCGCTTCCTGTTTCTTGTGATAGTTCTCAATCAGAGCGTCAGAGAAGTCTACAGGCAGGCCCTGAGGAGAAGTGGTTCTGATGCTGTCCTCGGCATCGCCGTACACACGGGAAGCCACTACTACGCACCAGTAGTCAACGCTGTTGTTGTAGCCCTGCTTGTAGTCTACAGGCTGATCGCCGTAGGGAACAGACTCGGGAACATCATTAACCATGTTGTAGTTCTGGCCTTCGATACCCCACTGCAAGGTGAACAGGTTCTCGGGCTGAATCATCCACTCCATGTACATCTGAGCGGCTTTGATCTGCTCCTCAGTTGCCTGAGAGGAGAAGCCGATGATCATACCGAAGGGATTGTCGGAACGATAAGCGGGAACGGTGCCTTCTGCTTCATCCCCTTCCAGAGACTGAATATTTACAGCCAGCTCGGCATCGGGATTGATTTCATAGAAGGATTCCAGCCAGTCCATGCTGGCGGAGATGTATCCGCCGTACTTATAGGTCTTGCCGTTGATGAAGTTGGCCTTTGCGGTCTCGGTATCAATGGTGTAGTACTCGGGATCCATGATTCCCAGGTTGTATTCCTCATTGAGGTACTTCAGCAGTTTCTTGTTGGCGGAATATCCCAGAGACGGAATATTATAGTCGCCGTATTTTACCCACTCTTCCTCGTCCAGCGGGAAGTCACGGTAAGCATAGGTCTGGTCGGCGCCCTGTCCGGTAAGGATCATGCTGCCGCCGCCGGGATGCTCGGCAATGCCTGCATCCATGATTTTCTGCATGGCATCCAGATACTCGGCACGGGTTTTGGGAATGTGGTCATAGCCTACTTCCTTCAGCCAGTCCATACGTACCCACTCAGCGTAGGTATAGGGGGTGTTGTAGTAAGGTCTCTCGGAAAGAGCAAATACATTCTGGCCGTCCAGCTGAATGTACTGGGTCAGGCCAAGCTCTTCCATCTTGCCATAGTAGGTGGGAGCGATCTGGGCGAAGGCATCCACATCATACTCGGTCAGATAGCCGTCTGTTGCCCAGGTGGCCACCTTGTCATAGTCATACTCCATCAGAATCGTGGGCAGATCCTGAGAAGAGGCCAGCAGAGCGTACTGGGTCATTACGTCGGAACGGGGGATGGGAGCGAAATTCACGGTGATGTTGTACTGATCACCGAAATTCTCCTGAATCCACTGGGTCCAGTAGTTGTTGGTTACATCCGGAACCCCTTCCTGTCCTCTGTCGTAAACAGGAATGGTGATGGTCACGTTCTCCTCGAACGGAACCCAGCTGGCGATGCCGGCGTCTCCGCCGTCCTCAGCCGCCACTGTCATGGCTCCGGCTGCCAGAAGTCCACCGGCCATCACGCCCGAAAGGGCGATGGCCCAGAATCTTCTGAGGTTGGTTTTCTTCATGGTATTACCCTCCTTTTGAAAATAAATGTATAGCACCCGGCCCTTGCCGGAAAACTATCCAGGGATCAGCCCTTTACAGCACCTACCATAATGCCCTTGACGAAGTACTTCTGCAGGAAGGGGTAGATGCAGATGATGGGTATGGTTACGAACATGATGGCGGCAGCCTGCAGCACTTCAGGGGTACTGGTAACCGCAGCAGCCTCGGACAGGGTGGTGGTCTGCGCCTCGGAAGCGGAGGCAACCATCTGATACAGCTTGTACTGAACCATCTTCAGGGCATCCGTACGGATGTAGTAAATGTTGTCGGCGTAGGAGTTCCAGCGGCCTACGGCGTAGAACAGGGACAACGTTGCCAGGATGGGCTTGGAAAGCGGGAGTACAATTTTTGTCAGAATCTGTATGTTGGAGGCCCCGTCCAGGAAGGCCGATTCCTCCAGGCTGTCCGGTATGTTGGAGATGAAGTAGTTCTTCATGATCATCATGTTGTAGGGTGAGTAAATCAGAGGCAAAATCAGCACCCACATGTTGTCGATCAGATGCAGGTCATTGAACAGCAGGTAGGTGGGGATCAGGCTGGCTCCAAAGTACATGGGCACCATCAGG
Organism: uncultured Blautia sp.; assembly: GCA_964550245.1. GTDB lineage: Bacteria > Bacillota > Clostridia > Lachnospirales > Lachnospiraceae > Blautia_A. The sequence goes on along the minus strand of CAZJYM010000185.1, from coordinate 1,454 downwards.
ATGAAGGTGAAGAATGCTCTGCCCTTCAGCCGCTTCTTGGACAGCGGGTATGCGGCACAGGTACAGGCGATCATGCCCAGTGCAGTGAAGATCAGGGTGACCACGACGCTGTAAACGAAGGATCTTACCAGAGATCCGTCCTTGAAAATGGATACGTAGGCGTCAAAGTTAATATCCTTGGGCCAGAAGGCCACGGACTTGGCCATAACGGCTGCATTTCCGGATATGGATTTGGCCGCCAGATGCAGGAACGGAAGGATACAGGTCAGACACAGGATGGTGATGAACAGCATCATCAGCGCATCGCTGATCCGAAACTTGCTTATGGCACGGCTGCCGTCGGACTCCTGTCTGTCGTCCCGGGCCACTTCTTCTTTTTTCTTTGCCATAGTCTCTCACCTCCTACAGTAATCCGTCTTCACCAATCTTCTTGGCAAACCAGTCTGCCAGCAGTACCAGGATCAGGCCTACCAGGGACTGGAATACACCAACCACGGTAGCCATACTGTACTTGCCTCCCGAGAGACCTTTCTCGTAGATGTATACGGCCAGCTGATACTGGAAGTCACGGACATTGGAGTTTCCGAACACGCTCAGACGTTCATAGTTGCTGCCCATGATACGGCCAAGGTTCATAATCAGCATGGTAACAATGGTGCCGCGGATGCAGGGAAGGGTGATGTTCCACATTCTCTGCCAGCGGTTGGCGCCGTCGATCATGGCTGCCTCGTAAAGCTCACCGCTGACGCCGGTGATGGCGGCCAGATAGATGATGGTGCCCCAGCCCATGCCCTGCCAGACACCGATCAGCAGGTAGGTGACGGCCCAGTGCCATTTCTCCGTCAGGAACGGGATACCTTCTTCAATCACACCCAGATTCATCAGAATCACATTGACCAGGCCCGTGCTGGGACGGAACATGGTGTAGGCAACGCTTCCGATGATGGCCCAGGAGAGGAAGTGCGGCAGATACAGGATTGTCTGGGATACCTTCTTAAACATCACGTAGCGCAGCTCGTTGAGCATCAGCGCCAGGATGATGGGCATCGGGAATCCCACAATCAGATCCAGGATATTGAAAACCAGGGAACTGGACAAGGCCCGGTGGAAGTCCTTATCCTTGAACACTTTTTTGAACGTCTCCAGTCCGACCCACTCGCTGCCCGCAAATCCTCTGGCCGGTTTGTAGTCCATGAACATCATCCGCATGCCCGGATATGCCGCGTAGTTAAACACTACAACCAGAACGATGGGGACAACAAGCAGAAGATAGAGCTGCCAGTCTCTTTTCAGCGCCTTGCTCCAGGAAGATCTCGTCTTCGAAGTGGTGGCAGGACTGCTTTTTTTAGCCATTTCAGCATACCTCCTCCTTGAAACTCGTGCTTCGGGGTAAAAAATCCCAAAAACATGCAGGTTTCCAGTTCGAGTACACGTACTCCAACTGAAATTTTTGC